>JAEEJN010000110.1 GCA_016281935.1 Bacillota bacterium | reverse complement strand
CGGATTAGGACGAACGTCCGCCGGTGTGATCACCGGGATAACGGAGTCTGAATTCAGACTTGGGGTAGTCAACAAGTCCCTTGCAGGACCGACTTCGGCCACGGCTTTTTCATGCCCGTGACTTCAGTCGTAAGTTATTGACTCAGCAGACTCCTTCCTGTCACGGATGTACTGGATCAGCAGCAGGAACAGCACGTATCCGGAGAAGATCCCCAGCAGCAGGTTTGCCGTACCCGCGAAACTGATCTTTCCGTTCACAGCTGCGTTTCCGCCGATGATGTTCCCTATCCCGATCGCGAGGTTGACGGCGGTAATCATAGTGAAGAAGATTCCGTAGAAGCGCCGGTTCTCATCCAGGCGGAAGTATGCGTCCTGAAGGATGAGGCCGGTGACCGTGACTGCCGTGCCTAGGATGATCCCGATGAGCAGCAGCACGCCGGTCTCCGCAATCCCGCTGAGATAGGAGGAGAAAGCCATGATCAGTCCCGTATAAGCGAGCATCGTAAAGTAGCCGCATTTGTAGGACTTCCCCTGCACTGCGATCTGGCGCTCGTCGTAGCTTGTCGCCTTGGCGTCTGTCTTCCGGGCAAGCGTCAGGATGACCGCCGCCAGGATCAGTCCGAGCAGCAGCCCGCAGGCGATGACGACGACTTCTTTCCACTTATTGCATTCGAAGACCTTCAGCGCGTAGTCCATCTCCCAGGATCCGTCTCTGAACAGGCCGCTCATCCCCGCGGTCTCGCCGGAGATCCCATGCACCTGCGCATAAGCCTTGTAGTCTGATTCGCTGCAGAGGTAGTCGAACCGGCAGACGTATCTCCCGCCTGCAAGATCCAGCGCCGCGGAATCGAATTTCAGCAGGGCGCCCGCAATACTGTAAACTACGTTCCCCTCTTCGTCGGTCATGCTGAATCCGGTCATGAAACCCGGCATCTCATTCTCATACCAGTCCGCAGCGATCTTGTAGCTGCCGCCTTTTTTGATCTCCATCACAGACTGCTGGAACTCAGGCGCCGCCTTTCCGTTCTCCACCGTAACGGCCGAATCGTAATGGATATGATAGCTGCGCTTGGGCACCGCGGCCGCCATGGTCATAAACACCACCGCCGCGGCGAGAAGCAGACATACGATGATCCGAGCTTTGTTCTTCATTTCCAACATCCTCCCGTTACCGAACTGACGCATCTATCGCGCCGGTTTCCGGATGATTTCCTCATCGCATCCACAGCATATCATCCGCCTTACATATTGTCAAGTATTTTTTACATTTTGTCAGAATATTTTTTCTTTCCTGTCATGCTGAGCTTTACATACAGTGGGATGCTGTCCCACGGTCCCCTCCGTCTTGAAGAACCGCCGGCATCGGGATATAATGTTCCTGATCCCATCAGAAAGGGTTTTCGCATGAAAAAGACATCTTCCGGAAAAGCCAGATTCCTTTTCCTTCTTCTTGCGGTGCTCGTCTTCCTGAGCGGCTGCGCCGCGCAGACAGGGCCCGGCGCGCTGTCCATCGTGACCCTGTCTCCCGATGCCGTAACGCCGCTGCCGGAGACTTCCCCGACGCCGTCCCCCTCCCCTTCGCCCACGCCGATCCCCACGCCGACGCCTTCTCCGACGCCGTCACCGACCCCCGATCCCGACGAGGTCCTCATGAATCATATCCGTTCCATGCCCGCGGAGGACAGGATCGGACAGCTGCTCATGTTCGGTGTCTCCGGGACCACCGAGCCCTCCGACACGTTCAGGGAGCTGATCTCGCGATGCAGGGTCGGCAACTTCATCCTCTACGGCAACAACATCAACCGCAACGACGGGACAGGCGGCTTTTCAGACGCATCAAGACTCTGTGAAGCCTTGACAGACGCTCTGGGATCCGAGCTTCCTCCCCTCATCTCCGTCGACGTGGAGGGCGGCAACGTCTTCCGTTTCACCTGGGATCCGAAGACCCTGTCCGCGAGGGAACTGGGTCTTCAGGACGACGAGGAACTCGCAAGGGAGCAGTTCCTCCGGATCGGACAGAAACTGAGGGAATACGGTCTCAACGTGGATCTCGCTCCCGTCCTTGACGTGGCGGAAAGGCCCATGGACACTTTCCTTACGTCTCGGATCATCAGCTCCGACACCGGCATCACGGGACGGATCGGAAGAGCGGCCATTGAAGGACTCAGAGAAGGCGGATGCCTCTCCACCCTGAAGCACTTCCCGGGTCACGGAGGGACCAACGACGATTCCCACAAGATGACGCCCGTCGTCCGCCGCTCCAAAGAGGAACTGTACGGATACGACCTGGTCCCCTTCCGTGAAGGCGTCGAAGCCGGTGCGGACGTTGTCCTCGTCGCCCACATCCTGTATCCCGCGCTGGACGAGGAGCACATCGCCAGTCTCTCCCCCGCCATCATGACGGATCTCCTGCGGGGCGACATGGGTTTCGAGGGAATCATCCTCAGCGACGATTTCCGCATGAACGGGCTCACGGCCCATGAGGAACTGGAAAAAGCCGCCGTCGACTACATCCTTGCAGGCGGCGACCTCATCCTGTGCGGTGCCGTCGCGGAAACGCAGGAGAAGATCGTGAAAGCCCTGTGGGACGCCTACGACGAAGGCGTACTGACCGACGAAAGGATCAACGAATCCGTATTCCGCATCCTCAAAAAGAAGATGCTGGTCAGCGACTGGAGGCCCTGATGCGTCTGCTCAGGAACCGGGAGGCCGCGGGCGTCGCGATGCTCCTTTTCGCGTCCGTCATCTGGGGCACCGCGTTCGCGGCCCAGAGCGCCGCAATGGATCATATCGGCCCGCACACGATGAACGCCCTCCGCTGTCTGCTGGCAGGCGTCAGTCTTTTTCCCGTCGGGCTTTTCTTCCGTTTTCGTGAAAAACGCCGTCCGCCCGAGAGGACCGCTTCGCGCTTTGGCCGCTGGACGCTCCCTCTGGGAGGACTCGCCTGCGGGACCGCGCTTTTCGGCGCGACGGCGCTCCAGCAGATGGGCCTCGTCTACACGCTCGTCGGCAAAGCGGGCTTCATCACGGCGCTGTACATCGTGCTCGTGCCCGTTCTCGGACTGTTCCTCGGAAAACCCGTCCGCCCTGTCCAGTGGATCTGCGTGGGCATCGCCGTCGCGGCCCTGTATCTTCTGAGCGCAAACGGTATGGATGGGAAGATCAACGTCGGGGATCTCATGATGCTCGGCTGCGCCTTCATCTTCGCCGTCCATATCCATCTGATCGACTATTTCGCTCCCCGGGTCAACGGTGTGCTCCTGAGCTCATTCCAGTTCCTGACCGCGGGTCTCCTCTCCCTGATCCCGATGCTCGTTTTTGAGCATGCGGATCCCGCGTCCGTCCGCGCCGCTCTTTTCCCCATCCTGTATGCCGGGCTCTTTTCGGGCGGCATCGCCTACACCCTCCAGATCCTGGGACAGGAGCGCACGAACCCCGTCACGGGTTCCCTCATCATGAGCACGGAATCGCTCTGGGCGCTCGCCGCGGGTCTCGTTTTCCTGCACGAGTCCCTCAGCGGACGGGAATACCTGGGCGGCGCGCTGATGCTCTTCACGCTCGTCCTGTCCCAGATCCCGATCCCTTTCAGGAAGAGGCCGCTCGCTGACGGGCAGGATTGAAACCATATTTTTCTGCGGAGCATGAAAAGCTCCGCTTTTTCCATTTTTCAGGCATTTTTGTCACTGAACGGCCCTTTTGGGGGGTATTGAAGGAAAACAGGCTTTGTTTTATAATGCATTGTTGGTCAGACAACTAGTCCCGCAAAAGCAGGTTTTCCGGCATGACGTTCAGTTCGCTGACGTTCCTCTGCGTGTGCTTTCCTGTCACGTGCCTGCTCTATGCACTGATCAAGAACCACAGCGCCAGAAACATCCTGCTCGCGGTCTCCAGTCTCGTGTTCTATGCCTTCGGCGAACCTGCAGCTGTCATGATCATGCTGGTCTCCATCGTCCTGAACTACCTGTTCGGGCTCGGAGCGTCCGGCACGAGATGGAACAAGCCGGCGGTCGTCCTCGCCGCT
>JAEEJN010000109.1 GCA_016281935.1 Bacillota bacterium | reverse complement strand
CCCTACTGCGGAGGAAGCGGGCAGATACTGACCGTGGAATCTGTTGCTCTGAAAGTCAGGAAAGAATGGAGAAAACTCATTGCGGAAGCTTCTCCCGATGACCGTTTCATCCTGAAAGCACACAAGGATGTGGCAGATTATCTGGAAGCGGAAGAACTTCTTGAAGGCGGCAACCTCGAGATCTACCGCAGCCGCAGTCTCCACCGCGAATCCTTCTCTTTCGCGCGGATCGTATAAAGGCCTGTGTCTTCGATGTATTCTGCAGATTTATGCCGTTATTTCGGAAGTTTTTCTTGACATGCTCCGTTCATTCTGGTATAATAGTTGTCGACGCTCGGAGCAGGCTCCCTAAAGGCATTCGTGTCTGCCTGGCTTTCCGGTGATTTTATGTGGGAGGAATCTCTAACATGTACGCAGTCATTAAGACAGGCGGAACCCAGCAGCGCGTGGTCGTAGGCGATACGATCTATGTCGACAAGCTGGATCTGGAAGACGGCAGCACCGTCAATTTCGACGTGCTGATGGTCTCCGAAGACGACGAAACGGTTCAGGTCGGCACCCCTCTGGTCGAAGGGTACAAAGTATCCGGTACCGTCAATCGTCAGGTGAAGGGCAAGAAGGTCCTGGTTTTCAAAATGAAGGCCAAGAAGAACTACCGTCGTACGCGCGGTCATCGTCAGCCCTACACTCAGGTGGAAATCAACTACATCGGTAAGGAGGCGTAACCATGGCTCACAAAAAAGGCGTAGGTTCCAGTAAAAACGGCCGCGATTCCAATGCGCAGCGTTTGGGCACCAAACGTGGTGACGGTCAGTTCGTTCTGGCCGGAAACATTCTGGTTCGCCAGCGGGGCACCCGTATCCATCCCGGCAACAACGTAGGCATCGGCAAGGATGACACCCTGTTCGCCAAAGTGGACGGCACCGTGAAATTCGAACGCTATGACAAGACCCGCAAGCAGGTCAGCGTCTACCCCCTCACCGTGGAATAATTCCACTACATACAAGACTCCGGCATCTGCCGGAGTTTTGTTGTTTCAGCTGTCACATCGTATGAAAATGCCCGTCGGAGATCCGGCGGGCATTTTCGTTTGCTTATTTGTTCCGAATTCCCCAGAGACTGACTCCCTCTCCGTTCATAGCTGTGAACACAGTGGTCCAAGCCTTCTGGCTCTCATCGTATCCGGCGTTCATCTGTCCGGTATAGCGGACTCCGTCCAGTGTAATCGTCAGGTGCACACCGTCATCGCAGGACCAGGTTCCGTTCACATCTCCTTCCACCGTGCCGTCGCTGTAAAGGACAGCATTGACGGATTCGTGAGCTTTTCCATTGATGTCGTGTTCATGACTGAGGATGCGGTAGATTCCCGCACGCCCTTCTTCAGGGACTGCTTCGACCGGCTCTCCGCTGTAGCGGGTAGGAGACGCCGTGAACCATCCATCCTCGTTCAGGAACAGCCGATGCACACGTACGGCAAATGAATCGCTCCTGGCGAAACGGGTATGGAAGATAAGGTAGTATTCTCCCTTCTCCGCATCATAGTATACGGAATTGTGTCCGGGAGACAGATAGGTCCTGCCATCGGCTCCTCCTGCAGAGGAAGCATGGAACACATAGCTGCCCATGACCTTGGCGCCGTATCCTTCGTAATCGGGATCATTGAAGAAAGTCCCGGAACGGCCGCCGCATTCGATCATAGGCTGACCTTCGGCGTCTTCATACGGTCCGTCAGGATTCTTGCTTCTGCAGACGCGGATGTTGTATCCGTCTCCCGCTGCAAGACCGCCATAGGACAGGAACAGGTAATAGTAGTCCGTTTCCGGGCTGTACACAATGTAAGGTCCCTCAATGCGGGAATGGTTTTTGCCCAGCAGTTTCGTTCCGTATTCTTCCTGACCTTCCAGAGGGAACCCTGTATTGGGATCCATCTCAAGGATGTAGATACCTCCGGAATAAGAACCGTATACCATCCACAAACGGTTTTCCTTGTCAAAGAAGGTGTGCGGATCGATCGCATTGGGATAGACCGTGGCGTTGTATCCCGGCATACCTGATTTCAGGAAGATCCCCAAGTTCTTATAAGGACCTTCCGGGCTGTCAGACACGGCGACTCCAAGAGCCGACAGAGGGCTGGAGCCTTCGCATGTGCAGTAATACATGTAATAGCGTCCATCATTCAGCTGCGTCACGCAGGGAGCCCAGAATGTGTTTGTTTTCGCCCATGTCAGAGCCTCTTCCATTTCCTTCTGCACGTTTTCAACCAGCGTGCATCCTACGCCCGCATCACGGGAGAACATTTCCCAGTGCATAAAATCCGCAGTCTTCGCAGCGGCCATGTGGCTTCCGAAGATGTAATACTGTCCATCGTCGGCCCGGATCACAGACGGATCATGCACTGCCACGTCAGCGTAGTCGGGTTTTTCCATCTGCTCATAGGCGGAGACTGAGGCGAACTCTTCCCTTGGGCCGGGCTCTTCCGTCGGTTCGGGTTCCGAAGTGACGGCAGGCTCCTCTTCGGGTTCCTGTGCAGCAGAAGGCGTCTGTACAGCAGCCGGTTCTTCTGTCGCAGCCGCTTCAGGAGCTGTCGCGGAACAGGCTGTGCAGGACAGTACGAGCAGCACGGCCAGGATCAAAGCGATATATCTCATGATTTCTCCCTCCCGAAAAAAGAATACAATTATGTGTATCCATATAAAAAATATACTCTATCCTTCCTTCTGTCAATACGGGCATTAATCAGAAGGCCTGTTGACGGTATCTGCTTCATTGATGATTCAGCTTCACAAGTGAATTGACAGCATGAAACACAGGTGCTAGAATAAAAACAACCATAATTTGAGGAAAGAGGTGCCAACATGATCCATCAGGCAACAATGCAGCTGGAACGTGCTTTCCGTGCGGAAAATTTCAAATTCGACATCGATCAGGTCAATGATTCTTCTGAACTGGAAGCCAGATTCGACGGAGATAATGTCAAAGGCATCTCTGTCCGCTTCATTTCTCACGACGAAGACAACGATGTCTCCATCCGCGCCTACAGCATCGTGAACGTCAATCCTTCCAAGAAAGCTGCGGCGATCCTTGCGGTCAATGAACTGAACAACAAATACCGTTATCTGAAGTTCACGCTTGACTCTGACAACGATATCAACGCGGAATACGATCTTCCCGTCCGCTGCGACAATCCCGGTCCGGTGTGCGCGGAGATGTTCGTTCACTTCATGAAGATCATCGACAAGGCCTATCCGGTCATCATGCAGGCTCTGTGGAGCTGATTCCATCCGATAATCTCAAGCCATGGATGTATTCCATGGCTTTTTTGAAAGGACAACCATGCTCAGTCCATCTGCTCTCAAACAGTTCTTCCTCCCCGGAGAGCTGATCTCCTGTGCCGCACACGGCAACGGACACATCCATGACAGCTATGACGTGAAAAGCAGCAAAGGCCGTTTTCTTCTGCAGCGTTTCAATACATACGTTTTTCCCCATCCCGAAGAAGTCATGGATAACATTCGACGGATCACCGATTATCTGGCAGATCTCTGCATACGCAGCGGAGAGGATCCTGAGCGCCGTGTGCTTTCTCTCGTACCGACCCTGTCGGGAGATCTGTTTGCCCGGGATGAAAGGGGAGATGTCTATCGGATGTACCGCTTTATCTCCGACTGTCTGAATCCAGAGAAGCCGGAATCTGTTGAAGATTGTTTCGCCTGCGGTCAGGCATTCGGAGATTTCCAGTATCGTCTTCGTTCCTTCCCTGTCCAGAGTCTGAACATCACGATACCGGATTTCCATACGACGCCGAAACGGTTCGCGGCTCTTATCAAAGCTGCCGATTCGGATAGCATGGACCGTGTCCGCCAGGTAAACCCGGAACTGCGGTTTTTTCTTGATTGTGAAGCCGATTATTCCATTCTGGAGAATGCCCACAAAGAAGGAAAGCTTCCGCTTCGGGTCACCCACAACGATGCCAAGATCAACAACTGCATGCTGGATGCGTCGACGCGTAAGCCGCTGTGCCTTCTGGATCTCGATACGGTCATGCCGGGATACTGCATCAACGACTTTGGCGAAGCTGTGCGGACAGGCGCTGTGACTGCTGCCGAAGATGCCAGAGATCTCGGGAACGTCGAGCTTCGGATCGATTATTATCGGGCGTTTAAAGAAGGCTTTCTGTCAGGATGCCGGGATATCCTTACGGACGAAGAAATCCGGCTTCTTCCCTGGGCGGCCAGACTGATGGCTCTGGAGAACGGGATCCGCTTCCTCACGGATTACCTGGACGGAGACAAATATTTCAAGACAGACTATCCCGAGCACAATCTCGTCCGTGCACGTACTCAGATCGCGCTCGCGGATTCCATGGAAAAACTTTGGCAGGATCTGTAAATTCCGAAATTTTATACGGAGGCATGGTCAAATCCATGCCTCCGTTCTGTATACACTTATCATGCTTCCTGCATGTACAAGACGTCCTTCAGTTATCGGAACATTTTTGTAGACAGATACCGGTCCCCGGTATCCGGGAGAAGCACCACGATGGTCCTTCCTTCATTTTCCTTCCGCTTTGCCAGTTCAAGTGCAGCCCACAAAGCCGCGCCTGAGGAAATACCGGCAAGTATGCCTTCTGTCCTTCCGAGTTCACGGCCGGTATTCATCGCATCATCATCGCTGACGGGGATCACTTCGTCATAAATGTCAGTGTCCAGAACTTCCGGCACGAAGCCTGCGCCTATGCCCTGAAGTCCGTGTGCACCGGCCTGTCCTCCGGAAAGCACAGCTGACGTTACAGGTTCCACCGCGACGACGCGCACTTCCGGCTTTCTGCTCTTCAGATATTCTCCGGTTCCCGTGATCGTGCCTCCGGTACCTACTCCGGCAACAAATACGTCGACTTCTCCGTCCGTATCCTCATAGATCTCGGGCCCCGTCGTCTCAAAATGAGCTCTCGGATTTGCAGGATTCACAAACTGCCCCGCGATGATGCTTCCCGGAATGCCCGCTGCGATCTCGTCGGCCTTTTCGATAGCGCCGGCCATACCTTTCGCGCCGTCGCTCAGCACCAGTTCCGCCCCATATGCCTTCATGAGGATACGGCGTTCTTCGGACATGCTGTCAGGCATGACGATGATGACACGGTAGCCTCTTGCTGCAGCCACGCACGCAAGACCTATGCCCGTGTTGCCCGATGTGGGTTCGATGATCACGGATCCAGGGCCGATCAGCCCTCTGGCCTCAGCGTCATCAATCATGAATCTGGCCACACGGTCCTTGACAGAGCCTGCAGGATTCAGATACTCAAGTTTGGCAAGTATCCTTGCTTTCAGTCCGTATTTTTTCTCAAGCCTCGTCAGTTCCAGGAGCGGTGTATGACCGATGAGCTGATCGGCGGAAGTGTAGATTTTTGACATAAGCGCCTCCCGTCGCAGAGATTCTTTTCTCTGTCGATTTGTCCATTATAGAATCGTGTCCCAAGCCTGTCAACCACGCAAAAATCCGGGGTAAACCCCGGATTCAGCGTGTATGTAAGTCGAATCGTTATTCTTCACTGTCCTGCAGAGACGTCGTCGCGCGGACCGTGACTGTCCTGTCATAGCAGGAGAACATATCGGCCACCAGCTCCTTGTCGGGCGCTTTGGTCATAAGAGAAACGATGGGAACGATTACAAGGCCTGCCAGCATGGCCAGAACGCCTGCCTGGATCGGAGAGGAAAGGAAGGGCGTGATGAAGGTCCGGCCTGTGAAGGAGCAGAACATGCACGCGCACATGATTCCTACTCCGGAAATGAAATTCACGATCACAGCAGTCCGGGTCACCCTCTTCCAGTAGAGACCATACAGGAACGGAGCGAGGAAAGCTCCGGCAAGAGCGCCCCAGGAGATACCCATCAGCTGAGCGATGAACGTCACGGAAGATTTCGCCTGAACGAGAGCGAGAAGAGAAGACACGATGATGAAGAACACGACCCAGAGACGGATGGAGAGCATCGTCCTCTTTTCGTCCATATTCGGACGAAGAGGCTTGACGATATCAAGTGTCAGGGAAGAACCGGAAGTCAGCACGAGGGAAGACAGTGTGGACATGGATGCGGAAAGCACGAGGATCACGACCACACCGATCAGGATATCCGGAAGAGTGGAAAGCATCGTGGGCACGATGGAGTCATAGATCGGGTTTCCGTTGGCCGCCCGTGCGATGGAATCCCCATAGATCCGGCCGAAACCGCCCAGGAAGTAGCAACCGCCCGCAACGATCACGGCAAAGATCGTGGAGATGATCGTTCCCTTGCTGATGGCTTCCTCACTGCGGATGGCATAGAACTTGCCGACCATCTGAGGCAGACCCCATGTTCCCAGGGATGTCAGAAGAACGACGAAAAGCAGATTCAGAGGTTCCGGTCCAAGAAGAGATGTAAAGGCACCGGAAAGATTCGGGCGTACATCGGACGCGATCTGGGACAGCTTTTCCATGGATCCCATGAAGCCGCCATGGCCGTTCAGCACAGCTGCGATCACCGCGATGATGCCGAAAAGCATGATCAGGCCCTGGATAAAATCGTTGACGGCCGTTGCCATGTATCCGCCCAGCAGCACATAGAGTCCGGTCAGGACAGCCATCGCGATGACACAGTAGGTGTAGTCGATCCCGAAAGCCATCTCGAACAGTCTGGAAAGGCCGTTGTACAGGGAAGCTGTGTAGGGGATCAGGAAAACGAACAGGATAACCGAAGCAAAAGTCCTCAGGCCTTTGCTGTTATAGCGCTTCGCAAAGAAGTCAGGCATCGTAGCCGTTTCCAGTTTCTGTGTCATCAGACGCGTACGGCGTCCGAGAACTACCCAGGCCAGCAGAGAACCCAGGAAAGCATTTCCAAGCCCGATCCATGTAGCGGAGGCTCCGAACTTCCATCCGAACTGTCCAGCGTAGCCGATGAAAATGACAGCGGAGAAGTAGGATGTTCCGTATGCGAATGCCGTCAGCCAGGGACCGACGCTCCTTCCGCCCAGAACAAAACCGTTGACGTCGGTCGCCTGGCGCCGGCAGTAGAGGCCTACCGCGACCATAACGCCGAAGAACAGTACCAGAAGAATGATTTTGATTGCCATAGGGGATACTCCTTCATTCAAAAAATTAACCCGCCCAGAAGTGATCTGTGCGGGGAACGATCAAATCCTTGCAGCAAGTATCACCTCTACCGATTCAGGTACAGGCGGTAATAATACTTGCGGCAGTGCAGCATGGGAAATCTCCTTTTCCGTAGGGATGTGCCTATGATACACCCCTCTTTTCACTTTGTCAAGTTAACTTATCAAATTTTTTTAAAAAAATATTTCCCCGGCGCAAGCCGGGGAAAGCGTCCTGTCTTATCAGCCTTCGTAGTTGTAGCCTTCGTTCAGAGCCGTCTTGTTGAGGTCGAACAGAGCGGCACGGCGGGCGGATACGACATGATGCAGTGTCTCGTCGAGTCCGTCGAAAGAAAGGTCATCACATTCACGGATCAGTTTGCCTACCATGACCATGTTTGCCAGTGTGGAGACACCCGCTTCCAGAGCCATGCGTGTCGCAGGGATCGCAAAGACCTGCACGTCGTCACGGCCGACTTCAGCGTCGATCAGCGTAGAATCCAGGAAGATCTTCCCGCCGGGAACAACGCTCCCTTTGTACTTCTCCAGAGAAGGAAGATTCATCGCGACAAGGCAGTCGGGATGCATGATGATCGGAGAACCGATCGGAGTGTCGGAAAGGATGACGGAGCAGCTCGCAGTACCGCCGCGCATCTCCGGTCCGTAGGACGGAAGCCAGGAGACTTCTTTGCCGGCAACCATGCCTTTATATGCCAGGAACTTGCCCGCGAACAGGATGCCCTGGCCGCCGAATCCGGCCAACAGAATGGAATTACTGGCCATTTATTTCTCCTCCTCTCCGCGTTCTGCCGAGCGGTCGGTGTATACGCCCAGAGGATAGTAGGGAATCATCTTTTCATCCACCCAGGCCAGTGCCTTTTCGGGCGTCATGCCCCAGTTGGTGGGACAGGTGGAGATCACTTCGATGAGAGAGAATCCCTTGCCTTCGATCTGGTTCTGGAAAGCCTTGCGGATGGCTTTCTTGGCGTTGCGGACGTTTTTCACGTTGTTGACGGCCACACGCTCCAGATACGTCGGACCGTCCAGCTGGGAAAGGATCTCGCAGATCTTGACGGGATATCCCGCTGTCTTGACGTCACGTCCGTAGGGAGAAGTCTGCGTGACCTGGCCGGGCAGAGAAGTCGGAGCCATCTGTCCGCCCGTCATGCCGTAGATCGCGTTGTTGATGAAGATGATCGTGATGTTCTCATTGCGTGTCGCGGCATGGACCGTTTCAGCCATACCGATAGATGCCAGATCGCCGTCACCCTGATAGGTGAAGATCACACGGTCGGGCAGAGCGCGCTTGAGTCCGGTCGCAACGGCAGGAGCACGCCCGTGGGCGGCTTCCACCATGTCGCAGGCAAAATAGTTATATGCAAGAACCGCACAGCCTACCGGCGCCACGCCGATGGTCTTGCCTTCGATACCGAATTCATCGATCGCTTCCGCTACCAGCCGATGCACGATGCCATGCGTGCAGCCGGGGCAGTAATGGAAGGGGGTATCCGTCAGGCTCTTGGGTTTATCGAAAACAATCATCAGTTGCCTCCCTTCATAGCTTCCCGGATCGAATTCAGAACCTCTTCCGGATTGGGGATCACGCCGCCCACACGGCGGCACAGAGACACGGGACGGCTGCAGCGGATCGCCAGTTCGATATCCTCGATCATCTGGCCCATGGACAGTTCCACGCTCACGAAAGCTTTGACCTTCTTGGACGCTTCATACAAAGCGGCTTTCGGGAACGGCCACAGGGTGATGGGACGGATCATACCGGCTTTGATGCCTTCCGCTCTGGCAGCCACGATTGCATTTTTCGCTACGCGTGCCGCGATACCGAACGCTACGACGCAGATCTCTGCATCCTCCATTTCATAGGATTCCCACATGCACTCGTTCTTTTCGACTTCGGCATAGCGTTCGAAACGCTGGATGTTGAAGCGTTCGAGTTCTTCGGGCACGAGAGACAGAGAATTGATGATGTTGTGAGGACGCTTGCATTCCGTGCCCGTAACGGCCCAGGGCGTATCCACGGTCTCGCTCTTCGTTTCAGGGAAGGTGATGGCTTCCATCATCTGTCCGATCGTTCCGTCAGCCAGGATCATCGAAGTCATGCGGTATTTATCCGCAAGCTCAAAGCCTTTCATCGTCAGGCTCGCCATTTCCTGTACGGAGGAGGGAGCAAGAACGATCATGTGATAATCGCCGTGCCCGCCGCCTTTGGTCGCCTGGAAATAGTCGCTTTGGCTGGGCTGGATGCCGCCCAGTCCGGGGCCGCCCCGCTGTACGTTGATGACAAGCGCCGGCAGATCGGATCCTGCCAGGTAGGACAGGCCTTCACTCTTGAGGCTGATGCCGGGAGAAGAGGAAGAGGTCATGACCCTTTTTCCTGTGGAAGCGACGCCATAGACCATATTTATGGCCGCAACTTCGCTTTCCGCCTGCAGAAAGGTTCCGCCGATCTTCGGCATGACCTTGCTCATGTAAGCGGCTATCTCGGTCTGAGGCGTGATGGGATATCCGAAGTAATGGCGGCACCCGGAACGGATTGCTGCCTCGGCAATGGCTTCATTGCCCTTCATCAGGACTTTTTCTTCCATATATCCTTCCTCCCTCACTTTTCTACCGTAATGATGCAGTCAGGACACATCGTCGCGCAGAAAGCGCAGGCAATGCAGGCTGCCTGGTCCGTGATCTCCACGGGCGAATAACCCTTCAGATTGATCTTCTCTTTCGCCAATCTGAGGATCTTCTTTGGGCAGACCGATACACAAAGGCCGCAGCCTTTGCACAGGTCTGTCTTGAACGTCAGCTTCGCCATTTGATTCCTCCGTCAGTCAAATACATGTTGCTGTAAATGGATACCGAAAAGGGAAGGGATCTTTCCTTCCAGTTCCGGCTGGATACCTTGATAAACCGTTGTGCGGACTACGGGCAGTCCTGACATTTCCGACAGTCTGTCCGCCTCGTCCATTTTCCGGAGCACATCCTCCGGCCTGGTCTCACGTCCCAGGTTAGAATTATGCGTGATCGAAGTGAAGGGGATGCCCCCTGCCGTCTCGATCTCCCGCATGACTTCCAGAGCTTCTTCCGCCTTTCTTGTGAGCGGGCGGTAGAAATTGACCACAAAAGTCATATCATAGTCGCCCCGTTCCAGGATCCTCGGGGCATAACGTCCGAGCGCCACGGCACCGCGGTCGTCTCCGCCGATATCCAGTATGACACACCCGTCACGGGTCTCAAGTACAGGATAGATCTCAGCGGGAAGTCCGGGAAGATCCACGTTGGAATTGGCAAAAGGAGAGGACACGAGATGGATGCCCGCTCTGGCCAGTTCCTCCGCAGAATCCTTTGTACGGAAGTAGGGATTCACAATGTCCAGATCGACGATCGATACCGGCTCACCCGCTTTTCTTCGGGCAAGCGCCACATTCAGAGCGATGTTCGTTTTCCCGCTGCCGTAATGTCCGGCGAACAGCAGGATCCTGGGTTCCATGGCCCCGCCTCCTTCCCTGATGACTTGGTTTCCGTCAGCCGATCAAAGCTGCTGACGGATGATCTTTCCGCTGATGGTCTTGGGAAGTTCGTCCCGGAACACCACGATGCGCGGATATTTGTAAGGCGCCGTATGGGCCTTGACGTAGTTCTGGATCTCTTTTTTGAGTTCCTCGGTCGGCTCTGTGCCGGGCACCAGCACGATCGACGCTTTGACGACCTGCCCGCGGATCTCGTCCGGTGCAGCGGAAACACCGCATTCCAGAACATAGGGCAGTTCCATGATGACGTTTTCGATCTCGAACGGCCCGATACGGTATCCGGAAGACTTGATCACGTCGTCCACACGGCCTACATACCAGTAGAAGCCGTCCTCATCGCGCCAGGCGACGTCTCCTGTATGATACATGCCGTCGTGCCAGACCTCTTTGGTCCTTTCCTCATCCCGGTAATATCCCGTGAAAAGTCCGCAGGGCACCGTGTCGCCCGTACGGATCACGATCTCACCGTTTTCGCCGACTCCGACAGGCTTTCCATCCGGATCGACCAGGTCCACGTCGAAGGTGGGTACCGGTTTGCCCATGGAACCGATCTTATGCGTATCGCCGATGAGGTTGCCGATCACGAGAGAAGTCTCGCTCTGACCGAATCCTTCCATTACGCGCAGTCCCGTCGAGGATTCCATCTGACGGAAGACCTCGGGATTGAGAGCCTCTCCTGCGATCGTGGCATGGCGCACGGAAGACAGATCGTATTTGGACAGATCCTCTTTGATGAGCATCCTGTACATAGTCGGCGGAGCGCAGAACGTCGTGATCTGGTACTCTTTGAAAAGCGGCAGGATATCGTCCGCGTGGAAACGGTCGAAATCGTATACGAAGACAGCACCTTCACAGAGCCACTGACCGTAAAGCTTGCCCCAGAGGGACTTGGCCCAGCCGGTATCGGAGATCGTCAGATGCAGTCCGTCAGGCTCCACGCAGTGCCAGTATTTCGCGGTCACGAAATGGCCAAGCGGATAGCGGTAATTGTGGAGAGCGATCTTGGGATAGCCCGTGGTCCCTGAAGTAAAGAACATGAGCATGGGATCGTCCCCGCAGGGCGCTCCTTCTTCCCTGCGGAAACGGCGGGTATAGAGGCCGTATTCCGCGCGGAAATCGTGCCAGCCTTCCCTTTGTCCGCCCACAAGGAACTTCAGTTCAAGCGTCGGACACTGGGCCGCCGCGAGATCCGCCTGATGGGCTGCGTCCCCGTCTGCCGTACAGACGATGGCTTTCACTCCGGCGGACTGGAAGCGGTAAACGTAATCATGTTCCTGCAGCTGGTTCGTCGCGGGGATCGCGATGGCTCCCAGCTTATGCAGTCCGAGGATGGCATACCAGAATTCCACGTGGCGTTTCAGGACCAGCATGACCCTGTCGCCGCGCTGTATGCCCATGGCCTTGAAATAGTTTGCAGCCTGTGAGGAAGCGTCCTTGATATCCTTGAAGGTGAGACGCTGCGCATGGTGATCCCGATCCAGATGGACCATGGCCAGCTTGTCGGGCTTTGTGCGTCCGAGAGCGTCCACGACGTCGAAAGCAAAGTTGAAGGTCTCGGGATGCAGGAATTTCACGGACAGAGGTTTGCCGTTCTCGTCCTCTTCCGTTTCCACAAAATTGTGATAGATCCGGTTTTCCTCCTGCTTTTTCCCTTCTCTGTGCACCGTCCCGATGAGAGCTTCGGGAGTCAGAGGCTCGGAAGATTCCGCATGAGCAAGGGGAGAAAGGACGATCGCGTAAAAGGAACAGTCCTCCCCGCCCACGGCCACCATGCCGTGAGGCGTAGCGCTGTTATAGTAAATACAGTCGCCCGGATGCAGGACCTCCGTATGAGAGCCCACCTGGACTTTCAGCGTGCCGGAGATCACGAGATCGCATTCCTGTCCCTCGTGAGTCGTGCACTCGATCGGAGAAGTTTCCGCTTCACGGGAATAGACAGTCGTGACATACAGCGGCTCAGCGATGCGTCCGCGGAAAGCGGAGGCCATGTTGTAGTACACCAGGCCGTGAGCCTCCTCGATGCGCTGTCCTTCACCGCGCCGGGTCACGGAATATCCCTTCAGCTTCGGGCTGCTGCCCTGGATGATGTCAGTCACATCCACGGAGAAAGCAGAGGCACAGCGATAGAGAAAGCCGAAGGTCAGATCATGCTCCCCGTTCTCACAGGCGAGGTATTCATCCACACTCACACCGGTGAGGCGGGCCATCTCCTCCGCAGAGTATCCTACGATCTCCCTTAATTCACGAATTCGTCCCGCGACCTCCAGGGTCTGGGCATCCACTTTAGCCATACAACCGACTCCTTTGCGTGGGGCAAATAAAAAACGCCCCAAAGTTATTCACCTTGAGACGAGTCATCTGTCGAGTCCCCGCGGTACCACTCAAATTGCTCCGGAAAACCGGAACCTCTCATTCAGCCATCACGCGGCCGTTTCGGGGGGAATCTACTGAGCAGAGCCGTTCTCTCCCCCGGCTCGGGAGCCACCAGTCAAATCATCTGTCCGCGGCTCACACCCACCGCCGCGTCTCTTGAGACAGAATTCGATCCGACCTTCTCCGTCATTGCCTTTATCACGATAATGCTGAAATTTTACCACTCCGCTTTCACACTGTCAAGCGAAAAAGCATGAAAAACAATTCGGCAAATGATACGAAAAAGGGCAGCCGAAGCTGCCCTTTTCAGGATAAGGATCAGAATTCCAGTTCCTTGGCATGCGTTGCACGGAGATCCTGGCAGATCTCCAGGAAACGGTCGAGTGCAAGGCCGTGGATCTGCTGTTTCTGTCCGCGTACGGTCAGGGAGACCGTGCGGTTCTCCACTTCCTGGTCGCCTACGACGATGATGAAAGGATCCTTCATCGTCTTGTAGTACTTGATCTTGACGTTCATGTTCTCATCTGCATAATCGGCTTCTACACGGAACCCGAGAGCTTCCAGCTTGGAATAGATCTCTTTGGCATATTCATTGTGCGACGTACGGATGGGAACGATCGCTACCTGACAGGGAGCCAGCCAGAACGGGAAGTTTCCTTTGTAATGCTCGATCAGGATGCCGATGAAGCGTTCGAACGAACCGAAGATGGCTCTGTGAAGCACGACCGGCTCTTTCAGAGAACCGTCGGAATCCACATAGGTCAGCCCGAAATTGTGCGGAAGCTGGAAGTCCAGCTGCACCGTGCCGCACTGCCATTCACGGCCCAGAGCATCTTTGATCTGCAGATCGATCTTGGGACCGTAGAACGCGCCGTCACCTTCGTTGATCTCATAATTGCCTTCGCCGTACTTCTCATTCAGGATACCCTTGAGTGCGGCTTCCGCGCGGTTCCAGACTTCGATGTCTCCCATGAAATCGTCCGGCCTGGTGGAGAGTTCCGCCCTGTAAGTCAGTCCAAAGGTTCCGTAGATCAGATCGGCGATGTCCATGATCTCGGCGATCTCGTCTGCGATCTGGTCTTCCCGCACGAAAGTATGGTCATCATCCTGACGGAATTCCTGTACACGGAAGAGCCCGTTCATCTGACCGGACTTTTCCTTGCGGTGGATCACGTCGACTTCATTGTAGCGGATCGGAAGTTCCTTATAGGAGTGGATCGCCCGCTTGTAGGTGTTCATGGCGTTCGGGCAGTTCATGGGTTTGGCTGCCATGACGTCGTCGCCGTCCGGTGTCCAGGAAGAACCGGGGAACACGAACATATTGTTCTGGTAATGGGCCCAGTGACCGGAGATGAGCCAGAGCTTTTTGGAATTGATGACCGGAGCGGAGATTTCCTGATAGCCGCGGGTATCATGGATCCTGCGCCAGAACTCCGTCAGCTGGCGGTAGAGTTTCCAGCCATGGGGCAGCCAGTACGGCATGCCGGGAGCCGTCTCGTGGAACATGAACAGATCCAGAGCCGGACCGATCTTCTTGTGATCGCGCTCCAGCGCTTCCTTGATGAAGGCCAGGTGATCCTTCAGACCCTGACGGTCCGTGAAAGCATAGACGTAGATTCGCTGCAGCTGTTCACGGTGCTCATCTCCTCTCCAGTAGGAACCGGAGACTGCACGGATCTGGAACGCGGCGTTCATCAGCTCTTGAGAGTTGGACACATGCGGTCCGCGGCAGAGATCCACGAAATCGTCACCCGTGCGGTAAATCGTGATGCGCTCATCCTCAGGCATGTCCTGGATCAGCTCTGTCTTGAATTTCTGAGAAGCGAACAGCTCGAGAGCAGCCTCTCTGCTGAGTTCTTCACAGGTCCAGTCTTCACGCCTCTTGATGATCTCACGCATCTTGTCTTCAATGGTCTTGAAATCTTCGGTGGACAGAGCGTTCGGCAGCATGAAGTCATAATAGAATCCGTCTGCGATCTGCGGGCCTATGGCATACTGCACGTTTTCCTTCCCGTAGAGCTCAATGACCGCCTTAGCCAGTATATGGGCCAGAGAATGGCGGTATACGCTCTCATAAAACACCTTGTACTCTTCTTTGTCCATGTTCTGCTCCTTTCTTTCTGAGCGTGCGGGGATAAAACAAAAGTCCCCTGCACAAAAATGCAAGGGACGCTGTTTGCGCGGTTCCACCCTAATTGCCGCAGAAAGCGGCCGCTCATTCAGGCCGATCACGGGGCCAGCCGAACCTGTTCACAGGTCACTCCGAGGCGGTCTTCCTTCCTGTTCGGGCAGGACCTCGCACCGACCGGTCCCTCTCTTTGCCTTTGCGGGAAGTACTCTTCCTCATCGACGATTTCCCTTATGATAGGCCTATACTTCGGTTTTGTCAAGGCCCCAAAAATAGGAATGCATCATTTGCGTGCCAGTTGCCCTTTGGTTCATATCAGAATGCAGATTCGTCGTGCCGGCTCATCCACGACCAAGATCAAAAAACACGCCTGCTTACATGAAAAAAAAGACGGCACAGCCTAAAGCCATGCCGTCCCAAGCATCTGATTTATGCGCTATATGATTGCAGCAGCAGGTAGATACTCCTTATCAGCCATAGAATTCATGCCTGTTTTTTGAAAAACTGTCCGACCAGGAATTCCATGAGTTCGGAAGGTTCCTGCTTTCCGTACTCCGCATATCCGTCGCCGAAATACATGGCCTTCGGGTGGGCGCTGTCCAGCGGTTTCCACTCAGGCATACGGGATCCATCCGCGTCTCTTCCGTTCGGGTCGCCGTTACGGATGAAATCGGCCCAGTAGTTGCACATAAGACGGGCGAGATCGTAATGCTTACCGGTGAAGGGACGCCAGCATTTGGCCAGAGTCTCAAAGAAGAACCAGAGGTCGACGGAATGGAACGTTCCGGGATTGTCCCATCCGGGGATCGAAGGATCGAAGTTATAGTAATAGATCGGCGCAGGCGTTCCGGCTTCCTCATTGGCCCGGGCCAGGATCCGCACAGCATACTCGATGCCATTGACTTTCGCCTTGGCTTTCAGTTCATCCACACTGTCGAAGCGGCTCGGGCAAAGCTCAAGGAACTTGTCCGCATCCTCTCCGAAGAGTTCTTCCGCCATCTTTCGGAAGCCGGCCACACTGTCCGCCTGCGGAACCGCGGCGAATTCGGATGACGTATGCCCGAACATGACCGGAACCGGCCAGCGCTTGTTCTGAACGAACAGATCGAAAGGCGTGCCTACACAGAACTTGCCATCGGCTACGGTACCCCAGAATCCCTTGTATTCCACCGCTTTGTCACGAATATACTCAGCAGGCAGTTCGCGGGCTTCCTCCAGGCTCTTTACACCCAGGAATTCGAAGAAGTCGACGCCGGCCTGTTCAGCTCCTGCAAAGTCCAGCCTCGGGCGGCCTGCAGCTCTGCCTCCGGGATAAAGCAGAGTCATGACACCGGATTCCACGATCGCTCCCTGGAACAGTCCTTCGTTCTGAGGAGAAGTCAGCTGCGCCATCACGCTGCCGCCGCCGGCAGACTGTCCGCCGATCGTGATCTGTCCGGGATCTCCGCCGAATGCGGCGATATTGCGCTGGACCCATCGAGTCGCGAACTGCTGATCGAGGTTGCCGAAATTGGCAGGCGCTTCCGGAGCTTCCGCCGTGATCTCCGGATGGCAGAGGAACCCGAACACATTCACACGGTAATTGACTGTCACTACGACGACTCCGCGTCTGGCGATCCGCTCACCGTCGAACTCCATCTCTGCAGGATTGCCGACCTGAAGACCGCCGCCGTAATACCAGACATACACCGGCAGTTTCTCATCCGCAGAACGTGCAGGTGTCCACACGTTCAGCTGAAGGCAGTCTTCGCTCTGCTCCTGGTTTTCATCATAGTTCCATTCTCTTGAATAGATATTATCATGATTCGCACCGGGCTTTGCCTGCATGGCGATCGGACCGAAAGCATGGCAGGGCAGGACACCTTCCCAATCTTCAGCGGGCTGAGGCGCACGCCAGCGGTTTGCTCCTACGGGCGGAGCTGCGAAAGGAATGCCTTTGAAGCTCGTGATCCTGGGATCGGCCGCAGGAAGACCTTCGATCCATCCGTTTTCCACCTTGACTTTACGCAGCATTATTCTTTCCTCCTTCAATAATATCTTGACCGGATTATCTGATTTCATCATAAAATAGCCCCCCGTTCCTGCATAGAATCAGCTTCCACGGGGGGGTTAATAATTTATCTATTTTCCAGGATCGGTAAAGTACTGCGACAGGTTCTCTGGGACGGTTCCCAGTATGAGTTCCACAGTTTCCGCCACAGGCCTGTGATTTCTGTCACCTGCCCAGCCGCAGATAGCCGCCACATGGGTAATGGTGCAGGAACGAACGGAAAAAGTGATATGAAGGTTGTGGATATCTGCTCCCTTTTCCTCCAGCATCTGGAAGATCGCATGTTCGATCAGCCGGATCATAACACTGTCACGCAGCGTATATTCCTCGGCAGAACGGAATCCTCTGTGAAACACGGAATATTCCTTCTCGAGGCCCTGCAGTGTGTCCTCCATCGCCCGCTGCCAGGAATACTCTTCATTCACATGGATCAGCGGAGAGAGCATGGATGCCAGCCACTGTTCCAACAGATCATATTTATTATAGAAATATCTGTAGAACGTGGGTTTAGAGACCTCTGCCGCTTCAAGAATCGCCGCCACACTGATGCTGTTGATCGAGTTCTTTTCCATCAACTCATGAAACGAAGAAAAGATGATCTTCTTTGTGTTCATTGGATCCGCCTTTCTATTCAACCAACACAATCTTCTACGTCATTCTAGCATCATTTCTAAAAAATGCAAGGGGAGCAGTACAAACTAGAGACAATCAGGCTGATATCAGTACAAACAGACGACTAAAAGGGAGAAAAAAGGGAAAACCACCGCAAAATGCGGTGGTTTCTGTGGTGGAGAATAGGGG
>JAEEJN010000108.1 GCA_016281935.1 Bacillota bacterium | reverse complement strand
TAGTATGCGGTAGGCCGCCGCGCGCATGCGACCTCCTATTCCGACGTCCTGGGATGCGACGGATGGTATGAGGATTATGAGATATCTCCGGGATACTTCGGACGCACATGGTATACGCTCGGCCAGGGGAACGATGAGATCCGGATCGCAGAGGGCTTCGGATTCGATGACCAGGTGTTCCTGAAAGATCTGGACGGTGACGGTATCCGGGAGCTGATCCTGAACGATACGTATAATGCCGACGGCGTGAGACGTGTCGTCGTCTTCAGAAGGAGAGGAAATACGATACTCACGGGAACGCTGGACATGAATAAACTGGACATGCCCGGATGGGACGACTGGGGTGAAGGCGCCCGAGCCGAGACTTACGACGAACAGGAAGGCTTCGTTATAGAGTACAAGGTTGCTGGGGAAGACGAGCCCGGAACTGTGAAGGTGGAAGGCATCGATGCATTCACCTGGACCGAATATGCCAGGCTTTCCTGACAGTGAAGATCTGCTGCAGAAGATAAGAACGGGGCCGTCTGGCCCCGTTCATCCTATCGTTCCGACCCGTCCTGCGGGATATCCTTTTTGCCTGTTATCGGGAGCAAATAAAATCCTCCGCATGAAGCGGAGGAAGGGGCAAGCGGAACCACCGGATCAGCAGCGGGACCGCCTGTTCACAGAGAAGGTAGAGATCCGGATCAGATGTACTGGGAAGGACGGATCTCAACGCGGCGGGTCGTCTCATCCACGTGATGGAGCACCATGAGGCTGCGTACGCCTTCGACCAGACGCCGTTCGGCGGCCGTGGAGATCACGACGCCGGAACCGACGACAGTGACGGAGAATTCCCTCATCATGTCCATAAGGCCCCGGATGGTGCCGCCGCCCTTCATGAAGTCGTCGATGATCAGGGCGCGCTGGCCTTCCCGGATGGAACGCTTGGGAAGACTCATCGTCTGGATGTTGTGGGAAGAACCCGACACGTAATTGATGGTCACCATGGAGCCGTCGGAGATGCGGGCTTCGCGGCGGGCGAAGATCAGGGGAACGTTCAGGCTCTGGGCCACCATGAGCGCGACGGGGATGCCTTTCGTTTCCACGGTCACGACGAAATCCGGACGGGTACGGTAGAACCACTGTGCCATGATGCGTCCCATACGGGCGACCATGGACGGGTTCGAGAGGATATCATAGATATACAGGTAGCCGCCGGGCAGGATACGGTCGGGATCGGAAAGGCGGATGCACATCTCCTGGATGAAACGCTTGGAGGCGTCGGGATCGGCGAAGGTGACGTACTTCACGCCGCCGTTGGCACCGGTGGAAGTTTCAAGGCTTCCGAGGGAGAAACGTTCCAGGATCCCCTGGGCGATGTCCACGTCTTCGGAGATCGAAGACTTGGCTGCGCCGAAAAGATCGCTGAAATAGTTCAGCGTGTATACACGGTTCGGCGTGTCCGAGAGGATCTTGATCATGGCGCCAATCCGTTCGTTTCGCTTCGTTCTGTCCATCAGCGATCTTCCTTTCCCGAATGTTCTGAGGATTATTCATATTATAGTTTGCGTTTTCCGAAAAATCCAGTCTTTTTCTCGACATGGACGCAAATTTGAAAGATTCTACAAATTTCCGGTCTTGCAGTCTTTTAGACCTGACATTATAATGATGTCCAAGAGGAGTGGAACCATGGATCTGAAACAGTATCGGCACTATCATTTCATCGGGATCGGCGGAATCAGCATGAGCGGCCTGGCCGAAATGCTGAATGCGCGCGGAGCGGAAGTCTCGGGCAGCGACCGTACGGACAGCCCTATGCTGGACAAGCTTCGCTCGGAAGGGATCCGCTGCTATGTGGGACACGAAGCGTCCCAGGTCCACGGCGCGGATGCGGTCGTCTATACGGCGGCCATCCCCAAAGACAACTGTGAACTGAGGGAAGCCGAACGTTTGGGCATCCCTCTGATCTACCGCGGGGATCTTCTGGGTGCATGGATGCACGAATACCCCGTAAGCATCGGCATCTGTGGGACCCACGGAAAGTCCACGTGCACCAGCATGTGTGCAACGATCCTTCTGGGAGCCGGGAAAGATCCCGGCGTCCACATCGGGACCGAACTGGACCTGATCGGGGGAACGACCCGGGTAGGCGAGGGATCCGTATTCGTCGCGGAGTCCTGCGAGTACCAGGACAGTTTCCTAGACCTGTTCCCGACGGTCGCCGTGGTCCTGAACATCGAAGAAGATCATCTGGATTATTTCTCCGGCATCGACCAGATCAGGGATTCGTTCGTCCGTTTCATCCGGATCTGTCCCGAGGACAGCGGACTGGCCGTCCTGAATGGGGACGATCCGCAGACGATGCGTGCCGGAAAGGAAGCAGGACGCAGATACGTCACGTTCGGGCTGGGAGAAGCCTGTGATTACCGTGCGGATGAGATCGTCCTGGAAAACGGGAAATACTCCTATACACTGTTCAGAAAAGGCGAAAGGGTGACACGCGTTTCCCTGAGCGTTCCTGGAAGACATCATATCTACAACTCGCTGGCTGCCATTGCGGCCTGCGAAGCCTGCGGCGTGCCTGCGGAAGAAGCGGCGGAACACGTGAAGGAGTATCGCGGAGCTGCCAGACGGTTCGATGACGGGGGCTTCTGCGGAGGAGCAAGGATCGTTCACGATTATGCTCATCATCCCACGGAGATCCGTGCAACGCTGTCTGCAGCCAGGGACAATGCTCAGGGACAGGTCTGGTGCGTTTTCCAGCCTCATACCTACACGCGTACGAAGCAGCTGTTCGATTCTTTC
>JAEEJN010000019.1 GCA_016281935.1 Bacillota bacterium | reverse complement strand
ATGGGACCAGGATCCATGCATCTGCTTCCTATAAAGCACTCCGGCTTTTGGAACGGCAGAATACAAGATTAACGGAAAGGAGGAAGGCGTCTCCTCTCATGACTGAAGTCACAAGTGTCCGACGCCGAAACTCATGAAAAAATACCGTGCACCGATCCTGATGTTTCTGCTGTTTGAAACGGTTGCCATCGCTTTGTGGCTCTCTAAGGGAAACCTGTTCTACCTCATCAATTTCAGTTATATCGGATCGTCGATCGCGCTCGGGCTGTTCCTGTTTATCCGGAAGCATCGGCATGCCAGACGGGTCGTCCAGCTCCTCGTGGGACTGTATATGCTGATCTATCTGGGTGTCATACGCCATGAGAACATGCAGATCGAGGGATTCTGGTTTTATCTGTTCACCGGGGTCTTTGAGGCTGCGACAATCCATTATGCCGTCGCCAAGATCTTCGGGCCCCTGCTGTTTGGAAGGGGATGGTGCGGCTATGCTTGCTGGACCGCTATGGTGCTCGATTTCCTGCCGTATAAGCAGTCACCGCATAAAGAGAGGAAGATCGGCTGGATCCGCTATGTGACCTTTGCTCTTTCGCTTGCGTTCGTTGCAGCACTTTTTATGTTCAGAGTCGGGGACATGGAGAAGATCATGTACGCCGCCTTCCTCATCGGAAACGTCGTATACTACGCTGTGGGCATAGCACTTGCTTTCGCTCTGAAGGACAACAGAGCATTCTGCAAATATGTCTGCCCCGTTACCGTGTTTTTGAAACCCATGAGTTATTTTTCCCTCACACGAATCACGTGCGATTCCGGCAAGTGTGTTTCCTGCGGAAAATGTGCGCAGGTATGTCCCATGGACGTAGACGTGACAGACAACTCCAGGAGCCGAAAAAACGGAACAGAGTGCATCCTGTGTATGGAATGCGTAAAGCACTGCCCGAAAAAAGCCCTGTAGAAGGGGACGAAACCATGAAACTCAGAAATCTGTGTCTGATCGCAATACTGATCCTGATTGCGTGTGCGTGCCTTGTTTCCTGCTCGGCCAAAGATCCGCTGTATGGGATTTATACTCCTGATGGAAAGGACCCGCAGTATGGTTCTCCCTACCTGATCCTGAGCCAGGAGCGGTTCAATTACATCCAGGACATGGCTGTGTCCTATCAGCCCGGAGGCAAGCCGGCGAGAAAAGGACAGAAACTCATTCTGGCCGGCTCTTTTGCAGAGGAGGAATATGTCCTCGTATTCCGCATCCGTGACGAAAAGACACTGGTTTTCTCCGGAAACGAATCCCGTACTGTTGAGATAGTACGGCCGCCGGAGGACGGAACTGTTTTCAGACTGTGGGAGGATCAATGAACAGAAAGAAGTTTTATCTCGCACTTGTGATCTTTGCGCTGACCGGCCAGGTGGCCTGGGTCGTAGAGAACATGTATTTCAATGTGTTCATCTACAAAATGTTCAATGCGAGTGCTGCTCAGATCTCCTTGATGGTGGAAGCGAGCGCCGTAGCAGCGACGCTTACCACGATTTTTGTCGGTGCGTGGTCCGACCGTATAAGGAGAAGAAAGATCTTCATGTGCGCGGGATACATCGCCTGGGGCGTGTCGATCATCGCCTTTGCTTTCGTGCGGCTGGACTGGATCTCCGCCGCTTTCGGGATCACTGCCGGGGCTGCGTCCGCAGCCATCACTGCAGTCATCATACTGGACTGTGTCATGACGTTCTTCGGGTCATCTGCAAACGATGCGGCATACAATGCCTGGCTGACAGATCAGACAGACGAATCAAACAGGGGCGCTGCAGAAGGCATCAATTCCATGATGCCTCTCGTCGCGGTACTGGTCGTATTCGGAGGATTCATGTCCTTCGATTTGAACAGGGCTGAATCCTGGACGATCATCTATCTCATCATCGGCACGATCGTCCTGCTGATCGGAGCCATCGGATTCTTCCTTGTGGATGAAGCCCCTGTCAGTGGTGCAGACGAACTCAGTTATATGGGCACGATCCTGTACGGTTTCAAGCCTTCTGTCGTTCGGGAGCATACACGGCTGTATCTGGTCCTCGGAGGCTTTGTTATATTCGGTATTTCGATCCAGATCTTCATGCCGTATCTGATCATTTACTATGAACAGACTCTGGGCATGAGCGATTATGTCCTCATCATGGCGCCGGCCATACTTCTCGCAGCAGTCGTAACGGCGTTTTATGGGAGACTGATCGACCGCTTCGGTTACCGGAAGATGGTCTTCCCGAGCCTTGCCATGCTGGGCATCGGATTTCTCCTTCTCTATCTGTTCCCTGGTGTGATCCCCGTACGAGGGCTTCGGATGAAGCTTCCCGTTTTCGCAGGCTCACTTCTCATGATGAGCGGATATCTCTCCGGCATGGCTGTTTTCGGATCCGAGATCCGGAACGAAACGCCGGAGTCCATGGCGGGACGCTTTCAGGGGCTGAGGATCCTGGCGCAGGTGCTTATTCCGGGCGTCATCGGGCCGGCGATCGGTGCAGCGGTCCTCCAGAACGCCGAGCTGATCGTGAACAGCGACGGTACGACTTCATTCCTTCCGAATCATTCGATTTTTCTTGCGGCGCTCGGCGTGGAACTGCTGCTGCTCGCGGCCATTCTCATCTGCAGAGCTGTTCGTACGAGAGAGAAGACTGTTTGAAGGATGCAGCGAACGGGCGAACTGTAAAGACATCCTGCACGCATTTGTGGTACAATATCGTTGAGCGGGTTCCGGACATCCACAATACAGGTCCGCCGCTCACTGTAGAGGTAATCATGAAAAGGAATCTGAAATTCATTCTGTCCGGTGTTTTCCTCGGACTGTTTCTATGCCTGATCCTTCTGGTCCTGACAGTGGACGTGGCACAGATCGGACCGGCGGGAACGTCCATAGGCCTATCTTCCCTGAATGGTTCCGTACTGTCTTCCCTGGGGCGCAGCGATACCTGGTACAAGGTGACCAAACTGCTCGGATACGCCGCATTCGGTATGGTGGGAGCATTCGTGCTGGTGGGAGCTGTACAGTGGATCCGCCGAAGGGATCTGAAACGTGTGGACCGGCAGATCTTCATGCTTGCCGCCCTGTATGCCGTGACCGCGGTCCTGTATGTGCTGTTTGAAAAGATCATCGTGAACTACAGACCTGTTCTCATGGAAGGTGAGACTTTCCCTGAGGCTTCCTTTCCTTCCACCCATACGATGATCGCGGTGACTGTTTTCGGCAGTGCGGCGATTCTCGCAGGAGTCTATATGAAGCCCGGAAAGATCCGATCGATCCTTCAGATCCTCTGTATGCTGCTGATCGGCGTGACCGTTGGAGGCAGACTCGTGTCGGGTGTGCACTGGTTCAGTGATATCCTGGGAGGCGTACTTATCAGCATCGCACTGCTCTTTGCCTTTTCAGGCTTCTTGGCAGGCGTGAAGGAAACAGATAAACCAAACTCGGGACCCGAAAACTGAACGGGCGACGATTCATAAGGAGAATTGTTTATGGCTAAGAAGGAAAAGATCAGGAAAGAGTATCTGTGGCAGAGCCGCAGACGCAATGCGCTGGGACTGCCCTGGACGCTGACGGTCTATCGGCTGGATCAGGACAGACTGTATATCCAGAACGGTTTTTTCACGACGGTCGAGGATGAGATCCGGCTCTACCGTATTACGGACATCACACTGCGTCGGACGTTCTGGCAGAAGATCTTCGGACTTGGCACGATCCGCTGTGACAGTTCGGACGTCACGATGAAGAATTTCAGCATCATCAACGTCAAGCATTCCAAGGAGGTCAAGGACATGATCTCCAAACTGGTGGACGAATCGCGTCTGCGCAACCGTGTATATACAAGCGAGCAGCAGATGACAGATCGTCCGCATCGTCCGGACGGACCGGATTCACCGCTTCCGCCGCCGACGGACTTCGACAGGACGGACGTCAACGGCAACGGGATCCCGGATTCTCTGGAAAGATAATTTCGTGCCGTGCCGAGAGGCGCGGCTTTTGTATAAAGTCTACGCTGAGGCGGGAAAGGATGCATCATGAAGACGAGATTTGCAATCGCCGGGGCGAAAGGCTGGCGTGCGCAGTTCTACCTTCGGATAGCCAGGATGATCCCGGACGAATTCGAAGTCTGTGCCATATACGAGACAAACGGGGAAAGAGCGGAGATCATTCGAAAGAACTGGGATCTGCCGATCGCCGGCAACTGGGATGAACTTCGTGCCTATGATCCTGAGTTTCTCGTTGCATGCGTACGCGGATCGGCAATGCCTGATCTGATTACCGAGGCGGTGCGGGAAGGTTTTTACGTGCTCTCGGAGACCTTCTGGCCGGCTTCTGCGGAAGCACTGGAGCAGTTTTACAGATCCGTTCCCGATCCTTCCAGAGTCCAGGTGGCGGAACAGTACCGGTTTCAGTCCCATCACGCCTCATTGCTCAGGATGATACAAATGGGTTATCTGGGTGAAGTAGGGCAGGTGCAGCTGAGTTCCTGCCATGGATATCATGCGGCCAGCCTTATCCGTCTCTATCTGGGAATCGGAATGGAACCGTTCACCGTAACGGGACGCAGGATGCAGACGCCTACCCTGAAAGGACCGGGCCGGGGCGGTTATCCCGAGACAGAGGAGATCCGTCAGGATTCGCAGGACCTTGCTGTCATTACCTTTGATGAAACGGGAAAATGGGCCTTGTTCGATTGGACGGATGAGAGTTATTTTTCTCCTATCCGCAAGCCCAGGATCCTGCTTCGCGGAAGCAGGGGAGAGGCCGACAACCATGTCGTACGCTACATGCGGGATGAACGAACACCCGTCGATCTGCCGTTTGTACGGATCAGCGGAGGCGCAGAAGGCGAACTGAGCCAACCCTGCCTTGATTCGGTTTATCTGGGAGAGAACCGTGTGTTCAGGCATCCGTGGCCCGGAGTCAGGATGATGGATGAGGAGATCGCAGTCGCCTGTGTCTTGAGAGACATGGGAATCTATGCGCGGGGAGGCAGTCCCTGTTATTCGCTGGAAGAAGGGTGCCAGGATCAGTACTTGGCGCTTCTCATGCGGGAAGCCTGCCGCGACGGCAGGACCGTCCGCAGCGGGAATATGCCCTGGATGGGAAAGGAGAACTGATGGGTAAAAAGATTCTTCGGATCGCTGCAGGCGTTCTGTGTGCGGTCCTGCTGGCTGTGGCCCTGCTGATCGGCGCTCTGTCGATCACTGAATACCGCCCCGGAGAGGAGGAAGACGTTCCTCTTATGCGAAGCGCATCCGGAACACTGAGGGCGGGGGAGAGTATAAAGGTCCTGACGTGGAACATAGGTTACGGCGCATTGGGTGACAACGCGGACTTTTTCATGGACGGAGGCAGCGAGGTGTACACTGCCGATGAAGCGCGTGTCAGGGAGAATATGGAGGGTATCGTGAAAACGGTCACGGACATCTCTCCGGATCTCATGCTGTTCCAGGAAACCGACCGAAACTCGGCCAGATCCTATCATGTGGACGAGACTGCCGTCCTTCGGAGCGCTGCGCCGGGGTACTGTTCTTCTTTTGCCAACAATTTCAAGGTGTCGTTCCTGCCTTATCCGATCCCGCCGATCGGGAAGGTGGATTCCGGACTCCTGACTCTGTCGTCTTTCTATGTGAGCGGATCCAAGAGGATCCAGCTTCCGATCCCATTTCCCTGGCCGATCCGCATGGCGAACCTGAAGCGCTGCCTGCTGGTAAGCCGCATCCCCATGGAGAACGGAAAGGAGCTCGTGCTGATCAACCTGCATCTGGAAGCCTATGATGATGGGGAAGGAAAGGCCGCTCAGACCGAAATGCTCGGAAGAATCCTTGGCGAAGAAGCCGCGAAAGGTAACTACGTCATTGCGGCAGGAGATTTCAATCAGATCTTCTCCAATGCGGATACGGGTCGCTACCCCGCTCAGGAAGGAAAATGGCAGGCCGGACAGATCGACATATCTTCATTTCCGGGAGGCTGGCAGTTCCTGATGGACGCGGAAACGCCGAGCTGCCGCTCCCTTGACCAGCCGTATGCAGGGGCAGATAAAGAGACGTTCCAGTATTATCTGATCGACGGATTCATTCTGTCGGGAAACGTAAGGGCGGAACGCGTGGAGACGATGGATCTGGGCTTCGTCTGGTCGGATCATAATCCGGTGCTCGCCGAAGTCGTGCTTATACCGTAGGAGGTAGTATCTATGAAGACGTTGTATCTGGCAGGAGGCTGTTTCTGGGGGACGCAGGCTTTTTTCGATCAGTTTCCAGGCGTCCTGCACACTGAAGTCGGCTATGCCAACGGATATGTGAAAGATCCGACTTATCAGGAAGTGAAGAGTCAGAAGACCGGACATGCCGAAACTGTCAGGGTCGCATTTGACGAGACGAAGATGAGTGTGTCTGAACTCCTGGATGCATATTTCATGGTCATCGACCCTCTGTCCGTGAACAGACAGGGCCACGATGAAGGAACACAGTACCGTACCGGTATCTATTATGAAGACGACAGCCTTCTGAACGAGATCAAAGCCCGATACGAAGAAGAGGAGAGGAAAGCCGGCCGGAAACTTGCGGTCGAACTCCTTCCTCTGAGCTGCTTTTACAGGGCGGAGGAGTATCATCAGGATTATCTCGTAAAGAATCCAGGCGGATACTGCCACATCCCGCAGGATATGCTTCACTTGGCGGGCGGGGATTCATAGTACACAGCGACCTGTAACGAAGAACGCACTCGGTGCGTTCTTTTTTTGTGATTCAGGAACAAGAAAACAGAAACACTCTTGACATGCAGCGTGAGTTAGAGTAGAATAACTGCAGTTAAGGGGGTCTAATCCGGAATGATCCGGGTTTGCGAAAGGAGAATCCCGCATGATGCCTTTGAATCTGGCACCTCTTGGAGAAGAGAACATTATTCTCAGAGTCGGGGGAAGTCCGGCTGTGAAGAAACGTCTGGAGGATCTTGGCTTTGTTGCAGGGGCATCCGTCAGAGTCATCAACATGATGGGTGGGAATCTGATCGTGAACATAAAGGAGTCCCGTATTGCCATCAACGAGGACATGGCAAGGAAAATCATGGTATGAGGAGGAGAAAATGAGGAATCTGCGTGAAATCCGGGTAGGCGAGACGGCTCGTGTCGTCAAACTTCACGGCGAAGGGGCCGTAAAACGCCGCATCATGGACATGGGCATCACCAAGGGTGTTGAGGTCTATGTACGAAAGGTTGCTCCCCTGGGGGACCCTGTCGAAGTCACTGTCCGTGGTTATGAACTGTCCATCCGCAAAGCTGACGCTGAGATGATCGAGGTCGAATAGGGCAGACATACGGGATCGCTTTTTATTTTGCACAGCAGTTAGTACAAACTAACTATTGTTCGAAAACTTTAACATCATTGAGCCGAAGGAGAAGAAGAGAATGGCTGCAGAAATCCGCATTGCCCTTGCGGGCAATCCGAACAGCGGCAAAACCACGCTGTTCAACGCGCTGACCGGTTCCAATCAGTTCGTAGGCAACTGGCCCGGCGTGACCGTGGAGAAGAAGGAGGGGCGTCTGCGCGGGCACAGCGATGTGATCGTCACGGACCTGCCCGGCATCTACTCCCTGTCCCCGTATACACTGGAAGAGGTGGTCGCCCGGAATTATCTGATCGACGAACAGCCGGACGCGATCCTGAACATCGTGGACGGATCGAACCTGGAACGCAATCTGTATCTGACGACGCAGCTGACCGAACTCGGGATCCCGGTCGTCGTTGCCATCAACATGATGGACGTCGTACGCGCTAACGGCGATTCCATCAATATCCCGGAACTGTCCCGGGAACTTGGCTGCAAGGTCGTGGAGATCTCCGCTCTGAAGAACGAAGGCATCACGGAAGCCGCTGAAGCTGCGATCAATGCTGCGAAACTCACAAAAACGGTTCCCATGCATACGTTCTCAGGTCCTGTGGAGCATGCCATCGCTCACATCGAGGAAGCCGCCGTGCACGGCATGCCTCTTGAAAAGCAGCGTTGGTATGCCATCAAGATCTTCGAAAGAGATGAGAAGGTACTGGAAGTGCTGAACATCCCCAAAGAGACTCTTGATCATATCGAGACCGATATCAAGGCTGCCGAAACTGAACTGGACGATGACGCAGAATCCATCATCACGAACGAGCGTTATGTGTATATCGCTTCCATCCTGAAAGGCTGTTACCGCAAAAAAGGCCGCGGGCAGCTGTCTGTTTCGGATAAGATCGATAAAGTCCTGACCAACCGTGTCCTTGCTTTGCCGATCTTTGCAATCATCATGTTCCTCGTATACTATATCGCGGTTACGACCGTGGGCACATGGGTGACGGACTGGACGAACGACTGTCTCTTCGGCGACGGCTTCCATCTGTTCACCGTCGGTTCCGCCGAATATGACGAGGCAATGGACGAATATGCCGGCAAATACATCTTTACGGATGAAAACGTCGATATCGTCCGGAAGGCAGCGGAAGCCGGCGACGTCATCGGCGCCGAAGAAGTCCTTGGGACCATGGAAGACGGTTCCTACGGTGATTTCGACGAAGCTTTCGGCACTTACGGAGATGAGCTTGCCGAAAAGGGATATGACATTTCTGAAGCAGTCAATACTGCGATGGAATCGGATGAAGTGCCCGATCCTACTCAGTACGGGATCTGGGTGCCCGGCATCCCCGTTCTGATTGAGAATCTTCTGGACGCACTTCACGTGGAGAGCGATGCCGTACGCGGACTCATCCTTGACGGTATCGTGGGCGGCGTCGGCGCTGTCCTTGGATTCGTGCCCCAGATGCTCGTGCTCTTCCTGCTCCTCGCGTTCCTCGAGGCCTGCGGATATATGGCCCGTGTCGCCTTCGTTCTCGACAGGATCTTCCGCCGCTTCGGCCTTTCCGGAAAGTCCTTCATTCCGATGCTCATCGGTTCCGGCTGCGGTATCCCCGGTGTCATGGCTTCCCGTACGATCGAAAACGAGCGTGACCGCCGCATGACCATCATGACGACGACGTTCATCCCCTGCGGCGCGAAACTCCCGATCATCGCACTGATTGCGTCCGCTCTGTTCGGCGGAGCCTGGTGGGTCGCTCCCTCGGCCTATTTCCTGGGCATCGCTTCCATCATCATCTCCGGCATCATGCTGAAGAAGACACGCATGTTCGCGGGCGACCCCGCTCCCTTCGTCATGGAACTGCCTGCCTATCACTGGCCCACGATCGGGAACCTGCTTCGCAGCACCTGGGAGCGTGGATCCTCCTTCATCCGCAAGGCCGGCACGATCATCCTTCTGAGCTCTGTCATCATCTGGGCAGGAAGCACTCTCGGTTGGGTGGACGGCGCCTTCATGTTCGATGCTGAGATGGAACTGGAGAACTCGATCCTCGGATATATCGGAAATGCCCTCAAGTGGATCTTCATCCCGCTTGGATTCGGTGAGATCCGTGCGGTCATCGCGACTATCATGGGCCTCGTAGCCAAGGAAGAAGTCGTAGGCGTGTTCGGTGTTCTGGACTTCGTGCAGATGACGGCTCTGGCAGGGTACTCGTTCCTTGCGTTCAACCTGCTCTGCGCGCCCTGCTTTGCCGCTATCGGCGCGATCAAGCGCGAGATGAACAGCGCAAAGTGGACGTGGTTCGCTATCGGCTATCAGTGCCTGTGGGCTTACGCCGTTTCCCTCATCATTTACCAGATTGGTTCCGTCTTTGCGGGTTCGCTCAACGTGATCGGACTGATCGCGGCCGTGGCTCTTGTAGCTTTCATCTGCTACATGCTGTTCAAACCTTATAAGGAAGCTACGAAACTCGAGATCAAATAATACATTCAGTCATTCACCTGTGCCCGGAAGGTCATACGGCCTTCCGGACACGAGTGGGGAAGGAGGCCTTCATGCTGCAGTGGATCCAGGCGCAGATCGGAACTGTGATTTCGGCTCTGATTCTTCTGGGTATCATAACCCTGATCGTAGTTCTCAACATATCGAAGAAGAGGAAAAGCACAGCCTGTGAGACCAAGAGCAGCGGCGGCTGCGGAGGCGGCTGTGCAGACTGCCCTATGAGAGGTTCCTGTCACTGAATCTGTTTCTCTGATCACGGATCTCCTTTCGTGATCCTCCTCCGCTTACGCCACCCGGCCCGGCCGGGTGGCTTTTTTATGGAAAAACGCGGGGGATGCCCCCCGCGTCTGTGTCTGTATGGTTTCAGAACAGCAGATACAGCCCTGCGAAAAGAAGGAAAACGACGGCAAAATCAAGAACTGATATCATGAGGATCTTCAGGAAACGGTTATGTATCCTGTCAATCCCGATGCGTTCCCAGATGTTCAGATAATTGCAGGTTATCAGGACGATAAGCAGTGCGGCAACCACTCCGAGAATACGCTCAAGCCAGATCTCCTGCAGAGTGCGGTTGGCAAATGTCGATGTCAGTCCGAAATTGATGATAAGGAAATAACCCATCAGGGCCAGAATGATGTGGGAAGGATCGAGACTTCGGAAACCGGGCGGAAGCCAGGGAAGATAAGGAGCCAGCCTGCCTTCGCTCTCGTCAGGGATCCTGGGCAGATCCCTTCGAAGACTGATCGGTGAGTCATACCGGTCTTTAGGATCCATCATGATGCACTTGCGTATGATCCGGTTGAAACGGCCTGACGCCAGCTTCTGATAGGGCTGTGCGCCTGTCAGCATCTCGTTCATAAGGACTCCGAGAGCATAGATATCTGCGCCTGTTCCCGATGCACCGAATCCGTACTGTTCGGGAGCTGCATACCCATAGGTGCCGATCAGTTCTGTGTCACGTGACTTTCCTTCGCTGTACAGTGTGGCTGCATTCAGATCCAGAAGCATGGCATGACCGTCAGGCAGGATCAGAACATTGGAAGGTTTGATATCTCTGTGTACGATTTCCGGTTTTCTGGTGTGGAGTTTCTGCAGCACAGTGCACAGATCTCGGAGAATAACAGCAGTTTCGTATTCTGAGAAGAGAATCCCTTCATCCAGACGTGACCGGATCGTCTGTCCGCTGACGTACTCTTCGATGACTATCAGCCGGGCTCCGTCCTCGACGACTGCTTCGATACTGGGAATGCCCGTAACGGGTTCCTTCATGAGGGAGCGGAATACACGGGCGTCATAAATGCTGAGCACTTTTTTGATATACAGTCTGCCTGAGATCCGATGCCGTACGATCACGACATCAGGATTCCCGTCTATAACCGAGACGGGTTCGTAGGCAGCCAAAAGATAATGATCGGACTCTGTCATATCGATTCCCTCCGACTTAACATTATCACATGATTCAGAAAGAGGCAACAGGACATGAGAAAAACGACAGGTACGCTGAACAGGATCCTGAATTCCACAAAACCGGAGGAAATCGAGGGATACCTGGATGCGAATTCCGAAGAAATGATTGACGGAGGGCATCCGTTCTCCCGTTATATGAAAGCCTGTATACGGAACAAAGGCTTGACGCAGCAGGAAGTCTTCATCCGTGCAGACTTTTCGGAAAGCTATGGGTACAAGATCCTGTCAGAAGAAAAGCATACGAGACAGAGAGATACGATCCTGCGGCTTTGTATCGGAGCAGGGATGGACCTGGAGGAGACACAGAGAGCGCTGAAAATCTACGGAATGTCTCCTCTCTACGCACGCGTTCCCAGAGACGCCCTGATCATGACGATCCTGAACGGTAAGTCTACAGATATCGCCGGTGTCAGCGAGGTCCTGACATCTCATGGGTTCGATTCCCTGAGAGGGACGGAAACGGAATAGCATAATAAAACACAGGTTCCCACCGCTTCGGTGGCAACATAGGTATTCTTTCTGTGTTAGATTGTTCGTGACAGAGAGAAAGCCTGATGACGACGTCAGAAAAGAAGGCTGAATGAAGGGGATGCGGCTGCTTTGCAGCCGATCCGTAAAGCCGGCTGGTCTCTGACGTCTTTTTCTTTGCTTTCTGCAGTATATGGCCATGTCGGATCCGGATAACAGGAATCATGGGATCCGATCGATAGTCGATGTCCGGAGTCAACGATACGATGATGGGGCGTCAGCCATATGTAGACTGATTACCGATATAATAGGCTGTGAAAGGGTGTCACGCATATGACTCAGACGTTCTCCCAAAGGCTGAAGGATCTTCGTGAGAAAAACGGCTTTGGTCAGTCTAGGGTCGCGGGCCTGGCCAACGTGTCGAAGGCCGCGATCTCCGCATATGAAAACGGTCTGCGTCAGCCGTCGTATGACATTCTGATCCGGCTTGCGGCCATTTTCGGGGTCAGTACCGATTATCTTCTGGGCGTGACGAATGAGCGGGTTCTGGACATATCCGGACTGACGGAGAACGATATCGCGGTCGTTCGGAGCGTGACCGAAGCACTCAGAAAGAAAAACGGGCTGCTGTCTGACCAAGCATCAAAACAGTAATCCTGTGACGAGCTGGCCAATGCCGCAGCAACCGGCAAAGGAGCATGTTTCGCGTGGCGAGAGGAAACGCGCTGCCTGACATTGCGGAACAACGGAGCACGAAAAGGTTCCTGATCTCTGCACTGAACATTTGTCTGCCGATCCTGGCAGGTCTTTTCATATATCTGTGGTACAGACCCGATACATATCTGTCAGGGTATGTGTATCGGATCATCGGCCGAACGGTGTACCCGTCAGATTCGGAAACATCCATAATACTGCAGTTTCTGCGCGGTTATGCTGCGGACATCCTCTGGGCTTATGCTCTGATGTTTTCCGTGTCGGCCATCCTGGGAACGGGGAAGAAACAGATGTGGGCGGCCGCAGGTATCTGTCTCTGTCTGGTAACTCTGATGGAATGCCTTCAGCTGACGGACTTTGTTTCAGGTACCTTTGACCTGCTGGATATCCTTTTTGAATCAGCGTCAACGGGTTTGGCGGTTCTGATCATACATTTATTTGAGAGGGGAAAAACAAAATGACAAGATTCTCGAAGATCCTTTGCCTGATCCTTGTACTGAGCCTGTTTGCTGCCATGGCGATCGGAAGCGGAAGCGATTCGTCGACATCTTCCGGATCCGGCACCGAGACGAAATCGACATCCGCACCGGCAACTGAGAAGGATGAGTCACCCGTGATCGCCGCAACAGAAGCACCTGCAAAAACGGAAGCGCCTGTAAAGACTGAGGCGCCTCAGTCGGTCGAAGCCTACGAGGTCGGTGAGGGCAAGGTCAATGTTTACAAGAACAGCATCGGGACCTATTGGGCCCAGGTCTGTGTTCCCGTAACCAATACCGGAAGCTGTGATCTGTATCTCAGTTCCGGAACGATGGATCTGGAAGATGCAGACGGCCATCTCGTTGACAGCCTCCAACTGGTTTCTGTCTATCCTGAAGTACTGCAGCCTGGTGAAACGGCCTGGTACTATGAGGAAACGACGCTGGATAACGAACCTGCGTCTGAACTGAAAGTCGTTCCCCATGTCGACGTTGCCAAAGCAAAGGTCAAGTGCATCCGTTTCGATCTTTCCGACGTCACTATCTCCGACGACACTTTCTCCGGAGTAAAAATCGTGGGCCGTGTTGAGAATACCACATCCAAAGATGAAAAAATGGTCTATGTGGTGTTTTTCCTGTACGACGAGCAGGATGAGATGATCGGATCTGCCTTTACGATCCTGACTGACGGAGTGAAGGCGGGAGAGAAGGTCGGATTCACGGCTTCGACTTTCGCTGCACCCGACAGTGTCACGGCGGACAAGGTGAGCCGGTATGAGGCTTATGCTTATCCCATGCAGCTGCAGTTCTGAAGAAAAGCCTGAAAAAGCTGAGCGGATCACATCCGTCTCAGCTTTTTATTGTTGCCTTTGTTTCGCGCACATGGAAAGAAACAAAGTCCATACCGCTTTTGCAGCCTCCTCAGGGGTCCCTGTGTTGGATACGGATCCGTGACGGAATCTGTCATACATGGGCCTTCTTTTCGCCTCCATGATCCGAAGCGAATCCATGCCGGCCGACAGGGGACGGCCGACTGTCTCCAGCAGTTCAACGGGGCGCAGCAGTTCGATCAGAAGTCCGTTTCGCCTCAGAGGGGCATAATTTTCGGGACGCGTAACTACGCCGCCGCCTGTGATGAGGATCTTCCCCGAGAGTCTTCCTACATCGGAGACGATTTCAGATTCCAGACGCCTGAATGCTTCTTCTCCGTAACGGGAGAAGAACTGCGGAATCGAGATCCCGGCTCTTTCTTCGACCAGGTCGTCCGTTTCAATAGCCTGCCGTCCTGTCATTCGGGAAAGGATTCCGCCGATTGTGCTTTTTCCGGCTCCGGGCATCCCAATGAGAACAAGGTTCGGACTCTGTTCGTTAATACCAGTCGTTTTTTCTTTTTCCTTTTCTTTTGAAATCATCTCGTTTTCCGGTGTTTCAGTCATGACACCGTGTATGCGATCTATTTTTCTCGCAGACATGCGGGACTTCGTTTTTAAGACGCCAGGGACGCGGAACGGGCCCTGTAATAAAGATTGTACTCAGGCGGGTAAAGACCCGTTTTCCGTCTGCAAACGCATTGTAGAGCATTTGTGAGTCTTTCAGGGGCGCTTGCGATGAGACAGAATGTCTTCTCGGTTATTCGCTGTCTTTTTCGGACCCGGACAGAGCGGTCTCATAGTCGCGGGCAAGCCCGAAGATGGCCTCGTACATCTTGCATGCGTAGGGAGCCAACTCTCCTGCGCGTTCTGATATCCGTTCCAGGATCTGTTCTTCACGAGACCGATTTCGAACGGGCAGTCCATGCGCGGCCTTGTATGATCCTGCCTGAGCGGCAAGCTCCATGCGTTCCAGGAACAGAGGAAGGAGCTGCTCATCCACTTTGTCTATTCTTTCCCTGATCTTATCCAGTTCCATGAGATCTATCTCCTGTTATCCTTCCAGAAGCATGTCCAGAAGTACGAGGGCCACGGCTGCTTCCACGACAGGTACGGCCCTGGGCACCACACAGGGATCGTGCCTTCCCGACAGCGTGATCTCTGCGGGCTGCATGGAGCTCAGATCGACTGTCGTCTGCGGGATGGAAATGGAAGGCGTGGGCTTGAACGCGGCTCTTACGATGATCGGCATTCCCGTAGTGATCCCGCCCAGGATGCCCCCGGCGTCGTTCTTGGACGTGAGGATTCTGCCGTCACGGACGATAAATGGATCGTTGTTCTGCGATCCGCGCATCCTGGAAGCTTCGAAACCTGCTCCGAATTCGACTCCCTTGACTGCGGGGATCCCAAACAGAACAGAGGCGATCCGGCTGTCGGCACCTTCAAAACGAGGCGAGCCGAGGCCTGCAGGGAAACCTACGGCTGCACATTCCACAATACCTCCTACGCTGTCGCCTGCGGATCTTGCGCCGAGAATGGATTGCTTCATGAGCCTGCCCGCTTCGTCGTTCAGGACAGGAATCTCCTTGTCTGCAAGGGCATGGAAAAGCTCTGCATCTGGAACGAGAGGGAAGGGATCGTCGGCGACCGAATCGATCTCGGCGATATGCGAGCCAATGAAGATCCCGCGGCGCTCCAGGATCTGCAGGGCAATGCCTCCGGCGGCGCAGAAAGGAGCGGTGAGCCTTGCGGAGAAATGACCGCCCCCTCGCATGTCCGCAGCACCCTGATACCGCACGGCAGCAGCATAATCCGCGTGCCCGGGCCTCGGAACGGAGAACAGTCCGGCATAGCTGTCCGGACGTGCATCTGCGTTTTCCATGATCACGGTCAGGGGAGTTCCCGTCGTGTGTCCTTCGTACAGACCTGACAGGAAAACCGGATAATCGGTTTCGTTCCTGGAACTCATCAGCGGGCTTCGTCCGGGACGTCTTCTTTCCAGAAAACGGAGAAGCTCTTTTTCGTCGACGGCTTCACCCGGAGGCGGAGCGTCTATGACTGCGCCTACTGCTTTTCCGTGAGATTCTCCGAAAAGCTGCACACGCAAGCGGTTTCCAAAGCTAGAGGACATGGGCCTTTCCTCCCAGTTCATGATAATCCCGGAAAAAGCCGGGGTAGGATTTGTCTGCGGAATCGGCATCGGGGATCTCGGAAGGACCGTCCGCGCAGGCTGCGGCGACTGCTTCCGCCATGACGATGCGATGATCTCCGGAAAAGGGGAGCAGTGCACTTCGAGGATTGACGGGACCGGTGATGGTCAGGCTGTCCTCGCCTTCTTCCGCAGTGCCGCCAAACGATTCGATCAGTCTCGCTGTTGCACGAAGACGATCGCTTTCCTTGAAACGGAGACGCCCGCCGTTCAAAAATACGGTCGTTCCCTTAGCAAACATCGCAGTCACGGCCAGTGAAGGCAGGAGATCAGGGATGTTCCGCAGGTCTACCCGGATTGCCCTCAATTCGCCGGGAACCACTCTGACCGTGTCAGCAGCAATCCATTCGGTTTTCGCTCCGAAATGACCAAGGATATCAAGGACGCTACGGTCTCCCTGCAGTGAATCTCGTCTGAGACCGGAAACGGATACCGGACCGGATATCGCACCTGCGCACAGGTAAGAGGCGGCGCCTGACCAGTCTCCTTCAGCCGTCACATCCCCCGGAGACGTAAGACGGTGCTGACCATGGATCAGATAGCATTGATTCGACTGCTCGATCTCTGCTCCGAAACGCCTGAGAGCATCGATCGTCATTTCCACATAGCTGCCGGATTCCAGAGGAGACGTCAGCTCGACGGCGGATTCTCCTGGTGTGACGGAAAGGGCTGACAGCATGCCCGATATATACTGGGACGAAACGTTCCCGGGAAGGAGATAACGGCCGGGCATGAGTTTTCCAGACATCGTCAGCGGGAGATGGGAGGATGATAAAACGGCTCCGCCCGACTGCATGGCGTCAAGCAGTTCGCTTATGGGGCGGTACGGCAGACGGCCATGACCCGTAAAGGATGCTTTTCCGCAGAGCGCAGAAGCGAGAGGGAGGAAAAAACGAAGAGTCGTTCCGCTCTCTCCGCAGGGGAAAACCGATTCGTTTCGGTACTGATCCGGAGGCACGACGGTGCAGACGTCCTCCCGGACCGTGAGAGCCGCGCCAAGGGCGGAGAGACAGTTCATCGTAGCGAGGATATCACCGGAAGGCATGAATCCATGGATCCGCGTAGGCTGCGATGATAAAGCCGCACAGATGAGCAGACGGTGGAGACCCGATTTGGAGGAAGGTGCTCTGACCGTGCCGGAAAGGATGGATGGGATGACCTGAAGACGCATGGGTGTTCCACCTGCTGTCAGACCCACGGCGACGTGAAACCTACGGCAAGGCCTAGAATCTCCACATCGTCCAGATCTGCCTTTGTATAGACCATGGGACTGTAGGCGGGATTTTCAGGCTGAAGTACCAGTCCCTGAGGGGTGGTATATACGCGTTTGAGCGTAGCTTCGTCTCCCACGCGTACGGCTGCGATCTGACCGTTCTCCACCTGGGGCTGTCTGCGGATGTACACGATGTCGCCGTCGTAGATCCGGGCTCCCGTCATGGAATCGCCACGGCAGACGAGAGTGAAGTCGCAGCGGATAGGCTCAGGAACAAGGTCGTAGCACTCGATATGCTCTTCCGCAAGGATAGGTTCGCCGCACGCAATGCTTCCGAGTCTGGGCCGGAGCGTGTAGCCGGGCTCGTCGGAAGGAACAGAAACGGGGATGCCGGCTTCTTCGCCGGACGTCTCACTGTCTCCGAGAAGGGAGGAGAGAGGCACGCGGAGACGTTCTGCATAACCGCGGACCACAGTGATCTTGGGAACGCGTGTCCCCAGTTCATATCGGCTGATGACCTGTTTTGTCGTGCCCAGCAGTGTTCCCAGATCCGACTGGGTCAGTCCCATTTCTCTGCGGAGCATGCGAAGATTCTGTCCAAAAGACATATGAAACCCTCCTTGCTTTGGATCCAGCATTATTGTAACCCGAATGGAGACTGATGACAAGAGGGAAATTACCGAAATGTCATCCAAACGGTTGACTGCGTCCGAAAATGTGTGCTACTCTTTGAGTGGCCCGATCGGTGACCGGGTGAAATCCAAATGAGAAAGGGCGGTTGCTTTGAATTATTTCGAAGGCGGGAGGGCAGTCTGCCCATATTACAGAGGGGAAGGAAAATGGTTTGTCCGCTGTGCCTGCTCGCAGGATACGGGGGAAAACCATCTGATGTTTCCCGGAAAGACTGCTTTGATCAGGCATCTGTCACAGATATGCGGAAGTTACTATTACAAGAGCCGGTGCCCCATGGCGGAAGACGTGACGAAGCAGTATGAAAACAAAGTGAGGATGCTATGTATGGAACGGATCGTGCAGAGCCGTCGTCCGCCGGCGGAAAGGTCACGGTAAAGAGCCGCGGCAGGCTGTGTCCTTGCGTAAATCCGTACGGGATGGTATAGTAAGAAGGTACATTCCATGATCGGCACGGGAAAGGATGCAGAAGGAAACAAACATGACGAAGCTTACGGATCGGCTGGATACGTTTGCCGCACGTTCGGAAATGACGCAGCGCGGTTTCCCCTGGGAGCATGTGCTCACGAGACTTCTTGCGACCAGTCTATATGACATCAAGGACCGTGATCCGGACATCGTTGCGATCCGGCTCGCACAGCGTGAACTCCGGAATAAGGTGTCGATCCTTTCTGAGTTCCGCGGTCAGATCCAGCTCGCCGTAGCAGCGAGGCTGTCTCTTTCGAAAGATCCCGAGCGGTATCTGGACCGGTCGATCTCGCTGTATCACAAACTTTACCGGAGAGGGTTCCGCCGTACGCCGTATCTGGTCCTGGCGGCAATGGAACTTGCTAAGGAAGATGAGAGCCGCGACGACGAACTCATCGAGTCGACCCGGGCATGGTTCGATTCAATGAGGGATGTGCATCCTTATCTTTCCGCGCCGGACGATTATCTTTACGCGGCACTTCTCGCCCGTCACGGCGTGAGCCGCAAAGATGCCCCTGCCAAGTACCTGGACATGGAACGGATCCTTTCGACCGAATCCAGAGGCGGGAACGACATGCAGACCCTGACCCATGTGCTCATGCTGGCGTCGGATGACTGTGTCTCTCTTGCAGAGAGAGCGAGAGAAATCCTTGCGTCCTGCCATGATCACAGACTGTTCCTGCGTTTTTCGGGAGCCATGCCGCTTGCCGGCGTTCTTGCGATGCTGCCGGATGATCCGGATACTCTGGTCAGGGATCTGATCGAAGGAGAAGGTTATCTCCGCGAAAAACGCGGTTTTTCGGATTTCAGCGTTCCGAAGGGAGCTCGTCTCCTGATTGCTTCCCAGGCTATGATTGCCGTCAGAAGGGATGCTGTGGCCGCGGAGCAGGCGATGCTGGATCAGTTCGCTATCGCACTCATGGAAGCGGAGCAGACGGCGCTCATGTGCGCCTCCGTATCGATCATCACAAACAACAATGCCGGCTGATCGGCGAGGGTATCATGATTTTCTTTGATCTGGATCATACGCTTCTGGATTTGGAAACTGCGGAGATAGATGCTCTGACATTGTTCCTTCGCACGAGTATCCTCGGCGAAAAACTGCCCTGGGATGCTTTTTATCCGGCCTGGGAGGAGATCCGTGTGGACTGCTTCCGCCGCTATCTGGATGGGGAACTTACATATGACAGGCAGCGCGCAGAGCGGATGCGCAGGATCCACGAGGTCGCGGGGATCGAACTCTCCGGGAAGGAAGCTTATACCGAATTCATGCGTTTTCACGCCTATCTCAGGGAGTCCTGGCGTCTTTTTCCCGAAGCGGAAGAAGCGCTGAATCGTTTCGGATCCCGGCCGCTGGGACTCGTGACCAATGGAAATGCCAGACAGCAGCATGACAAGCTCGAACGGCTTGGACTGCAGGACCGCTTTTCCTATATTCTTACAGCGGAGGATGCCGGATGCTCGAAGCCGGATCCAAAAATGTTCCGGATCGCATGTGAAGCGGTGGGAGATGTCCCGGAACGCTGTGCCTATATCGGAGATCATTACGAAACGGATATCGTGCCGGCGGAATCATTGGGGATGCTGGCTGTCTGGGTTGACCGTAAGAACGGAAAACTGCCGGAAGGCAGCCGGGCCATTAGGGTCACGGATCTCGTTGCCGCGGCGAATGAGACGATTCGGATACTGGGATAACGTACCGAAAATAAGAAAACGCGTGCTGACTGATGTCAGCACGCGTTTTCTGCTTTCTTTATTTGCACCGATCTCTTTGGATGAGGGAAAGAGGAAGCTCCAAACCGTTTTTCCGCAGCAGGTCGCCGTTCCGGAGGATCTCCTCCGAAGGACCTTCGCAGACGATCCGTCCTTCTGAGAGTATGAGGACGCGGCTGCAGGTGTCCCAGATGAAATCCAGATCATGGCTGGCAATGAACAGGGAACAGTCCAGACCGTTCAAGAGCCGAATGAGGTTGCTGCGGTTTCCGGGATCGAGCGTAACCGTAGGTTCGTCCAACAGGATGATGTCCGGTGTCATGGACAGGATCGTTGCGAGAGATGCTAGCTTCTTTTCACCGCCGGAGAGTTTGTAGACCGATTTCTTCCGAAGATGGGGGATGCGGACCTTTTCCAGAGCGTCCGTGACACGCTTTTCGACTTCTTCCTCGGAGAAACCGTAGTTGCGGGGAGCAAAGGCAACATCCTCTTCCACAGTCGTCATGAACAGCTGGCTGTCCGAATCCTGAAAGACATATCCGATCATTCTGCGGATCTCAGACAGTGTTTTTCTTTCAACAGGGATCCCTCTGATCCGAAGCGTGCCCGTATTCGGCAGTTCCAGACCTACCAGAAGTTTCAGCAGGGTGGATTTTCCGGCTCCGTTCCTACCGATAAGGCCGACTTTTTCACCCTCTGCCAAAGAGAAGGAGACGTCCGTCAGGACATCTGTACCTTTCTCGTAAGCAAATCGAAGATCTCTGGATTCGATCATCAGGTCATTCATAGGGTCACCTCCGGAAATCAGTTCCAGTTTCCCGTCACGAGTCTGCCCAGGACAGAAACGAGAGGGAAAAGCTTCAGCAGGATCAGTACGGAAGCCCAGCCAAGAGGCCACAGAAGATCAGAAGCTTTCAGGGAATGGCGGAACGTCGGACGGAACTCGCCCGTGAAGCCGCGAAGAAGCATGCTCTCGTACAGAACACCGGCAAAATCGGCAGAGCGCAGGAGCATCTGACCGGCAAGCGGACCCCAGGCTCTGAAGTGGATGCCTTTCTGACCCGGTGCACGCAGCAGATAGGCATCTGTGACCCGTCCGGCTTCCTTCATGAGCATGGTCAGGTAACGGTAGACGAGGAGCAGCAGGGTCACCAGGATCCTGGGTACGAAGAGGAGCCTCAGCGCATAGCATATGTCGTCCATAGGTGTCGTCGCAATGAGAAGGTAGGCGGCGAAGACCGTGAAGACGGCTTTCATGAAGAGTGAAATCATAGAGACGATGCCGCCTGTTACGGTGAAGGCTCCGAATGAGAGAATCGCTGTGCGGTCGAAGAAAGGGTTCGCGATCCCCATGACGGCAACGAGCGCCAATACGGCCCGTAGCCTTCTGAAGGCGTCCCGGACGGAGAGATCGGCAGTCATGAATGCGATCGCAGGGTACAGGATCATGGAAAACAGCCCTGCCAGATCATATTTGGAGAACGATACTGTCAGAACGATATAAAAAACGGTCAGGCACAGCTTCGATAAAGGGTGAATCCGGTTCATCCACCGATCCTCTCTGGAGACGCTTTCAAGCGTCTGGATCTCGCTGATTGCCTGACCGATCCTGCTCATGACAGTTCCTTATTCTTCAGTGGAAGCCTGCTGCTTTTTTCGGAAGGCCCGAATGATGAAAGCAACACAAATGAGAAGCGCCAGAACGAGCAGCGCACCGACGATGCCGGACACAGTGGTGCCGAGAACGCTTTCGGATCCCTTGAAGGCGTAGTCCGGCAGGAAAGACAGAGACTCCTGCACGCTTTCTGCGGCGGCATAGGCGCCGGTTCCCGCGGATTCCAGTTCCTCGACGCCGGCTACTCTTCCGATAGCCCATTCAAGACCGTCGGGAAGAGAAGAGGCCAGGAGGGACAGACCGCCGCCGATAACGGCTGCGGCACCGCCGAGGACACCGAAAGTGGCACCGATGGGCATCCTGTTCTCTTTCTGTGTGTCGATGCCCCAAAGCAGTTCGGGACGCGCTTCATAGACAAAGATCAGGACTGCAGCGGTGATCAGGCCTTCCACCAGGCCGATCGCCAGATGGATAGGCTGCATGGCCGCGGCGAACACTCCGAAGGGTAGTTCCGTGATGCCGGAGACAAGAGTCTCCAGGACGACGGAGAAAGCGCCGAGCTGGAGCGTCACGACGCATCCGACAACGGATGCGATCAGGATCTTCAGACGTGAGGCTCCGTTTTTCATGATGGGACGCCAGATCAGAAGCGATCCCAGGAAGCATCCGTAGAATGCCATATTCCATATATTGCAGCCAAGAGCCAGAAGCCCTCCGTCCGCAAAGAACAGGCACTGGATCAGAAGTACGGCGATCATTGACAGGAATCCTGCCCATGGCCCCAGGAGCGCGGAGAGCATCATACCTCCGCAGAGATGACCGGAAGAACCGGTCCCGGGGATCGTGAAGTTGATCATCTGCGCCGCGAAGACGAACGCGCCCATTACACCCATGAGAGGGATCTTTTTGCGGTTATCTTCCTGACTGACCTTATAAACAGAGACTACAGCTGCCGTGGCGGAAGCTGCAGCCATGACTCCGGCGACCGCAGGGGACACCAATGCGTCTGCCATATGCATGTTTCAAATCCTCCTTATTGTCTGCGGACCATCGATCCGCAAGGTTCGGCGCCAATAAAAAAACACATGTACGGATTCTTCCGAGTCATGTGTCTTCCTGACGCCATTATTCATGGAAATACCGGGATTCATGCTTCTGCACTGACAGACAGTTTCATGCTGTCCAATGTCCATGATTATAGCAGATGGATGAAAAAAGTCAAGGCGGACGTCATCAAAACGTCCGCCCTGACGGCGTTTCAGCACCCTGGGTGATCATCCGTAGATGATGACTGCGTCCCGCAGACGGGGATATGTCTGCCCGTTCTCCTCGTATGTTTCATAGACACCTGTGACAGTAATGGCCTGTCCTGCTTCGGGATATGCATATCCGTCCTGAAGCGAGAATTCGATTCCCGTCTGACAGCATGCCATGAGGTCCGACACCAGGCATGTGTAATAGACATGACTGTCCCCGGGAAACACTCCTGCGTTGCCCTGGAGCCTGACGGTCTGACCTATGAAGTATTCAGGCATGGTCGCCAGCTGGGACACACGGGTATAGATGACGGACGGTCTGAGCTTCGTCACGTCGACGTCGATCTCATCATCAGAATACAGACGGGAGGGATCCGGCGTGCCGTTGACGGTAGGAGCAGGAACAGGCGCAAAAGTCGCCGTAGGTACCGGATCCGGTGTGACAGCGGGAGCTTCTGTGGTAAACGTGTCGGCAGCCGCCGTAGGACTTTCTGCCGGCAGCTGCTGCTGGCTTTGAGCCTGTGCCTGTTCTCTCAGTACATCGTCCACGGTCTTGGACTGGGATATGACCGTGCCGTGACCGGTACCGGTACTGCATGCCGTCATGCACAGCAGAACGGCTGACAACAGAAGGATGATCAATTGCCTTTTCATGATGCCTCCTTAAAACAGACTGCCGTGGGAAGAAGAGCACTGTTTGTGGATGAGCGTATTCTTGAGTCGGCAGGAAGCGCATAAGACAGCGCGTTTCATTTCAGGTTTCCTTTGAGGAAGCCGATGAGGGAAAATACACCGAACGCTGCGATATCCACCGCGACGATGGTGGAACCGACGGGAGTGCCTGCAAGGATCGAGATCAGCATGCCGACGAGAGAACACAGAACGGACAGTACTGCGGAACAGATGACGACGCCCCGGAAACTCTTGAAAACCCGCATTGCGGAAAGAGCCGGGAATATGACAAGTGCGGAAATCAGGAGAGAACCGACGAGATTCATAGCCAGGACGATGATGACGGCAGTGATGATCGCAATCAGAAGATTGTACAGCCCGGCTTTCGTCCCGGTCGCTCTGGCAAAACTCTCATCGAATGTGACCGCGAATATCTTGTCATAGAACAGAACGAAGACTGCGACGACCAGAACGGACAGGATCAAACAAAGCCATACTTCACCTTTTGTCAGCGTCAGGATCGACGTGGAACCGAATAGAGTGGAACAAACGTCTCCTGAAAGGTTGCTGGAATGGTTGAACAGATTCATCAGGAGATATCCGATCGCCAGTGCTCCGACGGAAATCATGGCGACGGCGGCGTCTCCCTTGATCTTTGCGTTCTGACCTGTCCGCAGAAGGAGGATAGCCGATGCGATCGTGATCACGAGGATCAGCGGCATATCGTTCGTCAGTCCCAGGACCGCAGCTATCGCCATGGCTCCGAATGCTACATGGGAAAGGCCGTCCCCGATGAAGGAGAAACGTTTGAGGACCAGAGGGACCCCCAGAAGAGAGGAGCACAGTGCAATGAGCACTCCGACGATCAGCGCATAGCGTACGAAAGGAAACTGCAGGTATTCAAGCTTTGACAGAAATTCACTCATTTGTCAGCACCTCCGGGAGCGAACGCGAGGACTGCGTCGCTCTTCAGGTATTCTTCTTTTGTGCCGAAGAAGACCGTGTGACCGATGTGCAGGATGTGTGTGGCGTCCTCCACGGCTGCGTGAAGATCGTGAGAGATCATGAGAATCGTGATGCCTTCTTCCCGGTTCAGTTTGCGGATGATGGCGTACATCTCCTGGGTGACTTTCGGATCGAGACCGGATACCGGTTCGTCCAGAAGCAGCATCTTGCGCGTGGCGCACAAAGCGCGTGCCAGGAGAACCCGCTGCTGCTGGCCTCCGGACAGTTCGCGGTAACAGCGCTTCATCAGGGGAGTCAGTTCCAGTTTGTCGATCATAGCCCGGGCCTGCTCCTTCTCATCGCGTGAGTAAAAGGGGCGAAAGCCCTGACGGTTCTGACAGCCGGACAGAACGATCTCCCAGACCGATGCGGGAAAGTCCCTCTGGACAAGTGTCTGCTGAGGCAGATATCCGATCTCCTGAGGCAGAAGACCGTCGCCCGTCAGCACTTTGCCGGACAGGGGAGCCTGAAGCCCAAGGATCGTACGCATGAGCGTGCTTTTTCCCGAACCGTTTTCACCGAGGATGCAGAGATAGTTTCCGGCTTCGACCTGGAACGACAGGTCGTGAATGATCTCGCGCCCGTCATACCCCAGACAGAGATTTTGACATGTGAGCTGAGCCATTGATTTTATTCTCCTTGTTTCAGAGCCTTTTTCAGGACCTCAAGATTGCTTTCCATGACGGCAAGATAAGTCAGATCGTCTTCGTCTTTTGCGGAAGCGGACTGGAGCGAATTCATGGTCAGGATCTCCTGATCTTTCGATTGTGTGGCATTGCGGATCGTTTTCGCGATGGAGCCGTCTGAACTTTCGATATGCAGGATCGCATGCAGACCGAGCTCATCGGTTTTCTTGGCCAGGAAGATAATGGTCTCGAAGCTCGCTTCCGTCTCCGCGGAACAGCCGACAAACGCTGCATAATAACTCAATCCGTAGTCGTCCGTCAGATAACGGAAGGGGAAGCGGTCACCGAACAGCAGCGTATGAAAGTCCGCATTGTCAACGGCTTCCTGATACCGACGGTCCAGATCGTCCAGCCTGTCAGTATAGGCACTGCAGTTTGCCCTGTAGTAGTCTGCGTTGGAACCGTCCAGTTCACAAAGCTTGTCAGTGATTGCGTTGCACAGTATCTTTGCGTTTTTCAGAGAGAGCCATACATGTTCATCATATTCCGGGCCTTCCTCTTCGAGCTCTTCTTCCTGTTCGGTTTCCATGCCTTCCACGATCTCTTCTTCTTTGACGGCGTCGCCGAGAGCTTCCATGAGGTCCAGGGAGATCTGGTTCCTGTTCGTGGATTCCTTGAGGGCGTCGTTGACCCATTTATCGGATGTTCCGCCGACATAGATGAAAAGGTCACAGGTGGAGACCTTGATCATGTCATCGGCGGTCGGCTGGTAACTGTGAAGATCCACGCCTTTGTCCAGAAGAAGCGTCAGGTCGATACGGTCGCCGGCGATCTCACGGACCCAGTCATATTCCGGGAAAACAGTCGCCACGACTTTCAGACGGCTGCTCTGGTCCTGTGAGGGAGAAGATGCTGAAGCGTCCTGAGCGCTGCAGCCTGACAGCATGGAAAGGATCAGGCAGACGGTGAGCAGAACAGTGATAGGTCTGTATCTCATTACATTATCCTCGGTTGGAGGAACCTCCTTTTTTTTTGCAGTCTTCGCAGATGCCGTACAGGATCGTAGCGGAGCTGTCGACATCAAAATGGGCGCCTTCAGCCACGGAATGGAGAAGCCTGTCGGTCATGGGCGTCTCCATATGGAAGGTCTTGCCGCATTTGAAGCAGGACAGATGAAGATGCGACCGGCATTCCTCCGCATCTGTGTAGCGGTAAAAAACCTGACGGCTGCCGTCGCGGGTGATCCGCTGGATTTTGCCTTCCTTTTTCAGATCCGCCAGATTGCGGTAGACAGCACTCAGGCTGATGCCTTTGGAAGCCAGCGCTTCAAAAATGAATCCCGCTGTCAGAGGAACATCCGCATGTTCGGAAAGAAAGTCCAGAAGCGCGCTGCGCTGCTTAGTGGCATAACGGGCCATATCCGTTCCTCCTTTTCCTTTCAGACTGTGATCCGCACAGATTTGCGAATCTTTCGCAAATCAATATAGCATCTTTTCGCAAATTGTCAAGTACTTTCGCAAATTTACCGCCCCGAACAAAAAAGGCCCGCGCATCAAGGCGCGGACCTGCAGAAGATAGACTTTGGTTATCCGAGGTATTCGATGCTGCCGTCGGGATGACGCAGGATCCTAGCGAAGAAATCGTCCCAGATGTACATGGCGACTTCCGGGGAGTAGGTGTGCGGCCAGTTGATGACGCCGGTGAAGCGCACCAGCGGCACATGGTTTTCGTCTCTGACGATGGTATGACGGTAGATGCCCGTATCATAGGTCCTGCGGGACTCGTAATCGACGCCGTTTGCTTCACAGCAGTTACGGATCGTCATGGCGTTCGGTTTGCCTTCGATCAGGTGCATGCCGGTGCCGTCAAATTCGCCCATCGTGTACCAAATCGGACGCTTCAGTCCATCCCTGGGGATCGGGGTCACGGTGCCGTTTCTGCCGTCCACGGATCCTACGGGGGCAAAGGCCGCGAATAGGTCTGCTGCCTCCCGCATGAGCATCTGGGTCATGGCGCCGCCGTTGCTGTGGCCGGTCACGTAGATCCGCTCCCTGTCTACGGGATACTGCTCACAGATCTTATCCACCATCTGGCGGAAGAAGGATACGTCATCCGGACCACCGGGATCCTTGGGGTAACTGGAGTTCCATGCAGGGGTGGGGCAGATGGGGCCGCTGAAGGGCGAGCCGGCGGGCATGTTGCGGCGGGGGAAGGGGTATGCCGTAGGATAGCAGAGGAGGAAGCCGCGTTCACGTGCGACGCGGTGCCATCCGGAATTCTCCGCGAAAAATTCGCCTGAACAGGAGAAACCGTGGATCGCGACCACAAGCGGTATCTTTTTGTCGGGATTCCGTTTATAGGCTTCGGGTTCGAAGATCCACCAGCGCCGGCGCAGACCGTCGATCGTCGCCCAGTTGGGGATGAAGCCCTGATCCTCGGGCAGCTCGGTCTTGCGGATATAGCTGTTGCCTTCGCCGCCCCAGCGCTTGTAGGACTCGACGAATGCCGTCATCGCTTCGACAACATCCGGGAAAGGCAGTGCTTCCGCCTGATCCTCGGGTGTGAACCAGACTTCCGAGCAGGCAGGATCATTCAGATACAGCGTCCCGGGCAGAGGATCCTCCCGCCAGATCTGCGCGATATCGGAATGCAGGTTCTCATCCTTCACGTGATTGGCGGCTTTCACGGCATCCAGTACGTTGGAAGGTTTACCGATCAGATAAGCGGGCAAACGGACTTCTCCCTTTTTGATGCAGGGATCGCAGTCGGAAGGCATGGAGCGCAGAAGCTCCAGAAGAGCGGGATCGAGCTGCGTATCGCCCCAGGCAGCCCACGCAGCGAGCACTGAGCAGTGGGTGAAGGCGAACACGGACGCGATCTGCGCGCCGTCGCCGAAGCCCAGCGCATATACTCCGGGAGCGTTCGAGGGATAGTATTCCATAGAACGCATCTCGGTGAGAAGCTTTGTCATGATGTCAAGCTCCAGGCCGGGATCGTCGGTCTTCCATCCCTGAGGCGCCTCGATGAAGAAAGCTGCGACGGCGTGCTTTTCGAGTGCATCCTGCCAGCGGCCCTTCTCAAAGAACGCCTCAGCCTTTTCTCCGCCGGGAACGAGGATGAAAGCCGTGTTGCCCGATGTTTTGAAAGTTGTGGGAACATACAGACGGAAAGGCCGCTCCGCGCCGGATTCATCCGTGAGAGAGCCGGGGAACAGACCGGTGTGGACGGGATAGTAGGGGTTTTCCGGATCGACGGGTCTCTGCCCAATATCCTTCCTGGGACGAGAATAGGATGCGGGACTTCCGGGTACGCGCCGTACACGGTTGACCGAGGGGTCCAGCTGAGGATGATTCAGATTCATGTGTGCCTCCTTCAGTATTCTTGTTATGATGCTTTGTCATATTTCTTCCCAAAACCGCGGTTTCCTTTTTCTGTGTGCGTCTGTTTTGCAATTTGCGGACCGGGATGCTAGAATATGCGCATGGGAATGAACAGGAAACTTACGCTGCCCGACGGGCGTCTTCCGGAACTTCTCGCGCCCGCAGGCGATCCTGAGAGCGTCGAGGCCGCACTGCGGTTCGGCGCGGACGCCGTGTATCTCGGCGGACGCATGCTCCAGCTCCGTGCGGAAAAAGCCGCACTTACGGATGAAGAAATCCGGAACGCTGTGGATGAAGCGCATGAAAAAGGAAAGAAGATCTATGTAACGCTGAACTCCATTGCCAGAGGGGAAGAGGCGGAACAGGCTGTGGAATACGCGCGGATCCTCTACGATCTTGGTGTGGACGCCGTGCTCGTTGCCGACATGGGCGTGCTGTCTTCCGTCAAGGAAGGTGCTCCGGATCTCGCCGTACACATCTCCACACAGGCGAACATCCTGAACGCAAGAGCAGCCCGGTTTTATCATGACCTCGGAGCAGAACGCGTGGTCCTTGGCCGTGAGGCAACGCTGGATGAGATCGCGGAGATACGGGCCAATACCCCCAGGGAACTGTCCATAGAGGCATTCGCCCACGGCGCGCTCTGCATGGCTTATTCGGGACGCTGCCTCATCTCGTCCTATCTGACAGGCAGGAGCGCGAACAGGGGTGAATGCACGCAGCCATGCCGGTGGGAATACAGGCTGCTGGAAGAACAGAGACCGGGAGAGTATTTCCCGATAGAAGAAGGAGACGGCTACAGTAGGATCCTTTCCTCCAGAGATCTGTGTACGATCGATATGCTGGAGAAGATTCTGGAAGCCGGGGCAGACAGTCTGAAGCTGGAAGGACGCATGAAATCTGCCTATTATGTCGCGACAATCACGAGAGCGTACCGTTCCCGTCTGGACGGGACCCTGTCCCCTGAGGAATGCAGAGCCGAACTGGACTGCGTGGCTCACAGACCCTACAGCGAAGGCCTGTACCGGGGAGAGATCCTCCAGCCCGGGGCCAGGGGGAAGGATCATCCGCAGGAAGCTACCTTTGTGGGAAAGGTCCTTGGCTGGGAAGACGGTGTGCTTCATATGGAACAGAGAAACCGTTTCTTCGAAGGAGAAACGCTGGAGGTCCTTTCTCCGGGCAGGAGCGTTCTCACGCTTCGTGTCACGGATCTGAGAACGGAAGAGGGGGTCCGCGTGACGTCTGCTCCGCATCCCCGGCAGTCCCTGTACATGCCCTGTCCCTGCCCGGTAAGCGCTGGAGATCTGATCCGCAGACGGGATCCGAAAGCATAAGGGAACCGCAGCGTAATAAGACAAGAAAAGAAAAGGCCGGCAGTCCGAAGACTGCCGGCCTTTCGTACGGAAAGGATCCGTATCTTATTCCATCGTGTTCTCCACGTCCTTCACGTCCTCGACTGTCGAGATCGCGCGGCGGTCGAAGACCAGTTCCACTTTGGAAGGTCCGCATTCGATCGTGATGACGTCGTCCTTGACGTGCGTGATGCGGCCGTAGATGCCGCCGATCGTCTTTACACGATCGCCGGTCTTGAGTTCGGAGAGCATCTTGTCGATCTCTTTCTGGCGTTTGTTCTGGGGACGGATGAGAAAGAAATAGAATACGACCAGCAACAGTACGATCGGTACGACTGTGGAAATAATCTGAGCCATCTGTTCAGTCATGGATGATTTACCCCTTATCTGCGATTTCAGGCGGTCATGCGCCTTATTTGTCCATTGTATCCGATTTGTATCTTCAATGCAAGAGATTATACGCGATTTTAGGAGGATTGGTTGACAAAAGGGGATATACAGAGGTACACTTTACTCTATTGAATCGTAAGGAGGCCTTCATGACACTGATTTTGCCCGATCGCTACAGTCCTGTTCTGGATCTCATGGAGACGCAGCTGGCGATCAAGGAACTCAAAGATCATTTCGAAAGGATCCTTGCTGCGACACTCAGGCTCACGCGTGTGTCCGCTCCTCTGTTTGTTCTTCCGGAAACGGGACTGAACGATGACCTTTCGGGTACGGAACGTCCGGTGTCTTTCGGTATAGGCGAGGATAACGACCGGCCCTGCCAGGTCGTCCAAAGTCTGGCCAAATGGAAGCGTGCAGCGCTCGCCGACTACGGTTTTGCAGCGGGGACAGGTCTGTATACGGATATGAACGCCATCCGCAGGGATGAAGAGACGGACAATCTCCATTCCCTCTATGTGGATCAGTGGGACTGGGAAAAGGTGATCGGCAGGGAAGACCGCAGCGAAGAGTACCTCAAAGAAACGGTCCGCTGCATCTACCGCGCCTTCGTGTCCGCTCAGGGACACATCAATGCGCTGTTCCCCAAACTCCACAGCAAGCTTCCCAACGAGATCGCGTTCATCTCTTCCCAGGAACTGTTGGATCTGTATCCCGACAAGACGCCCAAAGAACGGGAGAACGCCTTCCTGAGAGAACACGGCGCCGCATGCATCACGCAGATCGGCTGGCCGCTGTCAGACGGGAAACCCCATGACGGACGTGCGCCGGATTACGATGATTGGGATCTCAATGCAGATATCCTTTTTTATAACGAGATCCTCGACTGCGCGTATGAGATCTCTTCCATGGGCATCCGTGTGGATGAAAGATCCATGCCCCTGCAGCTGAAAGCCGCAGGCTGCATGGAACGTATGGAAAGAACCTATCACAAAGACCTCATGGCAGGCCGTCTGCCTCTGACGATCGGAGGAGGCATAGGACAGAGCCGTCTGTGCATGTTCTACCTTGAAAAGGCGCACATCGGTGAAGTCCAGGCGTCTGTATGGCCCGAACAGGAAAAAACTGCTTGCAGGGAGCACGGGATCCGTCTCCTGTGATCGCGTGCATAAAACAGAACGGCAGGACCGGGATGACCGGTCCTGCTGTTCTTTGCAAGGTCAAATCAGGATTTGTGCGGATGGCGCTGAGCGTTCAGTTTTCGGAATCGTCTTCCGAATCATCCGGAAGTGCTTCCAGAATCAGAGCTTCATAGGGTTCCATGATCCCGTCAAAGAAGAAACGGCCGGTGTTGGAGAAAATGACTTCGCCGATGCCCGACATCCGTACTTTTCTTGCGCTCAGATTGACAAGGACGAAGCATGCAGAATCTCCTTCCTGAGATATGCGCGCATAGCAGAAAGCTCTGCCTTTTTCGATCATGCGGAATCCGCCGCTGAAAAGACAGGGGAGTTCCCTGCGAAGCATGAGAAGATCCCGTGTGAAATGCCAGAGCGAGTTCGGGTCTTCACGCTGTTCATCCGGGGAGGGAAAGACTGGCGCGGATTCTTTGATGCTTCTGGCTCCGTGATACGGAAGCCCTCCGTATCCGTATTGTTCTCCGTAACGGATATACGGCACTCCGTTGAGCGTCATATGCAGAAGGGTCAGGGCTTTGAGGGGGAGGTCTCCGAATCGGCGTATGTCTTCTCCGCGAAGATGGGTCATCGCATCCTGCAGACAGCCCATGTCGGTCAGGACGTCCCATTCCTGTATCGAGTCCAGCGTATCGATGTAGCGGCTGAAATCAAACCGGCGGGACGGGATCGGGGAAGGCTTGAAGGCGGAATGATCCAATCCCAGGAGCTGGGCGGCGGGAAAGTATTCTTCCGGTGCTGACTTGTCCTTCCACATGACGGCTGCAGGGATTTGGTTGCGTTCCATCGCCCTCAGGACCGATTCCTCTTCGTCTTGCTGCGGCAAGTACAGAACGGCGGATGCGCCGGCGGGAACATGGGCTCTGGGGGTGATTTTGGAGATGAGTCCGATCCCCAGGTGTTCGGCAGTTTTCAGGATTCCGTCCCAGGTCTTCAGGTCTCTGGTGATGACTGCCTGAAGAAATCCAAGATCCGCAGCTTCCTTCAGGCCTTCTTCAGGAGAAGGTGCGCCGTCTATGTCGAACAGGGCTTCGTCGAAGAGATAGGGTTCAGACATGGGTGCCTCCTTCATAACGCTTCATTTCTGAACTGCAGCAGAACTGGATGATGAATGTGAAAACGAACGCCATGATGGCCAATCCGTAAAAGACTGGCTTGTAGCTTCCTGTCCCGTCATATACGGAACCGCACAGGGTCGGCGCGATGGCGGAACCCAGACTGTTCGCCGCGGTCAGTATGCCCATGATGGACGTATATTCCCTTGTTCCGTACAGGCCTCTCGCTATGATCGGATGACTGACGCTTCCGTATGCGGAACCCATGCTGGCGATCATGACTCCCAGGACCATGAGAACGGGCATGCTTGCCTTCGTCATGAGAAACATGGCGGCAGCATTGCAGAGCGTGGAGAGCAGGAGAGCTCTTTTCAGCCCGAGTTTGTCGAATATGTAGCCCAGTACGATCTTGCTGACCGCAAGGCAGGCCATGAAAAGCGAACAGATGAGAGATGCTGTCTGGGGAGAATATCCGGAATCCTGCATGTTGGCGACCATGGTGGAAGTGGACGCGTTCGTGCAGATGCCCATTCCGGTGATGCAGAAAACAAGGATCCAGAACATCGGGTCACGTGCTACGGTAAACAGCAAGGGACCCTGGAGCGTCTGGGGCCCTACGAAGTGACCGCCTTCACCAAGAGGCGAGAGCCCCATGTCTTCGGGCTTTTCACGGATAAGAAAGAAAACGCAGGGAAGAAGGATTACGGCAAGACAGACGCCAAAGACCGTAAAGGTACCGCGCCAGCCGACTTTCTGCAGCAGGATGCCGCCGACAGCGTTGAAAATCATTCCTCCGAGGCCGCTTCCCATGAAGGCGATGCCGACGGCAAGACCTCGTTTTTCATGGAACCAGTTGTTGATGAGAATAGCGAGGGGAACCTGCGTCACGAGAGAAAGAGAGATCGCACAGAGAGCGGACAGAAGATAGAAAACCGGAAGAGTGCGGGCGAGGGGATACAGGGAGTAGGAGATGACGAGCGCGACGGCCGAGATCCGGAGAAGGACCTTCAGGGGAAAACGGCGGTACAGGGGGCCGCTGAGAAGGGCTACGACCATGCCTCCGATCATGAAAAGACTCTGGTTGAAGCTCATGGCCTGACGGCCGAATCCCAGTTCCTGCGTGATGGGCACGATGAAAAGTCCGAAAGCGTTGGATACGAGCCCGAGTGCGACCGCCATCATGGCGCAGCCCGCTGCAACGATGATCCACCCGTAAAAAATCTTCTGTCTCTTCAAGGATCGGTCCTCCTTTGTCCCAAAGGAAAAGGATAGCCTGAAGCCGGTGTTCTGTCAAGATGAAAGTGACCTGCAGGCCATAGGGATAAAAAGATCCCCTGTGCATCGATTGCGCAGGGGACAGGACTCATTTTTTGGCCAGATACTGTTCCGGTTTGTCGTAGACGATATCCACCCAGGTCTTTCCGGGGCAGAACTTCATCTCATTGCCTTCCTCGTCCAGATAGGTGAAGCGTTCGTTGTATTTCTCGCGCGTCCAGGTGCCCTTGGAGTAGGTGCCGTTGATCAGGTATTCGCAGGGACCGGAGCCGGTATTTGTGAAGTTCGCATAGTTGGCGGCTCCGCCGTAGGTGTAATCCGAATGCATGACGATCACGTTGTTGAAAACGACGTTGATGTCGTCATCAGGGTTCTTGATGTCCTTTCCCGCATCGACCACGAGCTGGTCGTTGTAATAGCGGTAGTACCCTCCGAGATCCTCGTGATACTCATAGGTTACGACGTATTTGCGGAACCAGGTCAGGGTATAATCCCCGCCGGGTCCCTTTTTGCCGGGAAGATCCTGGTCGAAGGTGAAGAAACGGGGAAGATCGTATTTTGCAAAATAATCACCGGCGACTTCACGGTCTTTCACAAGATCTGCGTAGCAGTTGTGCGGCGCATAACGATTATCGTCACGCCAGAACAGGCTCGAGTTCGGGCCTTTCACGGCGTCTGAACGCCAGCCGATTTCGGCCTTTCCGAGCTGCTCGTAGAAATTGTAGCCCTTTTTCTCAGAAGCGCCGACAGTGACGACGGCAATTCCGGGGAACTGGGACAGGATGTGCACGTGATGGATGCGGCCGGATCGGATGGGACCCACCATGTCGGGCAGGTTACCTCCGAATACACAGACGAGCCTTGTTTCACCGCCGCTGTCCATGTAGACCTCATATATGATGTCCGCTTTGGACAGCCCTGTCTGGGGACGGGCTTCTTCGTTGTTGTTGACGGCCACGGCGAAAGGCGTGAAATCCTCTTTGCTTCCCAGAACGGATCCGTTCAGGGGATTATAGAGAACGTCCGGCGTGGCTTCAGGGATAACCGTGGGGGCAGGGGTAGCTTCTGACGAGGGCTCCTCTGACGTGTCCGGAACTGTGGGTGCGGCGGTTGAGGGGATGGCTGTCACGAGTGCCAGGACGGATGTGGGTGTCTCTTCCGCTGCTGTCTGTGCTTCAGGCGCCGTTTCCGAGCACGCAAGGAGACTCAAGGGCAGAAGCACCATGAGAAGCGCCATGGCGATCCGGATGGCTTTCGAAACTTTCATGGATCTCTCCTTTTCGTCTTCGGTTTGTAATGATATCCGAGCGCAGTATAGCACAAAGCGGATCCGCTTGACAACTTGTCCGGGGTTCTCTTTGCAAGCCGGAGCGAATCTGTTACAATGACGTCAGAAGAAAAAAGGAGGAGAGACCATGAACGAAAAACAGGATCCCGGTATGATGTCGGAACAGCAGATCCTGGCGGAACTGCTGCGGGAAACGCGCAGGCAGCGCGTGTGGAACCAGTCCCTCATGATCGCGCTCATCGTTCTGATCGTTGCCCTTATGGTATCGATAGCCGTAATTGTTCCCAAAATGAATGCGATGTCGGTGAAGATGAATACGATCATGGAAAAGGTCGAGCCGCTTCTGGATGATTCCGGCACCCTCATGAAGGACATGTCGGATGCGATCGAGGATGTCAGAGGAAAACTCGACGATGCCAAGACGAAGATCGATACCCTGAGTGAATCTCTCGAGAAGACGCTTGGGCAGATGGATACGACGATGGCGAGCATCGACAAGGTAGTGACCGACAACACGCAGGCTGTCGGCGACGCGCTGGAGAAGATCAACGGGATCGATCTGGACAGCCTGAACGGATCGATCAAAAAGATGTCGGACGTACTCGAACCGTTTGCCAACTTCTTCAACCGTTTCAAGCAATAGGAAGCAGACAGAAAAAGCCCGGATACCGCAAGGTGTCCGGGCTTCGGCTTATTTGATCAGCCTTCGAAGGGCTTGACGCCTTCCACCGCGTCCGCGGGGAAGATCCTGGCGTCATCGTTGTCGATGTCGATCAGGATGTAGCGGTCATTGCCCATACCGAGTTCCTTCATGTAGGACAGCTGACGGAAACCATGCCGTGTCTGCATGCGTTCCACGAGCGCATGACGGTCCTCGGGCTTCAGGGCCTGGACAAGATCCACGGACGCCTGATCCGCAGCGAGGATGTCGGTCGATGCAAGGATGCCGATGTTGGGGGTTACGACGGGCTCTGCGTCCACCCCTTCGCAGTCACAGGATACGGACATGTTGCGCAGGACATTCACGTACGTCACGTTCTTGCCGAAGAAATCGATCGTTGCCTTGGTGGATTCGGCGATCTTCTCCATGAGTTCTTCCTGTACGCTGCCCCAGTCGCCGTCCGCATTGGAATGGATCATGCCCTTGCCGATACGGCCGTCGGCGCATCCGATGCCGATGTTCTTGTTGGAACCGCCGAATCCGCCCATGACATGGCCTTTGAAATGGGTGAGGACGACGAGAGAGTCATAGTTCGTCATGGACTCGCCCACGCTCATCTGAGTGAACCATTTGCCGCCGTTCACGGGAAGCATGACCGTTCCGTGTTCATCCATGATGTCCACGGGGGCGAAGTTCCACCCGTTGATCTCAAGGGTCTTTCTGTGCTGTTCCGTCGTATAGCGGTCGCCGTCGTAATAGGTGTTCGTTTCGACGATGGTGGCGTCGGGAAGCTCTTTTTCCAGGAACACCTTGATCCATGAACTGGGGATGATGTTGGGACCGTGCGGCTCACCGGTATGGAGTTTGACAGCCACTTTGCCGAGAATGTTCGCGTTCACTCTTTCATAGGCCTTCATGAGGCCGGCGGGGGACAGATCCCTGGTGAAATAGACGATGGATTCGTTGCCGCGTCTTTCCTCATAGGGGATATAACGGCTGCCGTCGGGTTTTGTGTTGCTCATGTTTTCTTCACCTCTTCTGAAATGTCGTTCCGGCCTCATGCCGGAAATCTACACGTACATATGCATTATAGCATAATCCCGTGCAGCAGCGACACTCCTTTTGTGATATTCAGCTGTTGACTGTTCCCGTATTTTCATGGAGAAAACTGACGATCCTGTGCCTGCAGCCGTTTGCAAATCTTCTGTATTTCTGTTAGCATATCTGTTTGGAGGGAAATGAACATGAACGTTTATGCAGCATCCGGTCTGAGCGGCCTGGCTATTGCGGCCGCCGTGATCCTTCTCGCGCTCATCTTCGTGAGGAGCGGATATAAGAGAATCCGCAGAAAAGTGAATCGTGCAGCGGGCAATCTGGGCAGCCTCGCAGCCATGGCAGGCCTTGCCGCCGTAGCATCCCAGATGAGCGAATCGAACGATGAAACTCCCCGTTCTCTGTCCGGGGGCGATTCCCTGTACCTGCCTCAGATCCTGAAGGACTTCCCGGATTTCAATCTGACGTCGGCAAAAGAAAAGGTGCGTGAGTATCTGCAGGAAAGATTTGCCGATGCGGAAGACTTTGCGATCCACAATATCATCATTTCGGACTATCGAAAAGCAGGCTTTGAGAAAACGATCGTCTTCCAGTGCGCCTATGAGCTGAAGGAAGAAGACCAGAAAAGGCAGAAACGATGCAACGTTCACTACAGTTACCGCGTCAGCGGAGAGACCGGTTCCTAT
>JAEEJN010000107.1 GCA_016281935.1 Bacillota bacterium | reverse complement strand
TTGCGCGTCTCATCAACCCGGGAGTACAGAGTCTGAAGGATGCGGACCCCGCCCAGCGGCCGAAGATGCTCCAGTTCGTCCCGCAGCGACTTCGGCAGGTTGGTCATTTCATCGAAACTCGCTCCCTGAGCCAGCCATCTGCAGAACTGTTCCGCCCGAAAGCGCGGCAGCTCCAGCTCTGCGAACACTTCGCGGATCTCCTCGTCACGCATATCCATCCAGGCTCTGGCCAAATCGTTTCCTCCTCGGGCGTCGTTACAGACTCCCCCTTCTTATCATATCAGTTTTTCGGTCTCATCACTAGCTTTTTTTCATTTTTTCATCTGCATTGCCCTTCGAAAAGCACTGCTTTCGAAACAGAAAAGATCCCGGCGGAAAGCCGGGATCGCTGATCGGCAGTACAATCAGAGCCTTTTCATTCTTTCGGCGATTTCTTCCGCGCGCGCCGTCTGTGTGGCGAGTACGAGCCTGAAGAAGCTGCCGTCTCCGAAATCGGACCCGTTCGTCACGATGACGCCGGTCTTCGCACGGATGTGGTCGACCAGCTCCTTGCCGGACAGTCCCAGGCAGCTGCCGTCGACCCAGAGGATATAGGTGCCTTCGGGCTTTGCGCACCACAGTCCTTTTTCGAGAAGCACGGGACGGACGGTCTCAATGTTCTTCTCGATCACCTTCTTGAGTTCTTCCAGCCATTCTCTTCCGCCCCTGTAGGCTCCGTTCTGGGCAGCCTGTCCGAAGATGTTGGGGCCGCCTGCTCCGGTGTTGGAGATCAGGCTGCGGATGCGGCCCAGGGTCTCGGCGTCCCGGCAGATGACGGTCGACTGATGCAGGCCCTGCAGATTGAAGGTCTTTGTCGCGGCGATCAGCGTGATCACGCGGTCGGGCCTCCGGTCAATGGAAGCGTATGAAATGTGACGGTGTCCGTAGATCTCCATGTCCCCGTGGATCTCGTCGGAGATCACCCAGACGTCGTAACGTGCGGCAAGATCCGCGATCTTTCCGAGTTCTTCCCTCGTCCAGACCCGGCCAACGGGATTGTGAGGCGAGCAGAGAAGGAAGACTTTCGCACCTGCGCGGAACTTGTCCTCCAGATCCGAAAAATCCATCCTCCAGCCTTCGTCCGTCCTCAGCAGATGGTTGTCCGCGAGGATGCGTCCGTGATTCTTCACGGCGGAGAAAAAAGGCGGATAGATCGGTTCCTGCAGGACGACGGTGTCACCCGGAGCGGAGACGGCCAGGACGGACGCGACCTGCGCGGGGACCACGCCGGCGCTGTAGCAGGCTTCTTCCCTCGTGAATTCCAGATCATGCCAGCGCTTCCACCATTCCTGCTGGAGACGCCAGCCTTCGGCGTCGTCGGCCATATAGCCGAAGATCCCGTGATCCAGGCACTTCTGCATCGCTTCGACGGCGGAAGGCGGACTCCGGAAATCCATATCGGCCAGGAATGCGGGGATCTCGTCCTCGCCCACACCCTTCCATTTGATGGACAGGGTGCCGCGGCGGTCCGTCAGTTCATTGAAATCATACATGAGGCATACCTCCTGTTTCTTTCGTGAAAACCATCGTCATTATAACAATTCTGCAAACCACCCGCAAGCAGGGTTGACACGGGTACTGTATCGTGTATGATAGAGAGAGAAGCTCATCTTCTGAACGTATCATCCTGAATCAATCCGTACCGAAAGGAGAATCCCATGGAACTGAAAGGCAGTCAGACCGAAAAGAACCTGCAGACCGCTTTCGCGGGCGAATCGCAGGCACGCAACAAGTATACCTATTACGCATCCCAGGCGAAAAAGGACGGTTTCGTCCAGATCGCCCAGCTGTTCGAGGAAACCGCCGAAAACGAGAAGGAGCATGCAAAGCTCTGGTTCAAGCTCCTGCACGACGGGAAAGTCCCCACTACAACGGAGAACCTGCTTGACGCCGCGGAAGGCGAGAACTATGAATGGACCGACATGTACGCCGGGTTCGCCGAGACCGCGGAGGCTGAAGGCTTCACGGAGATCGCCCGCATGTTCCGCGGCGTGGCCGCGATCGAGAAGGCCCATGAAGAGCGCTACCGCAAGCTGCTCGCCAACATCGAGGGCGGACTCGTGTTCTCCCGCGACGGCGACCGCATCTGGGAATGCAGCAACTGCGGCCACATCCACATCGGGAAAGAAGCTCCCGAAGTATGTCCCGTCTGCAGTCATCCCCGGAGCTACTTCAAGCTCAGAGCGGAGAACTACTGAGAAACGGACCGCGGAAAGCCTTCCGCTGAGCAAAAAAGGAACGTCTGCCGACGTTCCTTTTTTTGTTTGCGTTCATCCGGTTCAGGCAAGGATCTTCAGGACTCAGATGTCGTGCTCCTGCAGGACTTCTTTGATGATCCCGACCGCTTCCTCGATCAGCGCTTCGGTATGGGTCGCCATGAGGCTCGTCCGGAGCAGGCATTCCGAAGGCGCTGTCGCCGGCGGCAGGGAAGAATTCACATACACGCCGCGGTCATAAAGCTCCTTGGCGATCGTGAGCGTCGGGATGACCTCATAGGTATAGATCGGGATGATCGGGATGATGTTCCCGTTGGAGGGGCGCATGCGGATCTCCGCCTCTTCCAGTTTCCTGCGCATGAAGAGAGCTCTGGACTGCAGCGTCTGCGGCAGTTCCGGATGATTCTCCAGGATGCGGAGTGCCGCCAGGGCGGAAGCGCAGCTCGCGGGGGTCATCGAAGCGGAGAAGATGAAGGGACGGGAAGAATGGCGCACATAATCCACGACACGCGCGGACGAGGCCATATAACCGCCCAGAGAAGCCAGGGACTTGGAGAAAGTACCCATATAGATATCGACCTCGTCTTCCAGTCCGTAGTAACTCGCCGTGCCGCGGCCGCCTTCGCCGATCACGCCGAGGCCGTGCGCGTCGTCCACCATGACCCTGGCCCCGTATTTGCGGGCCAGCCGGCAGATCTCGGGAAGATTGGCGATATCGCCTCCCATGGAAAACACGCCATCCGTCACGATCAGGGCGCCCGCAGTCTCGGGCACGGCCTGGAGACGTCTTTCCAGTTCTTCCATGTCGTTGTGGGTATAACGGACCATCTTGCCGTAGGACAGGCGGCAGCCGTCATACAGACTGGCGTGGTTTTCCTTGTCCATGATGACGTAATCGCCGGGTCCGACCACGGCGCTGATGATCCCCAGGTTGGACTGGAAACCCGTGGAGAAAGTCACGACGGCTTCCTTGCGGAGGAACTTCGCCAGTTCCGCTTCGAGTTCCAGGTGCATGCGCAGCGTACCGTTGAGGAATCGGGAACCGGAACAGCCTGAACCATACTGTTCGAAGGCTTTGATCCCGGCCTCGATCACTTCCGGATGGGTCGTCAGTCCCAGATAGTTGTTGGAACCCAGCATGATCCGGCGTTTGCCTTCCATAATGACTTCCGTGTCCTGCCTGGATTCCAGCGCGTGGAAATACGGGTAAATGCCCTGCTCTCTGGCCTGGTCGGCCATGGACGGCGCATAACACTTGGCAAAAATATCCATGCTCTCTCCTATTCTCCGGATCTCTCCCATCCATGTGAATCCGGCGGTCTGTATGCTGTTCATTATACATACTTTATCAAGATGCATCAACCTTGACGAAGAAAAAACGACGGCGCTCCGACGGAGTGCCGTTTGTACTGTATGTTTTCTTTTATCCCAGTCTGTTCTCGACCTCGTAGAAACGGAAGACCGACTGCCAGAGCTCCCTGTCTTCCTGACTGAAACGTCCGCTGTCGGCGGAAAGGGCTTCTTTCTGGCCCGGAGACATGAACGCGTAGCAGATGATCCTGTCACGATCGCCGTCGAAACGGCCGTCCTTTACTTTCTCCTTCGTCCGCTCGGTCCATTTCTCCCATTCGCCGATCCATTTCTTCGCGAAACGATACCGGTCCAGGGCTTTTTTGCGTTCTCTGCTCCCGTATGCGGCGGCGGTGAAGCCGGCAGCTGCCCATCTCACGGTCCTGACAAGCCCCATGACGAGACCTCCCGCATAATAGAGCGCCACGATGATCCTGATCCACAGTTCGAGATGGACGGTGTCTATTCCGGTGTTGAAGAAATCGATCCCGAACTCCGCCCCCGAAAACATCCCGATGATCACGACGCCCGCTATGGGAAACACAATAAAACCGACGGCCCAGAAGATCCTCGCAACGAATTCCCCCACGCCCATGGATCCAATGCTGGCGAAAAGCAGGCACGACAAAGCGATCAGGATGAACACGGTCACGGCGACGGCCGCCGCAGGCGGCAGAAAGACGCCGAGGATCTTGGGAAACGTGACTGCCGCCCCGGCCATGAGCCCGATCAGCACCAGGGGAAGCGAAGCAAACACGGTCACGATACACAGGACGGCCCCGACCGCCCCTGCGAGCGGGATGCATCTGAGGATCAGATCCCTGACGGGGATCAGCGGGGAAAGCTGAGGGAAGAGCGCGCCGAGAAGGCCCGCCAGCACTATAACGGATATCAGGGAAAGCAAAGAAGCGCCTGTCCCTGTCAGGAGATCGAGGATCACGCTGTACCAGGACGGGGCGCTGCTTTTCAAATCATCCAGATAGTGTTTTTTTTCGGAAAGGAAACAGAAATCCCCGATGTTTGCCGCAATACGGGGATCGTTGTTCATTCGGGCCGCGATTTTCGCGGAACTCTCGAAGCGATCCGAGAACCATTCCTCCGGCAGACCGTCTTCCCTGAACCTCGTGTCCATCGCCCGGCCTACTTTCACGGCGGTCCCGCGCCTGATCTCATCCAGGATCCACGAGACCGGTCCCCCGTTCCCGGTCCGGACGCACCAGCCGTTCGAAGCGGCGTCTTCAAACACTTCCTTCAGGCTGTTTCGGACGGTCCTGCGATAAAAGCGGATGTCTCTCATCAAACGGCTTTCCATAGGCTGCGTCCTTTTCGTGTCATACGAACCTGCGGCAGCGGCTGTTACAGATCGCCGTCACGCTTCGCGGCGTTCAGGAAAAACTGCTGCACCTCGCCTGTGATGCGTTCCTTCTCGTCGTTGTAGCTCTTCGACGGGTCCAGGGTGAGCGGTTCGCCCACGTCGAGCACGGCATCATGATAAGGCGCATAGATCGGGATGAATTTCAGCGGTTTGCCCGTTTTCTTATAATAAGTCCTTCCAAGATGGAGATAGCCCATATACAGGTCCCCGACTTCCGCGGAATCGCTCGAATAGGCGATGTCCGGGAAAATGATGAGGCTTTCGCCCTGGAGGAGATACTCCATCGACTTGTTCATCGTCTTCAGGATGTCCCTGCGGCTCCTGTAAACGGGCACGACCTCCATATCACGCATGAGGCGCGTCAGAGGGCGGGCCAGGAACGCACTCACGGCTTTCGTGAACCAGGCGGGCCATTTCGGATGCCGGGAGGGGAAGGTATAGGATGAAAACTGTTCGTAGCACTCCTTGTAGTCGACAAAGACGGAGAGCGCCCATACGTGGGCCTGCACAGGAAGATAAGCCATGGTGCGGATGGGACCGTGCATGTCCATGTGCCGGCTGATATAAATCACGCCGTCCTCCAGGTTCTCCGGATGCTGGACCTCCCTCGTGCGGGTCACCATGCGGACGACGAAACGCCCGAAATGATACAGTCCCTTCAGGTACCGTCTCGGTTTTGGCAGTGCTTTGTTCTCCATGGCCGACCTCTGAAATGATGATTTGGAACGGACATGTCAATTATACTTTGTCCGATTCTTTCTTTCAAGAAAATCCAGGAAATCCGCCTGACCTGTAAGGAGCGGGTAGTCCTTGCGCATCCATTCGGACTTCATGTGTTCCAGCAGAGGGGATTCCGCTCGGATCAGTCCGTCCAGGATCTCATAGGCTTCTTCTCTGCGTCCGGCCCCGCACAGGGGCTCAAGGCTTGCCCATTGAAGCGCTTCCTCCGATTCTCCCAGTTCTCCCGCCCTTTCGATCTGCGCGAGAGCCTCGTCATATCTGCCTGCTCTCGTCATGACCGCAGACCGCGCCAGATAAAGCGCCCCGCTGCGGGGAAAACGCAGCAGTTCTCTTTCGCAGATGTCCAGTGCCGCCTCGGTGTCCCCCCGGAGCAGTGCGATGTGCGCCTTCTCCAGCGCCGGTTCGTAGTCATCGGAAGAAAGGGGATTCACCTTTTCCAGTTCCTGCTCGGCTTCGTCGTAGGATTCCAGCGCCTCCAGTGCCGTGACTTTCGCCCAGAGTGCGTTCTGATCCTCCGGATCCTCAAGGAGCGCCTGCTGAGCATATCCAAGGGCGCGGACCGCTTCCCCGTCCTCCAGACTGTACCGGGAACGGGACGTCAGGAGCTCCACGTCATGCGGAAAAAGCTCCAGGCCTCTGTCCAGCGCCCAGCGCGCGAGACCGTACTGGCCGTCGGAGGAAAACAGGTAGCCCAGCTGCGAAAAGACCCAGGGGTCTTTGGGCCGCGCACAGGCGGCCAGGGGCATGAGTTCCGCCCTGGCTTCGTCTTCCTCTCCCATGTACATGAGGCAGGTCGCAAGGTAGCAGTGCGCCTCGTGATCTCCCGGATAGCGGTCCAGGATCTCCCTGCAGACCCGGGCCCCCTCTTCATAACGCCGGGCCGAAAGCAGCGTGTCCATAAGATCCAGGTCGAGCCTGGTCCTGAAATTCGGACGTCGGCGCTGCGGATCCGTATGGATCCTTCCCGCTGCGAGGAACAGGATGACCGTGCCCAGTCCCAGGCACAGGAGCATCCAGATCGTAGAATCTTTCATGTATACTGAGTCCAGTCTATCGCGAAGCGATCGTTCTCTTCCTTCATCCACGCCGCCAGGGTCTCGGCGGCTTCCTGCACCGTGCCCTCGTTCACGAGGCAGCGGCTGCAGTTCCGATAGAGTTCTTCCCTGTCTTCCCAAAGCTCCTGCAGAGTCTCGTCTTCCAGCGTCGGATAGTCCGTGCCGTTGAGACGGATGAGGCCGGGATCCCGGAGAAGGCTGACGACGAGTCCCGTCTTGTTCATGGTGACCCTGTTGTTCTCCCAGATGAGAGCGCCGTCGCTCACGGCGACCACAACGGAATCCATATGCGCGAGCCTGAGGATCGCCACGCGCTCCCGGAACCGGAAGCCGTCCTCTCCTTCGGCCTGCCACAGTGCCGATGCCGTGGGAAAATCAGATCCGAGGATGTCTTCCAGGGATTCCACGAAGGTATAGCCCAGAAGTTCGGCTGTGAGACGGCCCACTTCCGTCTTGCCCGAACCGGGCAGACCCGTCAGATACAGATTCCTCATGTTCCTTCCTTTCCGGCCCAGGCGGTGAACCTCCCTGCCAGTTCCGCGATCTGCGCTCCTCCTTCTCCCGTCAGGCACTGGTGCCTGGCCTCGGGGATCACGATCGCTTTGGAGCGGGGGAGCGTTTCGGCCAGCGTCACGGCCGCCCGGGGATCGCTCCACTGATCCTGTCCGGGCACGAGGATGCGGGAAGGACAGCGCACGCTGCCCAGATCCGCCCTGACCCGGCGCGCGAGATCCAGAACGGCGGAAAAGCCCACGGTAGGCAGGCCCTTGTCTCTTGCGCCTTCCGGCAGACCGTCTCTGCTGTCGCCGTGTGCCTGATAGGGGCTGAAACGGGCGATCAGCCGGGAAAACAGCACGATCCTGTCGGGCAGGGAAAGCGTAGGGGCAGCGAGGAGCAGTCCCTTCACCGGCAGTTCCTCCGCCATCTGGATCGCCAGGAGCGCTCCCATGCCGTGACCGAACAGACAGATTTCCGCGCAGTCGGAAAACAGGCCCAGAGCCGCATCTCTCACGGCTCTCACGAGATCGCTTCCGGAGATCCCGGACCATGCGGCGGGCAGTTCCCCGTCACCGGGGAGTTTCGGTACGACGACCCGGCACCCCGAATCCGTCAGTACAGATTCCAGCGCAGCCAGCGACTGCGCCGTGTATCCGAAGTCGTGCACGAGCACCCAGCCCACAGGACCGGCGTTTCCCTTGTTCACCATGACAAATACGCTCCTTTCTTCCATTATAGACGAAAACGTCCGGTCAGAAAAGGCTCCCCGGACATTCCCTTCCGGATACGGTCCGAAGCCGGCTGTCCGGTGTTTGCCGACATCGGAAGAAATCATTTTTCTCTCAGAATCCGGTCCTTCCGATCCGTCTGTTTTCCGTCTCTTTTTCTTGCTTCCGCATAGGCTTTATGGTATCATGATTCTGAGTTAACAGCCTTGTACCGATACGGGACAGCACCCTTTTCACAATGCCCTCCGTTCGGGCGGGGACATGCGGGATCGTGCCCGTGCCGGAGCCCGCCAAGGCCTTTTCTCACGAGACAACGCACCGGAAAGACACTCTCCGGAGAAGGAGCCGCACATCATGGAAAAACTGATCCAGTTCTGGCAGTCCGTACGTCAGATCGGCAGTTGGATACAGCTTCGGGATATCCTCGATATCCTGATCGTGGCGTTTCTTCTCTATCAGCTGATCCGCTTCACCCGGGACACCCGGGCGAATCAGGTCCTCAAAGGCATCGCAATCGTCTTCGTAACGGCCCAGATCGTTTCCTGGCTCGGTCTGAGCGCCCTGTCTTTCCTCATCAGCATGATCATCAACAATATGCTGATCGTCTTCGTCATCCTTTTCGCCCCGGAGCTTCGCCAGCTTCTGGAACGCATCGGCCGGAACTCCATCATGACGGATCTTTCCTCCACGCTATCCGATACCCAGAATTCGGATCACGCCTGGGTCGTGGACGAAGTGGTCAAAGCCGTGCAGAACATGGCCAAGACCAAGACCGGCGCGCTCCTCATCCTGCAGCGCAAAAGTCCCCTTCGGGACATCCTGGAATCCGGCACCGAACTCAACGCCATGATCTCCCAGGCGCTCATCGAGAACATTTTCGTCGTGAACACTCCACTGCATGACGGTGCCACGATCTTCCGCGGTGACAGGATACTTGCAGCCGGATGCTTCCTTCCCCTTTCCGCCAATCCGGATCTCCCGCAGACCGTCGGAACACGCCACCGAGCCGCCCTTGGCATCTCGGAAGCCACAGACTGCCTGGCGATCGTCGTGTCGGAAGAAACGGGCATCATCTCCATCGCCGAAAACGGGAAGCTGGAACGCTACATCGACTCGGCCCAGCTCCGATCCATCCTCATGAAGGAGTACAGCTCCTCCGGTCACAGCAGCCGGCTGGAAGCCATCTTCTCCAGAAGGAGGCACCATGAATAGTCAGATCCGGAACCTTTCCAGCAGATTCGGACAGTTTCTGAAAAGGACCTTCCTGCACAACTGGGGAACGAAATTCGTCAGTCTCATCTTCGCCGTGCTTCTCTGGCATTATGCCGTCCTCACGCTGAATACGAACCGTGCCGTGATTGTGAACGACGTACCTGTGACCGTATCCTCCTCATCGACGCTTCGTGCGCGCGGCCTCGTTCTCAGCCGCTCTGTCGAGGAATCCCTGACTCCGGTGCGCGTCACGGTCAATACGCCCCTTTCCAGCGCCGGCGCGATCAACGCCGAACAGATCAGCGTGAACTGCGATCTGTCCTCCATCACTTCTTCCGGGACCTATACCCTTCCGCTGCAGGCCCGTACGAACTACGGGACAGTCGCATCCGTCACGCCGAATTCCGTGACGGTCGAAGTCGAGGCCACGGCCACCCGCAATCTGCCCGTCGATCCCGTCATCCAGGGCAGCCCCGCGGAAGGATGCGTCCTGGGTGAGGTCGGTCTGTCCGCCACGACCATCACGGTGACCGGACCCGAAGCCCTGATCTCCACTCTGGATTCCGCGAGCGTCACGCTGTCCGTGGAAAACGCCGACGGCGACATCCGCAGATCCGTGCCCATCAAGCTCTGGGACAGCGACGGCGATGAGCTTTCGTCCCCCCTCCTGTCTCTGAGCCAGAAGGACGTGATCCTCACGATCCCGATCTCCCACACGTCTTCGCTTCCGATCCTTGCCTGGGACGCCGTGATCGGCGCGGACACGATCCCGGACGGCTATGAAGTGACGGCGATCGAATCCTTCCCCGAGTCCCTTCAGGTCATGGGATCTGCCGCCGTGCTGGATTCCCTGGCCGAACAGGGCGGTCTCACCCTGTCCCCGATCGACGTCACAGGCGCTTCCTCCGACGTCAGGAGCTACTGCACGGTCTCTCTGCCCGATGGTGCCACCCTCGTACAGAACCGCTCCATCCTCGTGATCGTGCGGATCCAGCGGAAGATGACGACCCTGACCTTCGACAACGTGCCTGTGGAGATCCGCGGCGTCGATGCCGACAGCTTCACCGCACGCAGTACGATCACCGCCGTACAGGTGACCGTAACAGGACCTGAGAGCAAGATGCAGAGCTTCACCGCAAGCCATCTCCAGCTGTATGTGGATATGTCGGACAGGAACGCCGGCACGTACACGATGCCCATCCACTGCCTCATCGATGACTTCTATGAAGCGCAGACGACGCTGTCCTCAGAGACCGCAGACGTCACGCTGACCGAGGTCCTCCGGAACCAGGAATAAGGCCATGATCCGTATCCGCCTTTCACTGAGCCCGGAAGAGACCGGAGATCTTGCCCTCGCGGCTGCAAAAAAACTGCGGATTTCCCCGGAGGAAGTCCGCTTTTTGACAGTCGAGCGGCGTTCCGTCGATGCCCGCCGCCAGGTACGTCTGGACTTCACACTTCGCCTTGACGCCGGCGCGAGGGAAAAAGACCTGCTGCGCCGCGGACTGGCGGAAGAAGACCGCGAAAGCGTTCTTCCGGCCCTGTCTTTCGGAGATATTCCGCTTCCGCACCGGCCGGTCATCATCGGCGGAGGACCGGCCGGCCTGACGGCCGCCTGGCTTCTTGCCCGCGAGGGCTATCGGCCTCTGCTCCTGGAACAGGGCCAGCCCGTGGAACAGCGTGTCCTTGACACGGAACACTTTTTTGATACAGGCGAACTCAACGAACGGTCCAACGCCCAGTTCGGCGAAGGGGGTGCCGGCGCCTTTTCGGACGGCAAACTGAATACGCGCGTACGGAACCCCCGCTGCGCACGTATCCTGAAGACCTGGGCCGATCTTCTCGGCGCTCCGGAGATCGCAAGCGACGCCCGGCCCCACGTGGGCACGGACCGTCTCCGCATCCTACTCCCCAGACTCAGGAACGAGATTGTCCGTGCAGGCGGAACGTTCAGATTCGGCTGCCGTGCGGACCGGTTTCAGATCCGTGACGGTGAAATCAGTGCGGTCGTTCTCGAAAGCGGCGAGACGATACCCGCAGAAGCCGTGATCCTGGCCCCGGGCCACAGCGCCCGTGACCTGCAGCTGAATCTGCTGGACCAGGGGATCCTTCTGGAGCCCCGTCCTTTTGCCATGGGTGTCCGGATCGAACAGGATCAGTCCTGGCTCGACCGCCTGCAGTACGGACGGTACGCCGGACATCCCGCGCTCGGAGCGGCATCCTACAGCGTATCCTGCCGGGTCGGGGACGTTTCCGTCCATTCCTTCTGCGTATGTCCCGGCGGACAGGTCGTCAACGCAAGCAGTGAAAACACGCGTCTCTGCGTCAACGGCATGAGCAACGCCGCGCGCGATTCGGGGATCATCAACGGAGCGCTCGTCGTATCGGTCAATCCTCCGGAGGGTGCCTCTCCGCTCTGGGGCGTCGATCTGCAGCGCGCCGTCGAACACGCCGCCTATGAGGCAGGCGGCGGAGGTTTCAGAGCCCCCGCACAATCGGTCGGGGATTTCCTGTCGCACGGACAGGGACGCCCCTTCTCGGGGATCCTTCCCTCCGTCAGGCCGGGAGCCGTTCCCTGTGACCTGCACCGGGTCCTGCCGGAGTCGCTGACGGGTCCGCTGGAAGCCGCACTCATGCGGTGGGATTCCGCCATGCCCGGATTCGCGTCTCCCGATGCAGTCCTGACAGCCGTGGAAGCAAGGACCTCCTCTCCCGTGCGGCTTCCCAGAAACGAAGAAAACGGACAGTCTGTCCAGCTGTCCGGTCTTTACCCCGCTGGCGAAGGCGCGGGTTATGCGGGCGGCATACTTTCTTCCGCCGCCGACGGATATCTTCAGGCCGAACGGCTGATGACACGCTTTGCCCGGCCGGAAAGGAGCAACGATGTGGGATAAGATCGCGGAATTCTTCAGCAGACTCCTGCCGGAATCCTTCCTTCAGGACCTGATCGACCGCTTCACCCGCCGCCTGGCCATGCGTGCGCCAGGCGCCCTGGCCAAGGATCTTCTGAAAACGGCCCTCGTCCTCATCGTTCTGGGGCTTCTCGTCGACGCCTGGCTGTACTGGGCCAAAAAGGAACGGCGCGCCCTTCTGGCCCGCCGGTTCCGGAAACTTGCGGCAGTCTGCCGCTTCGTCTGGGAGAAGATCCGAATCCTGGGTCTCCGCATCAAATACTTGGTCCGGAAGCTCTATCTCCGGATACGCGCCCGATTCGTCAAACCCGATCCCGAAGCAGAGCTTCGCGCTCAGGAAGAAGCGGAATCCTTTTCCCGTCTCATCGTCCTGGATGCCCAGCTGGAAGAGGCTGAACAGAACCTGACCCAGATCCTGGAAGACCATCCTGAATCCGAGCCTCCGGCTCCTCCCCGGGAAGAACCGGAAGAAAGGCCCGGTTCCCCGATCCCCTCCGATTACGTACCGGCCGAAGTCAGCAGCCGCCGCAGGCCTCTCCCCTTCATCGAAGAAGAGGATGAGCCTGCTTCACCGGACAGCGAACCGCCCGCGGAAGGCGTGACGGAGAACCGGAACGGTTTTGCCGGAAGGAACAAGCACGAAGAACCTGAAGACGAAGGCCCGGTCCCCGAGCCCAGCGCCGCCGAACGGTTCTGGAACGGCGGAGGTCCCCACTCATGACGATTCCCTCCGTTCTCAAATGGACGGGCACAGCCGTTTTCGCACTCTGCGTCGTTCTCGCCGTCCTGTATTCCGTCAAAAAGCCGGATCGTCCTCTCAGGCCCCGCAGGACGCAGCCCAGGCAGGCCTTGACGGTCTTTGTCTCCGCGCTTGCGCTTCGTGTGCTTCTTCTCGCACTGACGCTCTTTCTGCGCTGGCTGATCGTGGACAGGGCCTATATTCCGGGTCTCGGCGACGCTCTGAACCGCTGGGACGCGCCTCATTATCTCTGGATCGCGAACAATCCCTATCAGGCCGTCACGCCTGATTCGGACGGTCATCTGTTCATCGTATTCTTCCCGCTCTTTCCCTGGATCACGGGACTGCTGGGAGGCACGGTAAGAGCCGCCGTCATCCTGAACGTCTTCCTGTCCGCTCTGGCTTCGGTGATCCTCTATCTGTGGACGAAATCGAAGGGCGAAACGGAGGAGACGGCCCTGTTCGCCGCATTCCTCTGGCAGATCTTCCCTCTTTCGGTCTTCCAGATGGCGCCGTATACGGAGAGCCTGTTCGTCGTCCTGACGGCATCCTGTCTCTATGCGCTTCGGAAAAAGAATTTCCTCGCCGCGGGCATCCTTGGATTCTTCGCCTCCCTCACGCGCAACGTCGGCGTCCTGCTCGCGGTCCCCTTCGTCATCGAATGGGCCCTGGACGCCAAAAACGCCGGTTTCGACAGGAGTTTCCGGCGTGTGTTCGCCCTGGCGCTCATCCCTCTGGGAACGCTCGTCTATCTGGGCCTGAACGACGCCGTCTACGGCGATCCCCTTATGTTCATGCAGATCCAGAAGGAACACTGGTATCAGGGTTTCGGCTTCTTCGGCCACACGATCGAATACATCACCCAGCTTTTCCTCGGCGCAGAGGACGCAGGCGTCAAATGGTATCTCTGGGGTTCGGAACTGACCGCCATCCTCCTGACGCTGGCGGCTTTCCCCTTCCTGCTCCGGTACATGAGCCCTTCGGAGAGAGCCTACAGTCTCATCTACCTCCTGTTCATTCTCTCGCCCACCTGGCTTCTGAGCTATCCCCGTTATCTCATGGGGATGGCGACCCTGTATCCGGCTCTGGCGCACATGACTTTCTCGGGAAGCAAGGCGCGTCACGTGTCGGGCATCCTTCTGGCCCTGGCGTTCATCGCCGCCCTCGTCTGGGTGACGTTCGGATTCCTGTCCGGCCAATCCGTCGTCTGACCGACAAGGAGATCCCATGGAAAACCAGCCTTACTGCCCCCGCTGCCCTCATCCCACTGCGGATCAGGATATCCGTGAAGTCATCGCGTCCGTACTCGCCGCCTTGCCGCAGGAACAGCGTACGCCCGAAGAGGAATACCGGCTCCGCCTGGAAGGATGCGAGTCCTGTCCCGGACAGAACCAGGGCATCTGCCGTTACTGCGGATGCTACGTCGAAGTCCGCGCCGCCAAGAATTTTATGATCTGCCCCAATCCCAAAGGTTCTCTCTGGCCGGAAAATGCGGCCGCACCGGAGGACGAGGACGACGACTGGTAAAATAATAAAAGGCCTGTGCAGACAGGCCTTTTCCTTACGATCAGATATCAGTAGAACGTCTCCCGCATGTCCCGGAAGAACGAGCGCAGCAGCCGCGCGGACTCCTCGTGGAGCAGCCCTCCCTCGAATCGGATCCCCGGTGCCAGCGGAGTCAGATCCACACGGCTCCCGCAGGCTCCGCCCTCTCTGTGGAAGGCGGCGAACACGACCCGGTCCGGCCTTGCGGCGAGGACCGCGCCCGCACACATGGGACAGGGTTCCAGCGTGACGTACAGCGTACAGTCGGAAAGGTTCCTGTTCCCCTTTCGTTCCGCACCCCTGCGCAGGGCAAGCATCTCCGCATGGGCGGTGGGGTCTCCCGAACGTTCCCGCTCGTTTTCGGCGCAGGCGATCTCCTCGCCTCCGCAGACGAGGACCGCGCCTACGGGCACCTCCCCCGCCTCTCCGGCGCTCCGGGCCAGTTCCAGGGCACGCTCCATCCAGAATTCATCCGTTCCCGTCCCTTTTCCCACGGTTCTCCGTCCCTTCTCCGGACAGCAGTCCCGCCTGCCCGGCTCTCTTTTCTTCCTCCATCCTAGCAGACCGTTCCCTCCCGGTCAAGGAAAAGCGCTTCCGACCCTTCCATTTTCCCTTTCACGTTCAAAAAGCCTTTTAAAATATCTGACCTCTTCCCGTGCGGGGGTATCCGTACCCGGATTTCCGAACGATTCTAGGGGCATTTTCTTGCCAAATCGCTTAATTTCATGTATAATATATAGGATTGGAGAAGTATGTCTTTCTCCGAGAACGATCCATCATCTGATCTTTGAAAGGGGTCTCTATGTCTCAGCCCAATCAGGAATACGAAGCGGATTCGATCCAGGTCCTGGAAGGCCTGGAAGCGGTGCGCCGCCGCCCCGGTATGTACATCGGTTCGACGGATACCCGCGGTCTGCATCATCTGCTCTATGAAGTGTCCGACAACTCCGTGGACGAAGCCATGGCCGGAGCCTGCGACAAGATCGTCATCACGCTGAACGAAGACGGTTCCGCGACGGTCGAAGACAACGGACGCGGCTTCCCCGTGGAAAACCACCCGAAGATGAACCGTCCGGCCGTCGAAGTCTGCCTGACGGTCCTTCACGCCGGCGGCAAGTTCGGCGGCGGCGGATACTCCACCTCCGGCGGTCTGCACGGCGTCGGCGTCACCGTCGTCAACGCCCTGTCCTCCCGTCTGCAGGTCTGGGTCAAGAAGCACGGCAATCTGTATACCCAGAGCTATGTACGCGGCAAACCGGACGCCGATCTCGCGATCATCGGAAAATCCGAGGAGACCGGCACGACCATCACATTCATGCCCGACGCCGAAGTGTTCGAGACGCTGGAATGGGATTATTCCACGCTGCGCAAGCGCTACCAGGAACTGGCCTATCTGAACGCGGGCCTTTCCATCCGGCTCATCGACAAGCGTCCCGGCAAGGAACAGGATCACACATTCCACTATGAAGGCGGCATCACCTCCTTCGTGGAATACCTGAACCGGACCCGCACGCCCCTCTTCCCCAAGCCGATCACCCTCGTTCAGGAAAAGAACGGCTCCAAGGTCGAAGTGGCGCTCCAGTACACGGACGACTACGCCGAATCCGTTTTCTCCTTCGCGAACAACATCCCGACGCATGAAGGCGGAACGCACCTCATGGGCTTCCGCGCCGCGCTGACCCGCGCGATCAACGACTACGGACGCAAGACCGGCCTCCTCAAGGGGGACGACGCCGCCCTTCCGGGCGAGGACACGCGCGAAGGCCTGACGGCGATCATCTCCGTCAAGCTCGCCGAGCCCCAGTTCGAAGGCCAGACCAAGACGAAACTCGGCAACTCCTTCATGCGCTCCCTGACGGATTCCGTCGTCTACGACGGCATGCGCACCTTCATGGAAGAGAACCCGGCCGCGGCCCGCTCGATCCTTGAAAAGTGCCTTGCTTCCGCCCGCGCCCGTGAGGCCGCCCGCAAGGCGCGCGACCTGACCCGCCGCAAGAGCGTCCTCGAATCGGCCGCTCTCCCCGGCAAGCTCGCCGACTGCTCCGAAAAGGATCCCAAACTCTGTGAGATCTTCCTTGTGGAGGGCGATTCCGCAGGCGGCTCCGCCAAAGGCGGACGCGACCGCCGCTTCCAGGCGATCCTCCCCCTGCGCGGCAAGATCCTGAACGTGGAAAAGAACCGTCTGGACCGCATCCTCGGCAACGACGAGATCAAGGCCATGATCACGGCCTTCGGGGGCGGCGTCGGGACAGAATTCGACGTCTCCAAGCTCCGCTATGACCGCATCATCTGCATGACCGACGCCGACGTGGACGGATCTCACATCCGCACGCTGCTCCTGACCTTCTTCTTCCGCTACATGCGGCCCCTCGTCGAGGAAGGCCACGTTTACATCGCTCAGCCGCCTCTGTACAAGACCACGCGCCGGAATCAGGAAAACTATTTCTATTCCGATGAGGAACTGGCAGCCTATATGGAACAGTACCGCGGCGAGAACGTCGATGTCCAGCGTTACAAAGGTCTGGGTGAAATGAACCCGGAACAGCTCTGGGAGACCACGATGAACCCCGCTACCCGCGTCATGCTCCAGGTCACGATCGACGATCTGGTCGCTGCGGACGAAGTCTTCTCGGTCCTCATGGGCGAAGCCGTACAGCCCCGGCGTGAATTCATCGAACAGAACGCCCATCTCGTGGCGAACCTGGACATCTGATTCGGAGGAAGCATGGAAAATCAGGAATACGATCTGCACCTGCAGAAACTCAAACCGATCGACCTGGAAGGGGAGATGAAGCGCTCCTTTATCTCCTACGCCATGGCCACGATCATTTCCCGTGCGCTGCCGGACGTGCGCGACGGTCTCAAACCCGTACACCGCCGCATCCTCTATTCGATGTACGAACTGGGCGTGACGCCGGACAAGCCCTACAAGAAGAGCGTCCGCATCGTAGGCGACGTTCTCGGCAAATACCATCCGCACGGAGACACCGCGGTCTATGATTCTCTGGTCCGTCTGGCTCAGGACTTCTCGATCCGGCTGCCCCTGGTGGACGGTCACGGCAACTTCGGTTCCGTCGACGGCGACGGCGCAGCCGCCATGCGTTATACGGAAGCCCGTATGGCCAAGGCCTCTCTGGAGATGCTCCGCGACATCGACAAGAACACGGTCGATTTCGGGCCCAACTTCGATGAATCCACCTCCGAGCCCCTCGTGCTCCCCTCCCGTTTCCCGAACCTTCTCGTGAACGGTTCGGACGGCATCGCCGTCGGCATGGCGACCAACATCCCGCCCCACAATCTGGGCGAGGTCTCCCGCGCCGTCATCGCGATGATCGAGAATCCGGAGATCACGACCGAGGAACTCATGGAATACGTTCCCGGTCCCGATTTCCCCACAGGTGCCCTGATCATGGGCCGCGCCGGGATCTCCCAGGCGTACCGGACCGGCCGCGGCAAGGTCATCATGCGTGCCAGATCCCAGGTGGAAGACATGGGACACGGCCGCAGCCGCATCATCGTGACCGAGATCCCCTACCAGGTGAACAAAGCCCGTCTGGTGGAAAAGATCGCCGAACTGGTCCACACCAAGCGCGTCGAAGGCATCTCCGACCTGCGTGAGGAATCCGACCGTCACGGCATGCGCATCGTCATCGAACTCAAGCAGGACGTCAATCCCGACGTCATCCTGAACACGCTGTACAAGCATACGCAGCTGCAGGAGACCTTCGGGATCAATATGCTGGCCCTCGTGGACAACGAGCCCCGCATCCTGTCCCTGAAGCAGGTGATCTTCTACTATCTGGAGCACCAGAAAGACGTCATCACCCGCAGGACGAAGTATCTGCTGGAGCAGGCGGAGGCCCGCGCCCACATCCTGGAGGGCTACCTGATCGCCCTGGACTTCATCGACGAAGTCATCAAGGTGATCCGTGCTTCCCAGACCGCCCAGGAAGCCCGCACCGCTCTGTGCGACCGTTTCGGCCTTTCGACCAAGCAGGCCCAGGCCATCCTGGACATGCGTCTGCAGCGTCTGACCGGCCTCGAACGCATCCGCATCGAGGAAGAGCTGGCCGCCCTGAAAGCTTCCATCGCGGACTATAAGGAGATCCTCTCCCAGGAATCCCGCCTCATGGGCATCATCCGCGACGAACTGAGCGAGATCGTCAAAAAATACGACGAACCCCGCCGTACGGAGATCCAGGATGATCCTGCGGACATCGACTGGGACGAACTGATCCAGCGCGAAGACATGGTCGTGACCATGAGCCGCCAGGGCTACATCAAGCGGATCTCAGCGGATACCTACCGCACCCAGAACAGAGGCGGCGTAGGCATCCAGGGAACCGCAAACCGCGAAGAGGACTTCGTCGAGCATCTGCTCGTGACCTCCACGCACGACTGGATCATGGCCTTCACGGACCGCGGACGCATCTACCGCATCCGCTGCTACACACTGCCGGAAGGTTCCCGTCAGGCGCGCGGAAGCTACATCCGCAATCTGCTCCCCCTCGAGGAGGGCGAGAGGGTCTGCACTCTGATCCCCGTCAAGGAGGATTACGCGACCCAGGATATGGAAGGCCGCTACCTGTTCATGACGACCCGGAACGGCACCGTCAAGCGCACGGCGCTTGCCGAGTTCTCCAACCTCCGCAACGTCGGCCTGAAAGCCATCAACCTCATCGACGGAGATCTTCTCGTATCCTGCCTGCTCACGACAGACGATGACGAAGTGCTCCTCGGCACCCATAACGG
>JAEEJN010000106.1 GCA_016281935.1 Bacillota bacterium | reverse complement strand
CCGACAGGCTGGCATTCCTCGCTGTATGACAATGTGGACGGCCGCAGCCTGTACAATCGCTGTCACCTCCTGGCATTCAAGCTCACGGGCGAGAACGCGAATCCGCAGAATCTGATCACAGGCACGCGCTACATGAACACGGAAGGCATGGGGCCCTTCGAAGATATGGTCGCCGACTATATCTATGAAACCGGGAACCATGTGCTCTACAGGGTCACTCCGGTCTTCAGAGGGAACGATCTCGTGGCTGCAGGCGTCCTCATGGAAGGCTGGTCTGTGGAAGATGAAGGAGAAGGCATCTGCTTCTGCGCTTTCGCCTGGAACGTCCAGCCCGGCATCCTCATCGACTACGCGACCGGAGACAACGAGGCCGCGGAACCCGATGGCAAAGTCATGCACTACATCCTCAACAGGAATTCCAAGAAGTTCCATGCGGCGGACTGCCCCGACACGGACAAGATCTCGGAATCGAACCGGCAGGAATACACCGGGACACGGGAAGACCTCGTCCGGCAGGGTTATGAGCCTCACCGCGCCTGCAATCCCTGATCTCATTTAAGAAAGGCATCTGACTGAAATGAACATGAACAACCGAGCCGCAGCGCTCATCCTGAACATAGCCAAAGGCATCGTGACGGGCATGGCCGTCATGATCCCCGGCGTATCCGCCGGTTCCATGATCATGTCGATGGGCATGTACGAACCTCTCATGGTCCTGATCTCCGGCAAAGGAAAGGAGCGCGGAAGCGTCCTTCCGAAGATGCTTCCTTTCGGAGGCGGCCTTCTGGCCGGCATCTTCATCTTCGCCTTCGTGCTCAAAGGCGCTCTGACGCATTTTCCGTTCCAGACCAGCCTCGCATTCATCGGACTCATCCTGGGCGGCATACCCATGCTCATCCGCGGCGTGAAGGGCCATAAGTTCACCCTCTCCTGTGCCCTGGCTTTCCTCATCGCCTTCGGGCTCATGATCGCCATGATGGTCCTGTCAGGCAGTTCCACCGCAGACTTCTCCCTCAAGCCTTCCGTCCCTCATTTCCTGCTGACCGTCGTTCTGGGTTTCCTTGCGGCTTCCACTATGATCCTCCCCGGCGTTTCGGGATCTGCCCTCATGCTCATCTTGGGTTATTACTATGAGATCACAGGACGCGTCGCGGATCTGGGCACTGCTTTCGGGACGCTCAACTGGGCCGGGATCGGTGAGAATCTTCTCGTCTTCATCCCCTTCCTTCTGGGCGCTTTCTTCGGCATCGTCCTCGTGGCGAAGGCCATCCGGAGACTGCTCGACCGTTTCCCCGCCCCCACCCGCTGGGCTCTGATCGGCCTTATGGCTGCATCACCGCTCACCGTTCTCGCCAAGATCTCCGTGGATTACAGCGCTCTGACGGTACCCGCTTATGCAGCAGCGGCAGTCCTCGGCCTCATCGGTTTCGCCGTCGCTTATTACCTCAGCAGAAACGAGACCTGAACCGGGGAACAGGAAAAAGCGGATCGCATCGATCCGCTTTTTTCATTGTTCCGACGAAGCCGGCCTATTCGATTCCCTTGAGCGCTTCGTAGTCCGGGTCTCCGCTGAAGTCCCTTTCGTGCCGCACTTCTCCTCCCAGTTCCTCGATCGCGTGGCACAGCTCAAGATACTGCATATAGTTGATATCCCTGCGTTTCGTCGCGCGTTCCAGTTCAGGGAGCATGTCGTCCAGCGCATAATGGCCTACAAGGCCCGCACTGACGGCCACGTCGACTTCGGGATCACGGAATAGATCCCGGATCTTCTCGGCGATCCTGTCATCTCCGGCTTCCTCGGAAAGCGCCATGCACAGAAGCAGGCGGGCATGGGGATTCGCATCCTCAAAAGCTGCGAGAAGCTCGTCCTTCACGTCAGAAGCCATCCGCTGCAGAGCCTGCGCAGCCGCATCGGCCGCCTCGTTCTCTTCTTCCTGCGCTGACAGGACGAGATCCAGATAAACGTCCTTGGCCTTTACGGAACCCATTTCGGACAGAAGATGGATGCAGAGCATCCGGGCTTCTCCCGCATCCGCTTTATCAGGCAGAACCGTTTCCCCATTCAGGATCGAAAGGAGACGGTCTTCAGTTTCTTCCGAAAGATCGACGATTCGGTCCATGAGCGGTTCCGGCATCCCGAGTCCGGAGACGAGATAACGGAGCATGCCGCGGATCAGGGTCTCTCCGTCCGTAAAGTTCTCGAAATAATGCCCGGGCTTTTCCCCGTTCATCCATTTTGCGGGCGTCTCGAGCCATTCCGCGTACATATCGGGCATGGCCTGTTCCATCTCGTCCATATTCGCGTAGTCTCCGCGGTGTTTCCGCATCCACTGCTGCAGATCCCTGCGGAACTGGGCATCATAATCATACAGATAAAAATCCATCATCTCATTCTCCTTGCCTGTGTATGTTCAGGCCGTTCAGGACCCTCACGATCCTCGACACGGTCGACACGGATACGCCGAAGCGTTCCGCGGCCTCTTTCTGCGTGATCTTCTCTCCTTCACCATAGATCTGGAGATAAACGTACAGGACTGCAGCAGCCCATGCTTCCGGGTTGTGCACGTCGAATGAATAGTCCGCTTCGGCGCAGCACCTGTGCCAGAAAGAAACGATCTTTTCCGGATCCTCGGGTGACGCTGCGATGATAGTGCATTTTTCGATAAGGATCGACTCGACTTTGTCCATGGCAAGCGTTTCCGATTCCATGATCCTGACTTTGGCTTCCACCAGTCCGTCATCCATAAGGACGATATACGGTTCCTTGGCATCCATATGCCGCAGGAAACCGAGTATATCCTTTTTTTCATCCGCAGAGATGCTGCGGCGGACCAGCAGTTTCCTGAAATCGCTCTCCGCTTCCCTGCCTCTGAGCAGGAACAGAGCCTGGAGCAGACCTGTCCGGTCCGTATCGCTCTCTTCTTCGAGCATCCAGCGGATGGTCTCGGCAAGATCCGGATCCTTCTGGATCTCCTCCAGCGTCAGGTCATTTCTGGCGGAGAACACACTGAGCTGCCGGATCCTGCGCATGACTTCCGCAGCGGGGACTGTCTGCATATAAGGGACTCTTCTGCATTCCTGTTTCCCCTCCGATGCCAGTCTCGCCTGTTTCTCGAACCAGCTGAAGACGGTGTCCTCCGGGTCGATGAGCAGCAGTCTCCTCCAGATCTCCCTGGCCCTGGCGAACTGTCCCAGATTGTACAGCGACGCAGCCTTCATATGGGAGAGGACAGGCATCTCCGGATATTCTTCGGGAGTATCTCCCAGGACTTTCAGAACGTCTCCGTGCCGTCCGACCCACCCCAGCGTCTGTGCCAAGACAGCGACGTCTTCCGGTTCCTCGAACTGTTTCGAACACAGGCTGTCCAGGATCTCATCTGCTTCCTTTTTCCTGTCTGATTCATTCAGCGCCGCCGCTTTCGCACACAGCGCCCGAATATCTGAAGGATGATCCCTGAGATGCTCATCCAGAACCTTCAGCGCCTTGTCGTGTTTCCTGTTTTTCAGAAGATCCATCGCACGGCCGTAACTGTCTTCGTCTCTTCCGACGATGTGAAGCTGCGGCAGAGAGTCTTCCTCCTCGTCTTCATCCGCCGCATCCATGAGCGACATGATATAGTAGGCGAGATCCTCATCCGGATCCATGGACAGAGCCAGTTCCAGACAGTCCCTGGCATGAGATTCTTCCCTCAGTTCAAGAAAGTTCTTCCCTGCGATCGTGTAGGCCTGCGGACACTTGAGATTGGGATCGCTCAGATGCGGCAGAAGCAGTTCGTTGCTCTGATCATAGCGTCCCATCACGCTCAGCGTATCTGCCATCTCCAGAATGATCACGGGATCTCCCGGCCTGATCTTCAGAGCCATCCGCATATCCTGCAGAGCTTCGGGGAGGAGGTCCTCTTCCGCCTTTCTGCGGGCTCGGCGCATATAGAAATCAGCGTCCTGCCGGATCGACAGCGTTTTCTTCCGTTCAGGCAAGCGAGTCCTCCCGTCCTTTTTCACCACCCGCGGCGCCCGCGAGCGTTTTCAGCTCTTCGGCGTTGAAATCATAGGTCGTGTTGCAGAAGTGACAGTGCACCTGCGCACCTCCGTCCCTGCGGATCAAGTCCTCCAGTTCGTCTCTTCCCAGACTCACGAGCACGGATGCGATCCGCTCCCGGCTGCACTCGCAGTGCCATTCGGGCTTTTCTTCCCCGATCACTTCGGGATCCAGTCCGCGGAACAGATCGATCAGAAGGCTCTCCAGGCTCGGATAATCCCGGATGAGTGCGCTCGTGTCCCCCATGACGGGAGCACGCAGCTCCAGCTGGGACAGGATCTCTTCCGAACAACCCGGAAGAGGCTGGATGAGGATGCCCCCTGCAGCAGCAACGGATCTGTCTTTTTCCACCATGACGCCCAGACTCATGAGGGAAGGCGTCTGTTCGCTCAGGAGATAATAGGTCGCGAGATCCTCGGCGATCTCACCGGATACGAGAGCGCAGCGGCCGACATAAGGTTCGCCGGTGCCTTCGCCGCGGATCACGGTCAGGAAACCGTCTTTGCCGATGGCGCCTCCCACGTCCAGTTTGGTCCCTCTGGGGGGCAGATCGACGGCAGGATCCGTCACATACCCTTTGACGCGGCCGTGCCTGTCACAGACCGCCATCGCGCGGCCTGCAGGTCCGTTGCCCTGGAAATCGAGAGAGATCCTCTCCTCGTCTCCCTTGAGCTGCAGTCCCATCAGGACGGCCCCCGTCAGAATCCGTCCGAGTGCCGCCGTGCATACGGGACTCGTCCCATGCAGTTCTCTCGCCTTCTCACAAAGCACGGTCGTATCGGCAAGAAACACTCTCGCCTGTCCTTTTCCGATCAGGGCTTTCAGTACTCTGTCTGCCATCTATCCTTTTCCCTTTCTCTTTTTCGCCGTAACGAGGATTCGCTGTGTCGATTTCCCCACGGGCAGTCCGGTGAAGTCCGTGACGGACACCGATGAAAAACCCGCAGCTTTCAGGAATCCTTTCAGTTCATCCGCAGAATAGGCGCGCTGCCGATGGACCTCCTCACTGCGCGTGAAAAGCCCGTCCGGCCGTGCCAGAAAGATCGTCAGTTCCATCCGGATCACGTTCCCGTCTTCCGAAGCATTCGTCCAGATATATGCCCCTTCATCCGTATCCATAGCATAGATCTGCCCGGCCATGGGCAGAAGCTTTGCCGGTCCCGATACGTCGAACGCGAGGACGCCTCCCGGCATCAGAGCATCATAGGCCCGGGACAGGAAAGAACGGATCTCCCCGTCCTCCGTCAGATAATTCACGCCGTCGCAGGCGCACAGGACCGCGTCGTAGGAACCGGGAAGAGACAGATCCGCAAGATCCTGACAGATCCACGGAATGTCCCTCAGTCCGGCCCGTGCAGCTTTGTCTCTTGCCAGAGACAGCATGTCTTCACTGAGGTCCGCACCGATCAACCGGTATCCCGCTTCAGCCAGGGGTATCGTTAATCCTCCCGTACCGCAGGCCAGATCCGCGACTCTTGCTCCCGGTTTCACGCCTGAGCGTGAAAGGATCGAGCCATACGTCTCGATCCACAGTTCGACAGGCTGGTCCTGACGCATCCAGAGGTCATAAGTCTGCGCCAGTGCGCTGTATCGTTCCATATACCGCTCCTTTTCAGGCCCGGTCTTCCGGCAGGACGTCTCCGTCCGTCTTCCCATCGTTCTTCCCGTTCCCCTGCCCCGGCGTTACGAGCATCTCCTTGAAGGTGCGGTGTACGAAGGAGGAGCGGATCATCTGGGAGAGCGCAAACCCCAAGAGAGCGAACCAGAGCACGCCCAGAGTCACCCCGACCGTCATATTCTGCATGAGAGAGAAGGCGAAAATGGCAGCGCCTACCGCAAAAGCCAGGATGAAGGAGAGAACGTTCCTCGGAAGTCTGGCTATCGTCAGGAGCATGGAAGTACGGATGATGCGGATGAGGCTCATGTCATAGGTCACGATCATGGGGAACAGATACTGCTGCATCACACAGAAGAAGACGAAGAGCACGAGCAGGACATAGGCGGGTGCCATAAGGATCGCATTGGCTGAAGACCGCACGGCGTAGCTCACGACTGCGATGTAGACGAGCCAGTAGACGACGCACACGATGAGGTTCATGGCGATGCCCTGTTTCCAGTTTTCCTTATAAGCCGCAAGGAAATCATCGATGATGAAGGAGTGCTCGTCCTGAGACAGGAAACGCATGACGTAGGCAAGCCCGCATTTGGCGGGACCGAGCGGCAGTTCGGTCACGCAGAGCCCGAGAAGGAAATACGACAGATAGGGCACGATGTCCAGGAACGTCGTCTCCTGCTGCAGGATCACGGCGTTCTCCAGCACGCCGTTGATGAGCATCACGTTATAGAAGATCCAGGCCAGAGTCGGAAGCGTGAAGAGAAAATAGAACAGATTCAGCTTCACAATATTGCCGAAATTCACTTTCAGGACCGTCATGAACACGCCGACCGGAGAAGTCGGATTGTCCTCGGGACGGAAATCCCTGGGCGCCGGGCCCTGATTTCTGGAAAATAGACCGGCCATGGATGCCTCCTGTCAAAGAGAATTCTTTTGCCTATTATACTATAGTTTCGTCCCCGAAGGAAGCCCGGATTTGGGCATGAGGGCTCCAGCTCAATTGACACTGTCCGCGGGCGATGATACAATGACCCTAATCATGATCGACCCTCCGGAATACCGGAGAAGGAGTAGGATATGAAAGCGATTTTCACGGGATCGGCCACGGCCCTGATCACGCCGTTCAAAAACGGAAGGATCGACTGGGACGCCTATGAGCAGCTGATCGAAGCCCAGATACAGGGCGGGACGAAAGCCCTTATCGTGGCAGGGACCACGGGAGAGCCTTCCACGCTTTCCGCCTCCGAGAAGAAGGAACTGCTGGCGTTTTCCGCCAAAGCGATCCGCGGACGCGCCGCGTTCATCGCGGGGACCGGCGGAAACGATACGGCAGCCGTCATCGCAAACTCGAAAGCCGCTGAGGAACTGGGCGCGGATGCCTGCCTCATCGTGACCCCCTACTACAACAAAACGACCCAGCGCGGCCTTTACCTTCATTATGAAGCGATCGACCGTGAGATCGGTCTTCCCTTCATCGTGTACAACGTGCCTTCACGCACGGGACTGAATCTGCTTCCGGACACCATGCGCAGGATCGCCGAACTGCCTCATACCGCAGGGCTCAAAGACGCATCCGCTTCCATCACGCAGGGGCTGGAGACGATGCGCCTCTGTCCGGGACTTCCCGTTTATTCAGGAAGCGACGAACTGAATTATCCCCTTCTCGCCTGCGGGGCCATGGGTACGATCTCCGTCGTGTCCAATCTCTTCCCGGAAAAGCTTGCTGCCCTTTGGAACGCCGTCGAAACGGGTGATTTCGGACACGCTCTGGCGATCCATCAGTCCCTTGCGCCTTTGACTGCTGCGCTCTTCGCCCAGACGAGCCCCATTCCCGTCAAAGCGGCGATGGCCATGCTGGGAAGAGCTTCCGAAGAAGTCCGTCCGCCTCTCTTCCCTCTGACGGATGAGGAAAAAGCACGTCTGCGCTCTGTCCTGAACGGATACAGTGAGGAGGTCCGCGGATGACGAGGATCCTTCTTCGCGGCTGTGCAGGCCGCATGGGCCGCATGATTGCCGAACTTTCAAAACAGTCCGGGGATGTCACGGTCGCAGCAGGTGTGGACATCACACCGTTCGAAGCCGATTTTCCCGTATTCACGGATCTCTCCGAATGCGATGTGCCCGCAGACGTGCTCGTGGATTTCACACGGGCTGACGGGATAGAAGCATCCGCCGATTACGCCTGCCGCAAAGGCATGGCGCTGCTCATCGGCACGACAGGACTGTCCGATACCCAGCGCGAACTGCTCCGAAAAGCTTCGGAGATGATCCCGGTATTCCTTGCCAGCAATCTGTCGATGGGCGTCGCACTCATGGCGCGCCTCTGCCGCGACGCCGCTTCATTCCTTGGAGACGGGTATGACGCGGAGATCACGGAGACCCATCACAACCAGAAACTGGATGCGCCTTCCGGTACTGCTCTAACGCTTGCCGAAGCGGTACGCAGCGGATTCGGCACCGAGGCTCCCTATGTATACGGACGTCAGGGACGAGCGCCGAGACATCCCGGAGAGATTGGGATCCACGCCCTGCGCGGCGGAACTGTCGCCGGCATCCATGAAGTCCACTTCTTCGGTCATGACGAGACCGTGACACTGACCCACGAAGCGCAGTCGAGAGGCGTGTTCGCCGCAGGCGCCCTTCGCGTCGCATCCTTCCTCGCAGGAAAGCCCGCCGGATGGTACTCCATGTCCGACGTCGTATCGGGCGGAGAGAACGGACGCACGGTCACCGAAGAAACCGGTTCCGTCGTCATCTCCGACTCTCCTGTCGCATCTTCCTTCCAACAGTACGGAAAAGACGGCTGGACAGTCTTCCTTCCCGAAAGCGATGAGGGACGTAACGCCGTCCTGATCCGCATCGAGGATCCCGCACTGGATGAAACCGCGGCTGCGGCGGTCCTGACGGATCTTTCCTGCAAAGGCATTTCCTTCCTGCTCGCCCAGGCCGAAAAAGGACGCGTCCTTCTGGCGGTCGATCCCTTCGAACGGGACACGGTCATGAGTTTCTTGAGCTGAAATGCAAAAAAACAAATCCCCGGCATCACATTTGCCGGGGGTTCTGTTTCATGCAGGCATCTCTGCCTTTTATTTTTCATACCAGTCCGTGATGGACCAGGCAGCTTCCGTCATGAACAGGCGGGCACCGCAGTACGGACAGTCGGTCCTTCCGGGAGCCACGGGGGCTCCGCAGTTGGGGCAGTTCGGCGCGGCATAGGAACCGGTCTCTCCGCTGACGCGGTAACTGTAGTGAACGTTGCATCGTTTCTGCCTTTTCTGGTCTTCTTCCTTCAGCTCATAGGCGCACTGGAAGACGATCGTTTTCTCAAAGCCTGCTTTTCGATAGTCCGAAAT
>JAEEJN010000001.1 GCA_016281935.1 Bacillota bacterium | reverse complement strand
TTCCATATCATGGATGGGATAGGCGTTGAGCGCCGGATTGTTCTCCGCGTCCATGATCCGCACTTTGGCGGACTCTTTGAGGATCAGATGGTCTACGACTTCTCCCGGGCCGTCCGGAGTCAGGACGTAGGATCCGATCCTGGGGAGTTCGGATTTCGTCTTCGAGTAGTGTTCGTGCTCGAACTGCAGGCAGCACATGAGCCTTCCGCAGAGTCCGGAGATCTTGACCGGATTCAGTGAGATGTTCTGATCCTTCGCCATGCGGATGGATACGGGAACGAAGTCGCTCATGAAAGTCTTGCAGCAGCAGGGCCGGCCGCAGGGGCCGATGCCGCCCAGCATCTTGGCTTCGTCCCGCACGCCGATCTGGCGCAGTTCGATCCTCACGTGGAAACGGGATGCGAGGTCTCTGACGAGCTCACGGAAATCCACTCGTCCGTCCGCTGTGAAGTAGAAAATGATCTTGCGCTGGTCGAAGGTATATTCCGCATCCACGAGCTTCATGTCCAGCTCGTGCTGTAGCGCTCTCTCCTCCGCGATCTGGAGAGCTTCCTTCTCTCTGGCACGGTTCTCCTCGAGCCTGCGGCGATCTTCATCGGTCGCGAGCCGGATGACGGGTTTGAGCGGTTCCACCGCCTCCTCGTCCCGGATCTCGTGGATGCCGAGGCATACTTCGCCGAACTCCATCCCGCGGGAAGTCTCCACGATCACGGAATCGCCCTCCCGGATATCCAGATCCAGAGGGTCGAAATAATAGGTTTTGCCGGTGCGTTTGAAACGCACGCCGATCACAGTCGTCATGTTCCTCCTATTCGGGCCAGGCGGCGAGCCAGGCGTCGAGGGTCATGGGGCAGGAAGCGTTCTGTGCCAGTGCGGCGCGTGCTTCCTGAGTCGCCTGCCAGAGACGCAGGACTTCATCGGGCTTAAGGTTCTCTCTGAGTCTGCGGACAGTGTCCTGCCGGTCCGCATGAATCGCTTTCACGTTTCCGCCGGCTACTGCAGCGTCCCTGAACAGCAGTTCCCAGACGTCGAGCGCACGGATGAGTTCGTCCCTGCGCTTCTGGAAATAGCGGAAGAGCTCCATCTTGCCTCTGACCGTCAGGGCCTCTGCCGCAAGATCCAGCCAGCGGGAACGGTCTTCCCAGTACTGGGCGTCCTCCATGAGGGAGGCGGCACGCAGGGGCCAGCCCTGCGCGTAGGCCGCGGCGTGCCCGAGCCTGCCGGAATCGGCGTCAGGGAATCTTTCCTTCAGGTATGCGAGGATCCCTTCTTCTTCCATCCTGTCCATTTTGATCTGCACGCAGCGCGAGAGGACCGTGGGCAGGAAAGGCGCGAGCGTGGTCGCGAGAAGGAAGATATACGTATCCGAAGGCGGCTCTTCCAGGATCTTGAGCAGTTTGTTCTGCGCTTCCTCCGTCATGCGGTGGGCATTGGGGAGGATGAGCACTCTCCGTCCGCCTTCATAGGGCCGGACAGACAGGATCTTCTGAAGGGCTTCGGCGTCCGCGACGCGGAAGGCGCCTTCTTTGGCGGGAGTCAGGACATGCAGATCAGGGTGATTGCCGGTCTGCGCGCGGACGCAGCTCCCGCAGCGTCCGCAGGGCGGCTGATCTCCTGTACACAAAAGCGCCCGGGCAAAAAAATCTGCCAGGGTGCTTTTGCCGGAATCTTCCGGCCCCAGAAGAATCATGACATGGGAAAGAGTCCGACCGCGCAGCGCCGCCAGAAAGGACGCTGCGAGACGTTCCTGCCCCGGCAGTGATTCAGACAGTAGCTTCAATCTACACCTTCAGGAACTTCTCGACTTCCGTGACGAAGATCGTAGCGCCGCCGACCACCACTTCGATTGGATAGGGCATATAGGCGCCGGTGCTGCCGGTCACGGCAGAAGGAGAAGTCGCGATCTGCTTGCGGCTGCGGCAGGTCTTTTCGATGATGTCGAGTGCGTTCTGCAGACGGTTGTCTTCCACTCCAAGAAGAAGCGTGGTGTTGCCCGCGCGCAGGAAACCGCCCGTCGTAGCCAGCTTGGTGACGCTGAAGCCGTCCTGCATCAGAGATGCGATCAGTCGGCTGGAGTCTTCATCCTGAACGATAGCGAAGATAAGTTTCAAGCGGAACCCTCCTTCATCTTTGATAGGATAACTTTATCAGACTTCAAGGGTTTTGTCAAACAAAAAGCAGACAAAATTCTGCTGAAATGCACAAAAACGCTACGGATTCAGCGCTTTTCCGTCTCGAGCCATCCCTCGAGAAACTCCAGGATCTTCGCCCTGTTGGTCTCGATCGCATCCGACGCGTCCAGCGTCACGACCCTTCCGGGTCTGGCTTCCGCACAGGCGAGGAACCCGTTATACACCCTTTCCTTGAAGGCGATGTCCTCAAGTTCCATGCGGTCCAGTTCTCTGCCGTCCTTTTTCAGACGGGCCAGAGCGTCGGCGGGCTTGAGGAGCATGACGAACGTGTAATCGGGGACCAGTCCCTGACAGGCCCAGTCGTTCATCTGCTTCAGCAGTCCCAGATTGATGCCGCGTCCGTAACCCTGATAGGCGACGCTGGAATCGGAGAACCTGTCGCAGATGACGTCGCAGCCCGCTTCGATCGCGGGAAGGATCTTTTGTGAGACATGCTGGGCCCTGGCCGCCAGATAGAGCAGCAGTTCCGTCTTGTCGTCCATGGCTTCCGCCGACTTGACCAGAAGAAGTTCCCTTATCTGTTCCGCCAGCGTCGTTCCTCCCGGTTCGCGCGTCAGGACGACTTTCCTGCCGCGTTCTTCCAGGAATTCCTTGACTGCCCGGATGTGCGTGCTCTTCCCCGCCCCGTCGGGGCCTTCGAAGGTGATGAACAAGGTCTTCCTCCTAGTCTCTGGAGATCGCCTTGATCGTGTAGAAGATCTCGCCGTTGGGCGTGTTGATCTTCACTTTGTCTCCGACCTTATGGCCGAGGATCGCAGCGCCTACGGGGGACTCGTTGGAGATCTTGTTGGAGAACAGATCGGCTTCCTCAGCGCCGACGACGGTATAGACCCGTTCGGCCTTCGTACCGGAATGGATGAGCGTCACGGTCTTGCCGAGAGCGACTTCGTCGTCGTTGGAAACGTCCTCCTCGATGATCTGGACGTTCTTCAGCGTCTGCTGGATGCTCGCGATCTCGCCTTCCAGGAATGCCTGCTCGTTCTTCGCATCCTCGTATTCGGAGTTCTCGGACAGGTCTCCCAGTGCGATCGCGGACTTGATGCGCTCCGCGACTTCCTGACGGCGCACGTTCTGGAGATATTCGAGTCTCTCCTGGAGTTTGGCCACGCCGTCTGCAGTCATATAATTGTTTTTGCTCATCATTTCTGCCTTTCTGGTTGAGAATAACATAAAAAACCCTTGCGGGCTTCAAGGATTATACCACATCCCGGGAATCTGTCAAGCATTTCCCGGAAAAGCCCCTTCATCACGGGAAAAACGGGCCATGATATCTTCGAATTCGGCCAGGGAGGAGGCGGCATAGCATTCTTTTCTCCATGCGGCCACGCCAGGGATCCCCCGGAC
>JAEEJN010000105.1 GCA_016281935.1 Bacillota bacterium | reverse complement strand
AGGGACTTTGACTCCCTCATTCGCAGGTTCGATCCCTGCCGCCCCAGCCAGATACATGATCCATTAGCTCAGTCGGTAGAGCACCTGACTTTTAATCAGGGTGTCCGGGGTTCGAATCCCCGATGGGTCACCAAGATGCGGGCGTGGCGGAATTGGCAGACGCGTCAGATTTAGGATCTGAAGCCCAAGGGTGTATGAGTTCGAGTCTCTTCGCCCGCACCATTCATCACGCTCTTGCGGGAATAGCTCAATTGGCTAGAGCGCCGCCTTGCCATGGCGGAGGTTGCGAGTTCGAGTCTCGTTTTCCGCTCCAGAGACGCGGGTGTAGCTCAATGGTAGAGCCCCAGCCTTCCAAGCTGGTTGCGTGGGTTCGATTCCCATCACCCGCTCCACAGAGCCGCCGGAATCATTTCCGGCGGCATTTCTCTTTGATTCCCCGTGATTTCGGCAGTTTCCGCCTGCTTGAATCGGATATGTAGTATTTGCTATAATCTCATTTGCAGTATAGAACGAAAACCGCCTGATTGCGGAGGTCTTTTGTGTTTCATGCTCACTTATCGTAAAGAAGGAGAATATGTTCGTTCATGAAAGAATGGGTACGCGCTTTGCGCTTCGTTCTGTTTTCCATCAGTGCAGGACTGATCGAGATCGTGTCTTTTACTCTGCTCAACGAGTTTGCGGGGCTGAGCTACTGGATCAGCTATCTGATTGCCCTCGTCCTGTCCGTCGTATGGAACTTCACGCTGAACAGGAGATTCACGTTCCGGTCCGCTGGCAACGTTCCCGTCGCCATGGCCAAAGTTGCGCTGTTTTACTGTGTGTTTACGCCTCTGTCCACCTGGCTCGAACATGTCCTGACCGGCATCGGCTGGAACGAGTACCTGGTGACTGCCCTGAACATGCTTCTGAATTTTGTGACGGAATTCCTCTATCAGCGTTTTTACGTGTTCGGTTCCACACTGGACAGCGCGGCTGTGAACGGAGAAGAGAGCGGGGAGAAGACTTCAGAGGAGAAACAGCCGTGAAACCTGCGCTGCGTGATCTCCGGACAGCATCTCTTTTTTGCAGATTATCCATAAAAACAGATTGACATTTGTAGACAATTGTGGTAAAAATGTCTTAATCAAAACCATGTGCTCAAGCGCGTGGAAAACTAAGAGAATCATAAGGAGACAAGCCATGAAGAATTGCCCGAAATGCAACGCTCAGGTTGAGGATCAGGCGCTGTTCTGCCCGGTATGCGGTTTCCAGTTCGGCGCTCAGCAGGAAGCTGCTCCCAATCAGGTTCCTCCTCAGCAGCAGTACAACCCCAATCAGCAGCAGTATAACTATGCTCCCTATCCGCCGCAGGCCCAGCCTCAGCCGGCCTTTGATCCCTTCGATCATACCGCCGAATTCGACAAGCAGGACATCTCTGACAACAAGGTCTTCGCGATGCTGGTCTATCTGATGGGCATCATGGGCATCGTTGTGGCTCTCCTTGCCAGCAACAAGTCCGAGTTCACCCGTTTCCACATCCGTCAGGCTCTGAAGTTCGAAGTCTGCGAGATCCTCATGATCCTCGCGACCGCCGTGCTCTTCTGGACGTTCATCGTTCCGATCGCCGTGGCCATCATGGAGTGCATCTTCTTCGTACTGAAGATCATCTGCTTCATCAACATCTGCCAGGGCAAGGCCAAGGAACCCGCGATCATCCGCAACCTCGGCTTCCTCAAATAGGAGATCTGCAAAACTGTGCAAAACCGGGCTCTTCAGCCCGGTTTTTTTGGTATTCGGTCTGATTGCAAATCTTACTTTTCCGTGATATAATTTCCGCAACTTGCATAGAGGCGCGCTTTCAGATGAGTCACTGTCCCCCGGGAACGCGGTATTCCGGGACAGCCAAAGGCTGAAGCGCCGAAGAGGATACGTCCGCCGCGGGGCGTCGAATCTGGGTTCACGGCCGAACAGGCGTGAGACTGTCGCATGAATGGATGCGGAGCGCTATGGAAGCCGATCTCTGATTGGGTTTCCGGCTGTCTGCAGACAGCCGGTCTTTCTTATTTTACAATGGAGGAAACATGCTTTCAGACAATATCCGTTATGACGAATCCGGAGATCTTCTTTTTGCCGGAGTCCGTACCAAAGACCTGGCGGACAAGTACGGCACTCCGCTGTATCTCATGGACGAGGACCGCATCCGCGCAAACTGCCGTATGTATCTTTCGGCGATGGGAGCAGCCTTCGATGGGAACTGGGAGATCCTCTATGCATGCAAAGCGGCCTGCTACAAAGCGCTGATCCAGACCGTAGCGGAAGAAGGACTGTCGCTGGACGTGGTCTCGTCCGGTGAGATCCTGACCGCGGTGCGCGCCGGTTTTCCCATGGACCGCGTGTATTTCCACAGCAACAACAAGACGGAAAAGGATCTTGTGTTCGCTCTGGAACAGGGAGTGGGAACGGTCGTCGTGGATCAGCTGAGCGAGCTGGCTCTCCTGTCGAGGATCGCCGAAGCCCGCTCCGAGGATCAGGACATCCTGCTCCGTCTGACGCCCGGCATCGATACGCATACCTATGAAGCGATCAATACGGGCAAGGTCGATTCCAAGTTCGGATTCGCCATCGAAACGGGACAGGCGGTGGACGCGATCGAGCTGGCGCTGTCTCTTCCCGGCATCCGTCTGAAAGGCTATCATTGCCACGTCGGTTCTCAGGTATTCGGTGAAGACGTGTTCGAACGCTCGGCCGAAGTCATGCTTCGTTTCACTGACGAGATCGGACAGCGTACCGGCTATTATCCCGAGATCCTGGATCTGGGAGGAGGATACGGAGTCCGCTACACGGAGGACGATCCGGAAGTGTCGATCCCGGACAAGATCGCAAGCCTTGCCCGGACCGTACGCGCTGTTTGCGCGGAGCTCTCCATGGATGTTCCCAGGATCCTTCTGGAACCCGGAAGGAGCATCGTGGCCGATGCAGGCATGACCCTCTATACGGTCGGGAACGTGAAGCGTATCCCCGGCTACAAGAACTATGTGAGCGTGGACGGCGGCATGACCGACAATCCCCGCTATGCGCTGTATGGAGCAAAGTATACGGTGCTTCCTGCTGTCCTTTCGATGAAATCACGTTTCGATGCGGACCTCGTGGGACGCTGCTGCGAGAGCGGTGACATCATCCAGCCAAACGTTTCGCTCCCCGAGGAGATGAAGCCGGGAGATCTGGTCGCAGTCTGCACAACGGGAGCCTATCACTATTCCATGGCTTCCAACTATAACAGGATCCCCAGGCCGCCTGTCGTGTTTCTGCATGACGGGCAGGACCGTCTCGCCGTCCGCGGCGAGACTCTGGAAGATCTGCTTCAGTACGATCTGTAATACTTTCAGGCGCAATCCGAAGGGGTTGCGCTTGCTTTATTTTCCAAAGATGATAGAATCAGGGTAAATTCAGATATATTGTACTGAAAGGAGCAACACACCATGACCCGACTCACGCTGCGTACGAAGGCCGAAGGCCCGAGTGTCGCAAAAGATTTCTACGGACTGTTTTTTGAGGATATCAACCGCGCCGCCGACAGCGGTCTGTATCCCGAGATGCTGCGCAACCGCTCTTTCGAAGACAGCCTGCTTCCCGCTGAGACGGAAGCGATCGACGGGGGTGACTTCTTCCGTACGAAGATGGGGTTCCGCGAGCAGTTTTTCCGCGGTGAAGGCACCCGGTCCTGGGCTGAAAAAGTCGCGCCTACGGACGTGCCGGCCTGGTATGCCGACAATGCGTCCATCGAGCTTCTGAAGGATGGGACGCTGAACGCGAAGCGCCTGGCCGCACTGAAGGCAGACTTCGAGAAAGACGGCGTCCTGTATAACGTCGGCTACGTGGGCGTGCCCGCGCTGAAGGGGAAGACCTGCCGTTTCTATGCCTTCCTGCGTTCCGACGCCGATCTGCCTCTGCAGGTCCGCATCGCGGGGGCTGACGGTACCGTCTACGCTCAGGCGGACATCATCGTCAAGGCTGGGGACTACGCCCGCTATGACGCGGAACTGACGCCCGACGCGGACGATACCTCCGCACGTTTCGAATTCAAAGCGCTGGAAAAAGGGACCCTGATCCTCGGCTTCACTTCTCTCATGCCGGCCGATACCTATATGGGACACGGCCTGCGCAAAGACCTCATGGAGCTTCTGAAACTGACCAACAGTCATTTCATGCGTTTCCCGGGAGGCTGCATCGTCGAAGGCCTGAACAAGGACACCGCGATGCGTTTCACCGATACCGTTGGCCCCGTGTGGGAACGTCCGAGCAAGTGGAATCTGTGGCATTACCGTTCCACGAACGGACTGGGTTTCCATGAATACCTCCAGCTCTGCGAGGACCTGGGCATGGAAGCACTCTACGTCGTGAACTGCGGCATGACGTGCCAGGGCCGCGGACCTGAATTCTTCCTCGGTGAAGAACTGGATTCCTTCGTGGACGAGACCTTCATGGCGCTGGAGTACGCGATGGGCGGTACGGACACGCGCTGGGGCGCCCTGCGTGCCGAGATGGGCCATCCCGAACCCTTCAGGATCAAGTACATCGAGATCGGAAACGAGAACGACGGCCCCGAGTATGACAAGCGTTATCCCGTATTCTATCAGGCGCTGCAGGAAAAGTATCCGGATATTATCCTCATCTCCAATGCGCATACCGAACGCCGCGGTCTTCCCACACAGATCGTCGACGAGCATTACTACAACGACTGGCAGTTCTTCTTCCAGAGCGGCCATCTGTATGACCGTTATGACAAGAAGGGCCCGCAGGTCTTCCTCGGCGAATATGCCGTGACCCGCGGCGAGGACGTCGGGACACTCCGCTCCGCTCTCAGTGAATCCGCTTTCCTTATGGGTGCCGAGCACAACCCCGAAGTCGTGACGCTGACCGCATACGCGCCGCTGTTCGAGAACATCCATTATGCGTCCTGGAATCCGAACCTCATCCGTTTCGACAACGCCAGGAGCTGCGGCATCCCGTTCGCGCACGCGCTGAGCATCCTCGGCGCCGACCGCGGAGAGACCCTGATCCGCGAGGAACTCGAGACTGAGAAGATGCAACCCGTGAAATACGGCTTCCCCGGCTTCATAGCCTACACCAACGGCGTCCGCGTCGCTTCCTTTGAAGTGGACGGCAAGCCTGCGGAAGTCTCCAAGACGCTGACGGGGCGCTGGCTGCCTACCGAAGACGGCTTCGTCGTGAGCAACGATGAGGGCAACGAGAAGTTCGGGAACGTGACCCGCTATCCCGTGACCCTGCATATGACGCATTCCGTCCTCGGTCTGGAGCAGAATATGAAGATCCGCTACAGAGCGAAGGTCTACGTGGACGAATCCACGCCCAAATTCGCACTGACCGTCTGGACCCACAATACGACGGAACCCGGATTCCGCGGACTGAGCGAAAGACGCTGGAACCTCGCGGAGACCGAACAGTACAGCTGGACGGTAGAGAACGGCAAGGGCCGCGCCTACTACCTGTACCGCTATCAGGAGCAGCCTCTGGGCGAATCCTTCGATATGCCGATCCGCTACGGGGAAGTCAACGAGTTCGAGATCGTGACGGACGAGACAGGCTATGACTGCTACCTGAACGGCGAACACGTCCAGCGCGTGCAGGACCGCACTTACGGCAAGGTGACCGTTCTCGCCCAGCAGGACGACGGACACGTGTACGTCAAGCTGCTGAACGGCTCCGACACCCCTGAGACCGTCAAGATCGACGTCGACATCCCCATGGAGACCGGATTCGTGACCCGTACCATCCAGGGAAGTCCTTCCGATACGAATACGCCCGACAGTCCTGAAACGATCCGCGTCGAGGAAGGCGAGGGGACTCTGGACGGCAGCGGCGCCATCGTGCTCCCGGCCTGGTCCCTGACCGGTATCCGCTGGAAGAAGAAATAGACCGCTGAAGGACAGCGCGGAAAGGAGACCGCATGAAAACAGCCGTCATCTGCTATTCCATGAGCGGGAACTCACTGTATGCCGCGGAACAGATCGCCGAAAGGCTCGGAGCGGACCTGATCCGCATCGAACCGGTAAAAGCGTATCCGTCCGAGGGCTTCCGCAAGTTCTTCTGGGGAGGCAAGAGCGCCGTCATGGGCGAAAAGCCCGAACTGGAGCCTTATGACTTCCCGGACGGCCAGTACTGCGCCGCCGTCATCTGCTCGCCCGTATGGGCAGGCCGCGTCTCTCCGCCGATCCTTTCCTTTCTGACAAAGGAGAAGGACAAGCTGCGCGGCATGGAGGTCTCCGTGTGCATGACGCATGCGGGAGGCGGGGCGGACAAAGCGTTCGCCCAGATCCGGAAGGTGCTGGAGAACGACAGCCTTAAGGCGACGCTCTCGCTGGTGGATCCGAAGGAAGCGCCAGGACAGGAAGTCCCGGAACGGATCTCAGCTTTCTGCAGCGAGATCCTATCATAAAGCAGAGGGACGCCTCCGTAAGGAAGGCGTCCTTTTCTGCACTCAAAAGAAGGCAGGAACATCCCGATGACCTGATCGTTTGCATAAACAGGCCTGCATGTTATATAATACTGCGGTTTGACGTGGGAACTCCCGGCGTTCCGTTCCGTCAAATCCATAGAAGGCGCTTGACATCCGCCGGGCGTGCGGTACAAACGGTGACTGTCAGCGATTATCAGGAGGGAAAAATGAAAAGAAGTTCTGTTTTGATCATCCTGCTTTGCCTCGTCGTTCTTGTGCTTTCGGCATGCGCTGAAAAAACAAGCGCGCTTCAGCCTGACAAGGCGCCGGATGCTGTCATCGAGGAACCGACTCAGGCACCGGAAGCAACCGCAGCTCCCGCTGAGAATGACGATCAGCCCGAACAGCCGGAGAACGAGAAAGAGTCCGCACAGCCCGATGACGAAAAAGAAGAGCCCGATGCCGGCAATGACGGCGTCGGACGCAGACAGCCCGGCGAACGTTTCGAAGGTACGGTCACCATCGAGGGGATGGAAGAAACTGTCCATTACGAGTACTTTGAGAATGAAGAGCTCGGATTCGGGATCGGCTGCGATATTGATAACTTCAAGCACGTCAGCGGATCGGACAGCGAACTTTTCGTATCCGCCTATGACGATGCCGGCAAACCCGAGAACTATCTGGAAGTCAGGTTCAGCAGCCAGGACGCGGAGACTACCGCCGCTGCCATAAGCGAAGAACTGTCCAAAGAGTATGAGATCACCCGCGGGATCTTCGATCTCGAATTCGCAGGTACCTGCATCAGGATCGGCGCTTCCGAAGTCAAGGGTACCGGACAGACAGCCGACCAGATGCAGACGGTGTATGTCATCCCCGCATCCGACGGGACATGCCGTGTCGCTGCGGCACATTATTCCTTTGAGTCGGCAGACGGCTTCGGCACACGTTTCCGTTGCATGGTTAATACCTTTGTCGTCATCGGGAAATAAAGGCGCGGAATAATCTCCCCGGTCTTTTCCGTATGATCCGGTCTGCGGCCTGCACGGAACGGAGACGTGTTCTCTGCCCGCGCTCATGCCCGCTCATCAAAAAACAGGCAGATACGTTCTCGTATCTGCCTGTTTTCATATCGGCATGTTCATGAATTCCAGACATCTGATTCCAGAACTTCCTGGGCGTCCGGAAAGGGGATGGGAGGGAGTTCGGGTTCTTCAGGGACGCAGCTGTCCGTCTCGTCCGGGACATCACCGGCTGCTTCTTCCTGCGGTTTGGGTCTGTCTTCCCAGCGCTCAAGAAGATCGTTCTGGAGCTGGATCGAGTCGCGAAGAGCGGACGCGACGCCGGCGGAAAGCTCACGCTTCTCATCCTGCAGACGCCCGATCTCTTCCGTCAGGTTTTCCAGTTCACGCTTTTTCTCTTCCAGCTGGTTCTGGATCTGCTCGAAGCTTTTCCGGAACTGCTCCTGAAGACGCTCTTCGAAAGACTGCGCGTTTTTCTCCTGCGCTTCGTATCCTTCCAGTCTGTTCCTGCAGTTCTGCAGTTCGCCGAGGAGCGCGTCGACCTCATCTGCGATCGTATCCAGCGCGGCGTCGACTTCTTCGCCCACATAATACTTGCCCTTCTTCGTCGTAAAGGCAAGATCCTCGATCGTTTTTCTAGAAATAGCCATGTTGCGCCTCCGAGTTTTCTTCCTATCTAGAGTAGTATGATTTTACCGGTTTGTCAAACGAAAGAGATGAAATGTTATACTTGACAGAAATGGTCGGATTCGCTATCATGAAGCCGAAAACGAACTTGAAGGAGGCATATGATCATGATCTGGAACGAAGTCACGAAAGCCATCGCCGACAGACGCAGCATCCGTGCCTATAAGGCGGGGCAGATTACGGAAGAAGAACTTGAGACCGTACTGGAGTGCGGATTCCTCGCGCCGAGCGGCGCCAACAGACAGCAGTGGTTCCTGAGCGTCGTGCAGGATGCGGCCGTTCTGGACGATCTGAGCGAAAAGGCTTATGCATGGAGGGTCGCCAACGCAGGCAGCCAGGAGGAGATCGACAGGATCAACAGCCGTCCCAAGAGCGTAAGCATGGGAGCGCCTACCGTCATCTTCTGCGCCTATCCCTCGGAAGAATCTCCCGTGAACGTCAGTTTCCTTGCGGAAAACATGGTGCTCGCAGCCCATTCGATCGGTCTGGGATCTCTGTTCCTCGGCGGGATCATGGCCTACATGAAGGGAACGCCAGAGGGCAGGGAATGGGTCGGCAAGAATCTTCGTCTGCCTGAAGGATATGAACTTGCGTACGGACTTGCCGTCGGATATCCGGATGAAAGCCCCGCCGCCAAACCCCGTGAGCGAAAACTCGTCCGCATCTGATCTGATCCATCTCGAATACAGGGCCCGCCGTGCTGCAGCACGGCGGGCCTTTTCTTCTTTCGGAGGCTTCTGCAAACCACCTTATCTCTGCCTTTCAGAGGCCTGTACCGCGTACGGACACAGATACCTCCGTCTTATGAACAGACTCCGTATGCTTTTCAGCTTTTTCCTTGACGAAGATGTTTTTGATTACTATAATAGAAAGGTAAGTTTGGAGGTTTATGTCCATGAACAAAGTGAAAGCTGCGGTCCTTCTGGCCGTGATCGTACTGCTGACAGGGTTCCTTGCCTTCGTCGGCATCTGCGGTCTGCCGGTAGGCCGCTATGACATCCTTCCCTGGATGGAATCCATCCGTCAGGGACTGGATCTGCAGGGCGGCGTTTACGTCGTCTATCAGACTTCATCCGAAGGGGTGGAGGAATTCGAAACCAAGATGCTGTCCACGCTGGACGTGCTGCGGAACCGTCTTGACGGAGCGGGCTACACGGAAGCGACGATCGCCCGCCAGCAGGACAACCGTATCCGCATCGAGATCCCGGCGGTTTCCGATACACAGGCTGTCCTCGACATCATCGGCACGCCTGCTGTCCTTGAGTTCCGCGATTCCAACGGTCTGCTCGTCGTCAGCGGCGAACAGGTCCTCAGCGCTACCGCAGTCTATGACAGTTCGCACGGCCCTGTCGTGCGCCTCGTCTTCAATGACGACGGCACTGCCGCTTTCGCAGCAGCGACCGCCAATTCGATCGGCAAGCAGATCTCCATCGTTCTTGACGGTGAGACCATCTCGTCTCCCCAGGTGCAGCAGGCCATCACTACAGGCGAAGCGATCATCACGGGTCAGGCGACTCTCGAACAGGCTCAGCAGCTCGCGACCCTGATCGAGTCCGGCGCTCTGCCGCTCGAGATGGAACAGCTGCAGAGCTCCACCATCTCCGCCACGCTGGGCGTCGATGCCCTCCGCAACGCCATGATCGGCGCGGGGATCGGCCTCGTTCTGCTGTTCATCTTCATGATCGCGTACTACCGTGTGCTCGGCCTGGTCGCCGACATCTCCCTTTGCGTATATACCGTGCTCGTCATGTACACGCTCTCTCTTCTGGGCAATGTACAGCTCAGCCTGCCCGGCATCGCAGGCATCGTTCTGGGCGTCGGCATGGCCGTTGACGCCAACGTCATCATCTATGAGCGCGTGAAGGAGGAGCTCCGCACCGGACGTACCGTCCGTTCCGCGTGGGCCTACTCCTTCCAGAAAGCCATTGCAGCCATCGCGGATGCGAACGTGACGACGATCATCGCCGCCATCGTCCTGCTCTACTACGGCACCGGCACCATCAAGGGATATGCGATCACACTGATCGTATCCGTCATCATCTCGCTGATCATGGCGATCCTCATGACCCGCCTTCTGGTCAGCATCTTCATCGCACTCGGCTTTGAGAAGCCTTCCCAGTACGGCGTCAGCGTGAAGGAGGAGGCGTGATCATGAAAAAGTTCGATGTAGTGAAATATTTCCGTTATACGATCATCGTACCCGCAGTCCTGATCCTGGCCGCGCTCGTCAGCATCGCTTTCAGAGGCGTGAATCTGGGTATCGACTTCGCGGGCGGCACCATGGTCACGATGGACCTCGGATCCGCCGCTTCCGGCGTCTCCGACACCGATCTTTCCAAACAGCTGGAAGACATCGTGTCCCAGCATACTTCTTCCGATTTCCGCGTCTCCCTTTCCGGCGGCACGGAAGTGATCGTCCATATCCAGGACAGTGAGGAAGACAGGGACGCCCAGCTCGCATCTACGTCCGAGATCGAAGAAGCGGTCCGCGCCGTCTATCCCGACATGCGCGTCGTTTCCGCCGAATCCGTCGGAGCCGTCGTAGGCGCCGAGCTCATCAAGAACGCGATCACCGCGCTCCTCCTGGCTTCCGGCCTCATGCTGATCTACATCTGGATCCGTTTCGAAGTCTGGTCCGGCGTCGCTACGATCTTCGGCCAGTTCCATGACATCCTCGTCATGCTCTCCGTCACGATCCTTCTGAACCTGAAGATCAACACGTCCCTTGTCGCGGCCGTTCTGACCGTCATGGGCTACTCCATCAACAACACCATCATCGTGCTCGACCGCGTGCGCGAGTTCCGCCGCACGAACACGACGCATATGACGCGCGAAGATATCGTCAATCAGTCTGTGACGAAGACCTTCATGCGTTCGATCAATACGTCTCTGACGACTCTGTTCACCGTAGGCGCCCTGTATATCATGGGTGTAACGAGCGTGAAGGAGTTCACCCTCCCGATCATCATCGGTATCTTCGCGGGTATGTATTCCTCCATCCTGCTGTCCGGACCCTTCTGGGCCAGGATCTGCAACTGGGCTGAGAGGATCAAGGAAGGCCGCGACAGGAAACAGCGGAGTTCCAAAAAGAAGTAAAGAGAATCTTCTGGTACCGCTCCGGCACTGGAATCAACTGCGACGCAAGGTGCCGACAAGGCACCTTGCGCGTTTATTCGGAGGTCATGATGCAGCTCCCGTCTTTTTCCCTTGAGGGCAAGGTGGCCCTCGTGACCGGTGCCACGAAAGGCATCGGCTTCGGTCTTGCGACCGCACTCGGGGAAGCTGGTGCTGCCGTCGCATTCTGCGGCCGCGGTTCCGAGTCCGTCCTCGCGGCGGAAAAAGCGTTCGCGGACGCCGGCATACGCGCAAAGGGCTACGTCTGCGACGTGAGCCGTGAAGACGAGATCGTCGCCATGATCGCTTCGATTGCGTCCGACCTCGGGACCGTCGATATCCTCGTAAACAATGCGGGGATCACGAAAAGAGTGCCCATGACGGAACTGAGCACCGAGGATTTCAGGGAGGTCCTCGACGTCGACCTCGTCGGCCCCTTCCTCATGAGCCGTGCCGTCCTGCCCGGGATGATCGAAAAGGGCAGGGGAAAGATCATCAATATCTGCTCTCTCATGAGCGAGCTGGGCCGGGAGACCCTCGCGGCCTATTCATCCGCCAAAGGCGGACTCAGGATGCTGACCCGGAACATCGCGAGCGAGTTCGGGCGCTACAACATCCAGTGCAACGGGATCGGGCCGGGTTATATCCTGACGCCCATGACGCGCCCGCTGTCCGAGCCTCTTGAGGACGGCAGGGCCAACCCGTTCAATCTGTTCGTTCGTTCCAAAACGCCTGCGGACCGCTGGGGCACGCCCCGGGACCTTATGGGCCCCGTCGTGTTCCTGGCATCGGAGGCGTCGGATTATATCAACGGTCAGATTCTATACGTGGACGGAGGACTGCTTTCCACGATCGGAAGGCAGTACAACGAGGAGGAAACATGATTCGATACATTCCGAGATACGAAAAAACAGGCACCCCGGAACAGATATCCAATCTCTCGTCGGAAACCGGCATTTCCCCCATGATGGCAGAGATCCTTCTGGATCGGGGCCTGGACACGCCTGAAAAAATCAATTCATTCTTCAATCCAACCCTGGAAAGCTTCCACAATCCTTTCCTGTTCAACTCGATGGGCAAAGCCGTGGAGCTGATCCGTGACGCAGTGGACAACGGAGACAGGATCACGATTTACGGAGACTATGACGCCGACGGCGTCACGTCGACCTGTATCCTGCTCTTGTATCTCCGTTCCGTACACGCGAACGTCGACTACTATATCCCCAACAGGCAGGAGGAAGGCTACGGCCTCCATATGGACGCGATCGACGAGATCGCGGAAGCGGGCACGAAACTGATCGTGACCGTGGACTGCGGCATCACGAACAAAGAGGAGATCGGACGCGCCAAGGAACTCGGGATCACGGTCGTCGTGACCGATCATCACGAAGCGCCTGAAGAACTGCCGGACGCGGATGTCATCCTGAATCCCAGATGCTGTCCCGAATATCCATTCAGCTGTCTCTGCGGCGCCGGCGTCGCGTGGAAACTCGTGTGTGCTCTGGGCGGATACGAATACGCCAGTACGCTCCTCGATTTGGCGGCGCTGGGAACAGTGGCCGATCTTGTGCCCCTTCAGGGCGAGAACCGGCTGATCGTGACGCTGGGCATCCGACTCATGAACGAGAAGCTCCGTCCCGGACTGTCGGCCCTCGTGGACGTGTCAGGCCTTACCGGACAGCAGCTTTCCGCGGGCCATCTGGGCTTCCAGATCGGGCCCAGGATCAACGCGGGCGGCAGGATGGATTCCAGTTCCAAAAGCGTCGAGATGCTCGTTTCCGAGGATTATGACGCAGCCAGGCAGATCGCACTCGATCTGGATGCCAACAACAGCGCCAGACGTGAGATCGAACAGAAGATGATGGCTGAGGCCGAACAGATCCTTATGGACAGCACCTGTCTCTGCGACGTCCGCGGGATCGTGCTCTGGAACAGGAACTGGGCTCCGGGCGTCCTCGGCATCGTGGCTTCGAGACTTCAGGAAAAGTACCACCGGCCCGTTGTGCTCTTCGGCGGATCGGAAGACAAGGAGTCCTTCTACGGATCCGCGAGAAGCGTTCCGAACCTCAATATCGTAGAGGCACTGCAGGCCTGTTCCGCACATCTGAACCGATACGGCGGGCATGCGCAGGCAGCCGGTATGGAAACGCTCAACGAAGAAGAGACTGCCGCCTTCGCGGAGGAATTCTGCGCCTATCTCGAATCCTGTCCGGAAGAGCTGTTCTTCCCGTATTCCTATTATGACGCGACCGGCGAGCTCCAGAACATCACACCGCAGCTGGTGGAGGAGATCGAGTCGATGTCCCCTATGGGCGTCGGCAATCCCACGCCCGTCATCTGGGTCCACGATACGGGCATCCAGGTGATCCGCACGATGGGTGACTGCAACCAGCATTTTTCCGCCCGTCTCACAAGCGGGGAAATGATCCTGGACGCGGTGGCATTCCGTCAGAAGCCGCCTGTCAATTATCCCGGGATGCTCGGGAACTATGACGTGCTCTGCGTCCCCACGCTGAACGAATGGCGCGGGCGTTCGACCCTCCAGTGCCAGATCAAGACATGGAACAGCAGAAAGTCGATGCTGGAAGTCGACAGGTATCTGCGGCAGTCTTCCGACGATTTCCGCAACGCCCTGTGGACCCGGTTCTGGATGTCCCTTCAGGAAGAGGACATGGTGGAATCCGTCGAGATCATGGATGACATCATCGAGACGGCGGTCTATCTGCTCCAGGAATCCGCTTTCGGAACGCTCGTGTTCGCGGGCACGCCCGAAGCCGCTCAGAAACTGATACATCATCCGCTGATGGATGGGGTGTGCAGCAACGGCATGCTGATCCTTCCCCAGGAAGAGCCCGTGGAACCCGGCATGAACTGCATTCTGGCGGGACGTTCCTTCTGGGACGTAAAACTTGAGCATTACCGGCGCATCGTCCTGCTGGACGGACTCGTGTCCAGTCAGGAAGCCGGCTATCTCTTCCGCCATTTCCGCGAGGGAGACGGGGAGATCCTGATCGGGGCGGAGGAGATGTCCGTATCCCATCTCATGTATGTGCCGGATATGGACGTGGAATGGTTCAGGGAGACCTACAAGAAACTGCGCCACGCTCTTCAGAACGGCTATACGGGCAACGGAGGCATCGGCCACATCACCTGGCTTGCCCGCATCCTCAACGTACACTGCTGGAAGTCCAGGGCGGCCCTGAACGTGTTCAGGGAGCTCGGACTCGTCGAATACACCTCCCGTACGGAAATGAAGCTCAACGAGAACATCCGCGGACTTAATCTGCAGGAGAGCAAGACTTTCCGCAAACTGCAGGGCCTGGAGAAAGAACCAGGCATGCCATTCTGATACCATGAAATACGCCGTCCCCCAGGAATCGCTGCTGGATACGATCAAGCGGGATTATCCGCAGCTGGATCTGGAACTGATCTCATCCGCTTACGAATACGCGCGTGTCCACCATGAAGGACAGGTGCGTGAGTCCGGTGAGCCTTATTTCGAGCATCCGGTGGCCGTAGCCAGGATCATGCTGTCCCTCGGCATGGATTCTCCGACGATCGCAGCGGGACTGCTCCACGATCTCGTGGAGGACACGGACGTGACGACCGACGATCTGCGCGAGCATTTCGGCCCCGAAGTCGCGGACATGGTGGAAGGCGTCACGCATCTGACCCGGATCAATTACGACAGCCGCGAGGAGTATCAGGCGGAGAGCATCCGAAAGATGATCGTCGCCATGTCCAAGGACATCCGCGTCGTCATCATCAAGCTTGCCGACAGGCTGCACAACATGCGCACGCTCGGCGTGCGTTCCAAGGACGCGCAGCAGCGGGTCGCACGCCAGACCATGGACATCTTCGCGCCTCTGGCGTCCCGCCTGGGGATCTACAACCTGAAATGGGAGCTGGAGGATCTTTCCTTCCAGTATCTGGAGCCGGAGAAGTATCATGAACTGGTCAGCCTCATTTCCATGCGCAGGCAGGAGAGGGAGGCGATCATTTCCGATCTCTGCCAGCAGGTCAGGAACTGCCTCAAGGACGAGCCCATCCAGAACCTCGTGATCGACGGAAGGCCCAAGCATCTGTACTCTATCTACAAGAAGATGCAGAACAATACGCCTTTCGAACAGATCTATGATCTTCTTGCGATCCGCGTCATCGTGGACACGATACCGGAATGCTACGCCGCCCTCGGTGACATCCACAGCCACTGGATGCCCATGCCCGGCCGTTTCAAGGATTATATCGCGATGCCCAAGCCGAACCAGTACCAGTCGCTCCATACGACGGTCGTGAGTTCCTTCGGGCAGGCTTTCGAAGTGCAGATCCGTACCCACGAGATGCACAGGACAGCCGAGTACGGCATCGCCGCGCACTGGAAATACAAGGAAAACCGTACCGATACGACGGACCTAGACAGCAAGCTCCAGTGGCTCCGCAATGTGATGGAATGGTCCAACGAAACGTCGGACTCCATGGAGTTCATCGACACCCTGAAAGTCGACCTGTATGCCGACCGCGTGTTCGTGTTCTCTCCCAAAGGACAGGTGTTCGACCTTCCCAAAGGAGCCAACGCGATCGACTTCGCCTACAGGATCCACAGCGGCGTCGGAAACAAATGCATCGGGGCGAAGATCAACGGCCGCATGACGCAGCTGGCGACGCCTCTGCAGACCGGCGATATCGTGGAGATCATCACGTCGAACGCCGCGAAGGGCCCCAGCCGCGACTGGATGGACATCGCCCAGACCCCGCAGGCCAGGAGCAAGATCCGGGCTTGGTTCAAGAAGGAACAGCGTGAAGAGAACATCGAGCGCGGCAAGACCATGCTCGCGGCTTCCGTTCAGCGCTACGGCGTGAGCTGGAACCAGCTCATGCGTCCCGAATGGATCGACCTCGTTCTTAAGCGCCACAGCCTGTCTTCCATCGATGACCTGTACAACGCTGTGGGTTACGGCGGCATCACGTCCGCAAGAGTGACCGCACGCCTCATGGAGGAGTACAGAGCGGAGAAGGCCCGCATCCAGCAGGAGCAGGCGCTCCAGCAGGACAGACCCGAAAACGTGAAGCCTCTTGTTACGAGCGTCTCCAACGGCGTCATCGTCAAAGGCGAAGCGAACATGCTCGTCCGTTTCGCTCACTGCTGCAATCCCGTGCCCGGCGATTCGATCGTGGGCTTCATCACCCGCGGCCGGGGCGTTTCCGTGCACCGTGCCGACTGCAGCAATCTGAACGACACCAATTTCGAACTGGACCGCTTCATCGAAGTCGAGTGGGCAGGGGAATCCTCAAGCTCCTATCAGGCGGAACTCGAACTCCAGATGCAGGACCGTCCGGGACTTCTCGCGGACGTGTCCATGGCTGCCATGAACCTGAACGTGAAGATGCTGAGCCTGAACGCCAAGGCCATGGGACCCGTCGCAGAGATCTCACTCGGTGTGGAGATCCGGAACAAGGATCAGCTGGAAGCCCTTATCCACCAGTTCAACAAGATGCCCGAAACGATCCACGTGTTCAGAAAGGGGCGGGGATGAGAGCGGTGCTCCAGCGCGTCAGACGCGCGAAAGTCGAAGTCGAAGGCAGTGTGACCGGAGAAATCGGACAGGGATTCCTCGTGCTCCTCGGAGTCGAGGAAGGCGACGCTCAGGACGATCTGGATTATATCGTCCGCAAGACGGCCGGCATGCGGGTCTTCGAGGATGCGGAAGGAAAGATGAACCTGTCGGTCACGGATATCGGCGGGGCTCTCCTCATCGTTTCCCAGTTCACGCTGCTGGGCGACGCGAGACATGGACGCCGTCCGAGCTTTTCGGACGCCGCATCCCCCGAACAGGGAAGATACTGGTACGAAAAGGCAGTCGATCTTTTCAGACAGATGGATATACCGACACAGACAGGTGTGTTTCAGGCGGATATGCAGGTGGAGCTCGTCAACGACGGGCCCGTCACCATGCTTCTCGACAGCCGCAAGAGGTTTTAGCATCATATGATCCTTTGCATAACGAACAGGGAAGAGGTCTATGGAGAACTGGAAAACGTTCTCCGTCTTTTCTTTGCCATGGAACCGGTGCGCGCGGATTCATCCGAGATCCCGCGGCTCTCGGTGTCCCATCTGGCCGTGCTCGAAGGGGACCGGTGGATCCATGAGATCACCATCGCCTCGGAAGGAAAGAGCCGGCAATGGCGGACCGAGTATCCCGCCAGAGAAGAGAGCAGACTGCTGAGCCTCCGCTGGCTCCGCAGAGGCGCCAAACTCGCCCTGTACATGGCGCTGCAGGATGCCTTTCCGAAGGAGCTCCCCTGGGGCTCCCTTACGGGGATCCGGCCTACGAAGCTTCTGCGCCAGCTTCGTGAAGAAGAAGGGGGAGCCGAAGCCGCTTCCAGACGGCTGATGGACGAGATGGACGTGTCTCCCGAAAAGACAGGGCTCCTGGAGGAGATCCTGGAAGCACAGGAAGGCCTGTACCGGTACGGACGCGATGAAGAGAGCGACGTGTATATCGGGATACCTTTCTGCAAGACCCGATGCCTGTACTGTTCCTTCCTGAGCGCCGATCTTTCCCATCCGTCTGCGAGACGCTGGCTGGATCCCTATACGGACACACTCATCCGGGACGTCCGCCGCGCGGGAGAACTGCTCGAAAGGACGGGGAAGAAGCCCAACGCCGTCTATATGGGAGGCGGCACGCCTTCCGTCCTCGGCACGGACAGGCTGCGCAGGGTGCTTCGTGAAGCGAGGAAGGCATTTCCCGGTGCCGTGGAATGGACCGTGGAAGCCGGCAGGCCCGACACGATGGACAACGGCATGCTGCCCATGCTCAGGGACGAAGGGATCGAGAGGATCTCGATCAACCCCCAGACGATGCAGCAGGGGACGCTGGACGTGATCGGAAGGCAGCACAGGGTGGAAGAGATCGTGGAACGGCTCCTGGAAGCGGAATCCCTGGGCTTCGGCTGTGTCAACGTCGACCTGATCATGGGACTTCCCGGAGAAGGGATCCGGGAGGCAGAATCCACTTTCGAAGCCCTGAGACCGCTCCCGTTCCAGAACGTGACGGTCCATACGCTCGCGATCAAGCATTCGTCGAGGCTCCATGAGAAACTGGAGGAGTACCCGCTTCCCGACGGGGAAACCGTGGCGGAGATGGTCGATATGGGACGGGAATTCGCCCGGTCCCGCGGCATGAGGCCGTATTACCTCTACAGACAGAAATACATGTCGGGCAATCTGGAGAACGTCGGGTATGCGCTTCCCGGCACCGAATGCCTGTACAACATCGATATCATGGAAGAGACCCATTCCACGGTCGCGGCCGGCGCGGGAGGCATCAGCAAAAAGATGATCTTCGCCGAGAACCGGCACGAACGGTTCCCGAACCCGAAAGGGATCGAGGTCTATCTGAGGGAATTCGACTCGATCATGGACAGAAGAGACGCTTTTTTCGAAGGCAGGGAGAATAAAGATGGCAGCGAACGTCATTGATTATCTGGGATGGAGGGGAGACCTTCCCTTCGGAGAGTATCCTTTCAACGAAGTGGACAACCTGATCCTCAGCGAACTCGTCTATATGGACTGGGAGGGGATCGTTCCCGAATCAGGGAAAGGTTCGGTCACTCTGGGAGAAGCGGTCAAAGAATATTTCAGGAAGCATATCCGCGAAAAGGCGATGATGGGTCTCATCATCCCCGATTCGATCCTTGATCTCGCCGTCAAGGCCGGAAAATCGAAGCGGTTCATGGATCTGAAGCTCTCCGCTTTCGTGAACAGCGTGGTGCATGAGGAAGCCAAGCAGTTCGCGGCCATGACGGTCACGGGCATCGCCTACGACCGGGCCGTGATCTTCCGCGGTACCGACGATACGATCGCAGGCTGGCGCGAGAACTTTAACATGAGCTTCATGACGACCGTTCCCGCACAGGAATGCGCCGTGGCATATCTGGAAGAGCAGGCGGCCCTTGCGCCCAAGATGCGGTTCTACGTCTGCGGGCACAGCAAAGGCGGCAATCTTGCGGTTTATGCCGCCGCCAACTGTTCCAGGGAGGTCCAGGACAGGATCATCCGCGTCTTCAACAATGACGGCCCCGGATTTCTCGTCAAGCCTTCGGGGGAGGAAGGATATCTGAGGATCAAGGACAGGGTCTTCTCTCTTCTTCCGAGCAACTCCGTCGTCGGCATCCTTCTGGAACATGTCGAGTCCTTCAAGGTCGTGATCTCCACCGCTACGGGCATCGGACAGCATGACGGCATGACCTGGGAGATCGTCGGGACCAAGTTCGTATACGGCGACGCGCTCGCATTCTCCAGTCAGCAGACGGAGCAGACGCTCCATGCCTGGCTGTACGGTCTTTCGATGGATGACAGGAAAGCCCTCGTCAACGGCCTCTTCGATACGCTGGACGCGACGGGGAGCCATACGCTGAAGGAACTGTCTGCCAACCGCGCGAACACGGCCAAGGTCATCATCGACAGGCTCAGAGCTATGAACGGTAAGGACAGGGAATTCATGACCCATACCATCCAGCTCCTGCTTCGAGGACGCGCCAACGTTTTCCGCAGTTCTCTCTCGCTGCTCGCGGAGGGGCTCCACCTCTGATTATTATCCTTGACGAACGGCAGTGTTTCTGGTTTAATGGGGAAATACGGAGCCATGAGGCTCCGGGGAGGACAGCATGGCATTGACACAGGCGCCGAAAGGCACAAAAGACGTACTGCCGCAGGAAGTGTATCTGTGGCACAGGATGGAAAACGTGATGCGGGACGCCTGCCGGAGATTCGGTTTCCGGGAGATCCGCGTTCCCACTTTTGAACATACGGAACTGTTCCTGCGCGGCGTGGGCGACACGACCGACGTCGTGCAGAAGGAGATGTATACCTTCGAGGACAAGGGCGGACGTTCGATCACCCTGAAACCCGAGGGCACCGCCGGCGTGGCCCGCGCGTTCATCGAGCATCAGCTCTCCAACGCGCCCATGCCCCAGAAGATGTATTATCTGAATTCTCCTGTATTCCGCTATGAAAGGCCTCAGGCCGGACGGCTTCGTGAACACCATCAGTTCGGGGTCGAGGTCTACGGGGCAAAGGACGCGTCCATGGACGCGGAAGTGATCCTTCTCGCTTTGGAAGTCATCGAGAAGATGGGGATTACGGGGCTGGAGGTCCATCTGAATTCCATCGGATGCCCCAATTGCAGGCCCGCCTATCAGGCAAAGCTGAAAGAGTATCTGAGACCGCATCTGGGCGAGCTGTGCGAGACCTGCAGGACACGTTACGAAAAGAATCCTCTGCGCATCCTGGACTGCAAGAGCCCGATCTGCCATGAGATCGGACAGGGCGCTCCTCACATGATCGACTGTCTCTGCGATGACTGCAGGGCCCATTTCGACAGCCTGAAGGCCCACCTCGAGGCGAGAGGCGTCAAATACAGCGTCGATCCTTTCATCGTGCGCGGACTGGACTACTATACCCGCACCGTGTTCGAGGTCATCGCTTCGGGCATCGGCGCCCAGTCGACCGTATGCGGTGGCGGCAGATACGACGGCCTTCTGAAGGAACTCGGCGGCCCCGATCTTCCCGGCATTGGATTCGGCATGGGCATGGAGAGGCTTCTCATGGCTCAGGAACTGTACGGTAAGGTCCAGGAAGAGCCGGCTCTTCTGGATCTGTACGTCGCGCCTCTGGGCCCCGCGGCCAGGGAGGAAGCGTTCCGTCTGACACAGCAGCTCCGTTCCGAAGGCTATGCGGCGGACATGGACCACATCGGACGCAGCCTGAAGGCCCAGATGAAGTACGCCGACAAGACCGGATGCCGTTTCGCCCTCATCATGGGCGACGACGAGATCCGTGACGGGATCGTGAACGTACGGAGCATGGACAGCGCTGAACAGGTATCCGTCCCAACGGGAGAAGTCCTGGACTACATCAGGGAACGTCTTGCGAAGTAAGGACCGGGCTCCCGGTTGTTCTTCGCATCGACATAGATATTCAGACTGATAAAGATCTGAGAACGAACAGGCGGCCGTGCCGCAGACGACACAGAACTGGAGGAAAAAGCACATGATCGATCTGAAAACCATCGCTTCCGTAGATCCGGAACTGGCTTCCTCACTCGAACAGGAACTGGAGCGTCAGAGGACCCACATCGAACTGATCGCTTCCGAAAACTTTGTCCATCCCGCCGTGATGGCGGCGGCGGGCAGCCACCTGACCAACAAATACGCGGAAGGATATCCCGGACACCGCTATTACGGCGGATGCCAGTACGTGGACATCGCCGAGGATCTCGCGCGTGACCGTGCCTGCCAGCTGTTCGGCGCTGATCACGCCAACGTGCAGCCCCACAGCGGCGCACAGGCCAACATCGCCGTCTATTTCGCTCTTCTGCAGCCCGGCGACACCATCATGGGCATGAGCCTGTCCGACGGCGGTCATCTTACCCACGGTTCTCCCGTGAACCTCTCCGGCAAATACTTCAACTTCGTTCCTTACGGAGTGAACGAGGACGGCTTCATCGATTATGACGAGGTCGAGCGTCTTGCTCTTGAGAACAAGCCCAAGATGATCGTGGCAGGCGCTTCCGCCTATCCGAGAACGATCGATTTCAAGCGCTTCCGTGAGATCGCCGACAAGGTCGGCGCCCTCTTCATGGTCGACATGGCCCATATCGCCGGTCTGGTCGCTACGGGACTGCATCCCAACCCCGTTCCCTACGCCGACATCGTCACGACCACCACGCACAAGACGCTCCGCGGCCCGCGCGGCGGCATGATCCTCTGCAGGGAGGAATATGCTAAAGCTATCGACAGGGCGATCTTCCCCGGCACGCAGGGTGGCCCGCTCATGCACATCATCGCCGCCAAGGCCGTATGCTTCAAGCTGGCTCTGAGCGAAGAATTCGCCGAGTATCAGAAGCAGATCGTCGCCAATGCTCAGGCCCTCTCCAAGGGACTGCTCGCCCGCAACGTGCAGCTGGTCTCCGGCGGCACCGACAACCACCTGATGCTCCTTGATCTGCGCAACGCAGGCATCTCCGGCAAGAAGCTCGAGCGTCTCATGGACGAGGCGAACATCACCGCGAACAAGAACGCGATCCCGCGTGATCCCAAAGGCCCGAACGTCACTAGCGGCGTCCGTCTGGGCACCCCCGCGGTCACGTCCCGCGGCATGAAGGAAGCCGATATGGACGAGATCGCCGACTGCATCGCCAAACTCGTCTTCGAGGGGCAGGAAGCCGTGGAAGGCGTCAAGGCCCGCGTCCTTGCTCTCTGCGAGTGCTATCCTCTTTACGAGAACGATATCCTGTGATCGAAGCGCCGGTCATCCGGCATGAAGAAAGACGGCATGGTTTTCCATGCCGTCTTTTGTTTTCCGCGGGCAATGAGATCAGTCGTCCGCGATCTCCATATCTTCGGCCTTTACGACGCGGGGAGGCCGTTTGCACCAGGCGTCGTAGATCGCGGGCACGACGTAAAGGGTCATGAGCGTGGCGTAGATCAGACCGCCGATCGCGACGACAGCCACGGGCTGGATCATGGCCGAGCCCATGCCGCGGCCCACAGCCATGGGGATGAGGCCGAGAATGGTCGTAAGAGCGGTCATGAGGACGGGCCGGAGCCGCTGCTTGCAGGCTTCGATGACGGCGTCGCGTCTTTCCATGCCCTCTTCGCGCAGCTGGTTCATCCGATCGATCAGAACGATGCCGTTGTTGACGATGATGCCGACCAGCATGACGAACCCGATCATCGCGACGATCGAGATCTCGAATCCTGCCGCCAGCAGAGCGGCGAGACCGCCCGTGAAGGCCAGGGGAATCGTGAACATGACGATGAAGGGGGAGAGGAGGGACTGGAACTGGGCGACCATGATGAGATAGACGATGACGACGCCCAGAAGCAGCATCAGAAGGAGATCGTTCATTGCTTCCATGATGGACTCGCTTTCGCCTGCGAATTCGATCCTGAGGCCGTCCGGCAGTTCGAAATCCTTCAGGATCCTCTGGACTTCCGCCGTTTTCAGCGTCACGTTGTAGCCTTCTTTCAGGGAAGCAGTGACGGTGATGTAGCGCCGCTGGCCGGTGCGGCTGATCGACTGCAGGCTCCTGTGGGTACCGTCGAAATTGGCGATCTCCTTCAGGGTGACGGTGCCGCTCTCCTGTGTGAGGGGATCCGTCGTTTTGATCTTCAGATTGCGCAGTTCTTCAATCGAGATGCCTTTCTCGGAACCCACGAGAACGACCTGGTTCGAGTTCTCTTCCACGGTCGCGACGCTCATCTCGTTCGTGAGGGCTTTGGCTACCTCCATATAGACCTGAGCTGTCGTGAGCCCGTACTTCATGGCTTCTTCCTTGTCCACGCGGATGCGGAATTCGGGCACGGAATCTTCCAGACCGTCCGATACGGTATCGATCCCTTCGACCGAAGCCAGCTTTTCTGCGATGCCTTTGGCCGTATCCTGAAGAGCGTCCATGCTTTCCCCGAAGATGTTGATGCTGATCCCCGAACCGGTGAGGACCGAGAGATCCATGGAAGAGCCGCTGACGGATACGTCGCAGTCGAGATCCTCGCACAGGCTTTCCATCTGTCTTGCGATCTCCCCGCTGCTCCGTGTCTTGTCTTCGCTGAGAACGACGTACATGGACAGACGGTTGCTGGCGCCTCTGCCGGAGGAAAGACCGAGCATGCCGCCCATGCCGGAGGACTGCATGACGCCGATCGATTCGATCTCTTCGATCACGGAGAAGCGCTCGGCGATCTGGTCGGCCATGGCTGCGCTTTCGTCCAGCGTCGCTTCTTCGTCCAGCGTGATGCTGACGGTCACCTGTGTGCTGTCCATATCGGGGATATAGATGAAACCTTTGGCGATGGCGGCGCGGGCGGAAAGTGCGAGCAGAACGACGGCTAGGACCAGGGGGATGAACTTGAAGCGGAGCGTGAAGGACAGCGTTTTCGCGTATCCCTCGGCAAGCTTGTCAAGAAGTCCCAGCCGGCTCCCTCCGCTGATCCTGGCAAGAAGGCCGCTGGACATCGCGGGGATGAGCGTCAGGGCGATGATCAGGCTCGCCAACAGGGAGTAGGTGATGGTCAGGGCCATATCCGTGAAGATCTGCCTCGTAAGGCCCTGTACGAAGACGATGGGCGCGAATACGCAGACCGTCGTGAGGGTGGAGGCAGTGATTGCGCCTGTGACCTGGACCGCTCCCGAGATCGCGGCGCGGAAGACGGTGGCTCCGTTCCTGCGGAGCCGATAGATGTTCTCGATGACGACGATCGAGTTGTCCACGAGCATGCCGACGCCGACCGCGAGACCCGCCATGGAGATGATGTTCAGTGTCACGCCGGAGAAGTACATGAGCACGATCGCGAAAGTGACGCTGATCGGGATCGAGCAGGCGACGATGAAGGTCGGCCGGATGTCCCAGAGGAAGAACAGAAGGATCACGACGGCAAGCGCGCCGCCGATCAGCAGGTTCTGCAGTACGGAATTGATGACGATGTGGATGTAGTCTCCCTGATCCATCAGGGGGCTGAAAGAAAGCCCCTCATAGGATGACTCGATCGAACGGAAGGTCTTCGTGATATTGTCGCAGACGGTCGCGGTCGCGTAGTTGCTCTGTTTGGAGAAAGTCAGGAGCACTCCATTTTCTCCGTTGATCTTCGCATAGGTCTGCGCGGCGTTGTTCACGACGGAGATGTCCGCGACGTCCCTGAGATAAATGGGATCCACGCCCTCGATTTTCAGATCGAACAGGAACAGGCCTTCCAGCTCTTCCGCGCTCTGCAGAGAATCGCCGACGTAGACCATCCACTGTGTATCGTGTCTGTCGGATGCGTAGCCGGCGGGCATGGAGAAATCCTGCGCTCCGAGGATGCTGGCGATGGTCTGCATCGTCACGATGTCCCTGGCGTCCGTGGAGTCTTTCGCCGTCTTGCGGGCGTCGTTCAGTTCGTTCGTCGCGTTGTCAAGTTCACTGCGGGCCGTTTCCAGCTGTTCCTCCGCTTCGTTGAGCTGTTTGGAACCGTTGTAGAGCTGGTTGCGGGCGTTGCGGATCTGTGCTTCGGCTTCGGCTTTTTTCTCGTCCAGGAGAGCCTGGGCCTCATCAAGCGCCTGGACCTGGGCCTCATAGGTGAGAAGGAACTGCTGAGCAGCTTCGATCTGCTCGGCATCGGGAAGATCGGCTTCCGCCGCTTTGATCTGGGCATCGAGGTCGGCGATCAGACCGCGGAGTTCTTCAGCCCGTGCGGCTTCTTCTTCGGTGGGATCCAGAAGAGGTATCCGGTTCAGTTCCTGCTGGTAGATCTCCCTTGTCGCGACGGCCTGGAGATAGGAGGCCATGCGCAGCGTGCCTTCGCGGGCCATATCGTAGGCCTGCTGGAGCTGGGCGCGTCCGGCGTCGATCTGGGCCTGAGCCTCGTCGAACTGGGACGTAGCCTCTTTTTCCATCTTGTTGATCTGATAGTAACCCGAATCGATCTGCTGTCTGCCGGTGTCGAGCTTGCCTACGTTCTCGTCGATCTCCTGAAGCGCTTTCAGGATCTCCTGTTCGGGAGCTTCGAACTGGGCGTCGATCGCGTCCTGGAGCTTTTGATTCAGGGCGTCGAGCTTTTCCTGGCTGATGACCACGTTGACCCTCTCGCTGACGATGCCGGAAAGGGATACGCTCGCCACGCCGTCGATGCCTTCCAGCTGGGGCAGGAGGGTGTCCTGGACGAACGAGGAGAGAGTGATCGTGTCATAGCCTTCCACGGCGACGGCCGAGACGTTGACGGGCAGCATGTCCGGATTGATCTTGAGGATCGTGGGGGTGGAGATGCTGTCGTCCCATGAGGAGGCCAGACGGTCCAGGCTTTCCCTGAGATTCATCGTCACGGCATCCATGTTCACGTCTTCCGCGAACTGCAGCACGACTGTGGAGTAATTGGAGGAGGATGTCGATTCGATCTCCCGGATCCCGTCGAGACGGGCCGCGGCCTGCTCAATGGGCTTCGTGACCTCGCTTTCGATCTTTTCGGGAGTCGCACCGGTATACACGGTCATGACGACGACGTAGGGGAAATCCATGCTCGGGAAGAGGTCGGGCGTCATCCTGGTGAAGGATACGTATCCCAGAACGAGGATGAGAACGACCGCCACAAGGACGGTAAAGGGCTTGCGCACCGAGAATCTGGCTAGCATGACGTCACCTCCTTTTCAGCGATGCCCTCCGCGATAAGGGCGAGCGTTTTTTCCAGATGGACACGCTCGGATCCGGGACTGTCTTCGGTTTCGCGGCACAGGAGCCTGCATACGGACTGATGGAGCGCGGACTGAAGGATCTCCTCCGCGATCCGGACGGATTCTTCCGACCTGTCTCTGAATGCGCGGGTATCCGCTTTCGCAAGGATCTTTTCGTGTTCCGCGCTGCCCGTTTCGAAGACTGCGCGAAGAAGATGGAAATCCTGGAAGCGGAGATTGCCGATGAGATTTCGCAAATAGGGGAGTTCGTCCCTGTACTGTGAAATGAGTTCCACGATCCTGTCGAAGAGCCGAAGCGTGAAAGCGAAAGGATCTCCGCCGCATGCTTCCATGTCCTGCCGTGCGCAGCGCATAAAGAAGCCCTGGTATTCCTGCAGCAGGTACCGGAACATGTCTTCCTTTCCGTCGAAATACTGATAGAAGCTCCCGCGTGAGATCTCCGCATCGTGAACGATCCGGTTTATGGATACGTCCTCATAGGGGACACGCGCAAATTCTCTCCGGATCGAAGAACGGATCTTTTCCCTTTTTTCTTCCGGGAGTCTGAAATACGTATCTGTAGGCATCTGTTTCTCCTGAATGACACTCTGTCATATGACAAGCTGTCATATTATATCGGAAACGAGTCCGCGTGTCAATACTCCGTCCGTTCCGCAGCAACGCTTCCGGGTCGGAGGGAAGGTGCCGTTTTGCACAATTCAGGCTGCGGTTTTCTTTGCGTATCGTAAGTTGAATGATCCGTCCTGTAGTGCTATAATCCCTCATTGAACGACAATATGTTGTGTTTGATAGACAGAATGGACGAGAAAGGACCGGACAGATGTCCAAAAAGAAAAAGAAAGAAGATCATCAGAAACCCGAGATCAGGGAATCGGCCGTGGAGGAACAGACGGCTCCTGCTGAAATAGATATACCTGCAGAATCGTCTGCTGAGAAGACCGGCGATTCAAGGCGCAGTTTCATCCGGAAACTGAAAGATTTCAGGTTGGGGGCCGTATTCGCCCGTCTTACGCGCAGGCAGAAGATCACGATCGCCGTCGTGATCGGCGTCATCCTCCTGCTCGCGCTGACAGGCTTCATGCTGGCCTGGCGCATCGTCTGGCATCCCGCGTCCCTCTTCACGATGGCGCCTTCCGCCACGGCTTCGCCGGCGGCGGCCGTCACGCCCGCTCCCACAAAGACGCCTCAGGCTTCGAAAGAACCGGACGCGACTGAGGAGCCCACGCCTTCTCCGAGTCCCACGCCCACGATCGACCCGTACCTGGCGCTCCAGGAACAGGCGGACTTCTCCGAAATGAAGAACATCGTGAACGTGCTGCTGATCGGCGTCGACTATGCGCCTGAACGCGAGACCTGGGAAGGCAAGCACGACTACCATGCGGACGTCATGCTCGTCCTCGCCATCAACTTCGACGAGAACAAGGTCGACATGATCTCCATCCCGCGCGACACCTACGCGGAGATCCCCGGCGTCAAGGGAAAGTATAAGATCAACGCGTCCCTGAACTGCGGAGGCGGCTGGCCTACCGAGGGAGGTTTCAGGAAGGTCTGTGAAGCGGCTTCCTGGATGCTGGGCGGAGTCCCGGTCGATTACTATTACGCCGTGGACATGCCCACCGTTAAGGAACTCGTGAACTCCATCGGCGGCGTAGATTACGACATCGAGATGAACTTCTCCATGGTGGACCGTTCCTATGAGGCCGGTCCGCAGCACCTGGACGGCCAGGGCGTTCTGGACTACCTGCGCGTGCGCAAGAACATCGCGGCCAAGTTCGCCGGCGACCAGAATCGCATCAACCGTCAAAAGAACATGCTGCTCACGATCTTCCGCAAGCTCAAGAGCGAGAACCTGCTCGTGACCGTGCCCCAGATCATCGCCTCGACGAAGAACCTGTACACGAACCTCACGGCCCAGCAGACCGCGGCCCTCGCGGTCTTCGCCTACAACCTGGATCCCGAAAACGTTGGCATGTACTCCATCGGCGGCACCGAAGCTATGATCTACAACTGGGGATTCATCCTGACGAACGAACCCAGACGCGTCAAGCTCATCCGTGAGATCTACGGAGTGAACGTGCTGCGCCATTTCCGTTACGATCCGGACTACGCGAAGTGGGAATGGGCCTGGATGAACGCGGATCAGCACCTCAAAACAGCGGATAAGATGCTGGAAGCCATGGATCCCATCCTGGACAACGACAGGGCCAGAGCGACCTACGTGCCGGGCGTCACACCTCCGAGAAGCCGGTCCATGCCGGGAGGAGGGGCGTATGATGTACCGGACGGTGACGAGGACAAGGATCCGGATCCCGGGACCACGGATGCGGCATCCACGCCTAGTCCGGTACCTGAAGAGACGCCTGCATCGACTCCCGATCCGACTGTGACACCCGAAGAGACGCCTGCTCCACAACCGACTCCCGAACCGACTCCGGAACCTACGCCGACTCCGAAGCCGACACCGACCCCGACCCCGAAACCTACGCCGACTCCGAAGCCTACGCCGACCCCGACACCGACACCGTCCCCGACTCCCACGCCAAAACCCACGATCGACCCGGACGTGCAGTACCGCATCTACGACCAGGAGGTCTATGATCTCAGGGACGAGATCGACAAGGAGATCGAGAAACTGAAGAAACTGTATGACAAGTACACGGAGCAGTCCGCAGAACACGTCATCCAGAACGCGAGGGAAGCAGAACTGAAGGACCTTCGCAAATGCACGAAGGAAATGACCGAGCTGTACACGCAGCTCGAAGAAGACGTGAAGGAACTGGCCAAGATCCTCAAATACACGAAGACTCATTCCTGGAATGCGAAACTGGAACATGAGATCCCCGTGGACTTCCGATAAGGGGACCGGCCTGCATTCTCACCGCATCTGTCTTTCACTTTGACAGACAGAACGTTTAGGGGTACTATAATAGCAGCCGGACCGTGTCCTGCAGGATCCTGCGGGGCGGGTGACGGCTGATGATTCAAGATCAATACATTGTCTTTCGGATCCTCTGATCCGAAGATGTGAGGTTGTAATGGATACAGAAGAAAGAAAAGAAGAGATCCTGAACGGCAAGGAACCTGATCAGCCGCAGGATGCCGTCGAGGAGGCCGTTTCTGCCGGTAACGAGGGAACGGAAGGACTCCCTAAGGAGAGCGAGGAGCCCAAGAAACGGGAGGCTGGAGAGCAGCCTGACGAAAAGGTGTCCGAAGAACAGGACACCGGCGAGCCCCAGGTCCCCGGCAGGAAGCCCGTGATCCGGATCGCCGCGATCTCCGCTGCTGCAGTCGCAGTTCTCGCGGGCGGTTTTTTCCTGGTCCGCTCTCTGCTGAACAGAAACAGCAGTCAGCCTCTTCCCGTGGATCCCATCATCTCCTATACAGCCGCGCCTTCCACGACGCTGCCCGCCGGTGCGCAGGATCCCATGCTTCCCGTGGATGAGAAATCGACCTTCTATGAAGGCGTATACGTCGACGGGTTCTCTCTCGGCGGCCTGACGAAGGCGGAAGCTCTCGAGAAGATCCTGGATGCACAGAAGGAGACGGTCTCCGCTCTGGACGTGACCGTGAAATACGGCGATGAATCCACCGTGTTTTCCGTAACGCCCGACATGGTCTCCAGCGACGCCGAGGAAGTCCTGGACAAGGCCATGCAGATCGGAAGGACGGGGACTGAGGATTCCCGCATCGAATACATCGCCGAACTTTCCGCGAACCCCGTCAAGCTCACGACGAAGATCAGCGTGGATCCTTCTTCTCTGGAGACAAAGGTGCGGGAACTGGCTCAGTCTCTGACGAAAGAGCCCGTGAACGCCAAACTCGTCGAATTCGACGCGACGAAACCCGAAGACGAGCGCTTCGTGTACCAGGAAGGGGAACCCGGACTGAAAGTCGACGGCGACAAACTCTGGCAGGAGGTCTCCAAAGAGATCACGGACCGTGACGACGGCGTCGTGGAAGCGGTCTTCGAAGAGACACAGCCTGAAGAGACGGTGGAAAGCCTGCAGGGACAGTTCACCCTGATCAAATCCTTCACGACCAAACTGACGAACGAATACAACCGCAACAGCAACATCAGCCTGGCATGCTCGATCATCAACGGTACGATCCTGCAGCCCGGCGAGGAGTTCTCCTTCAACGGCGTCGTAGGTGAGCGCACGTCCGAACGCGGATTCAGATCCGCCGGCGTCATCGTCGGCGGCGACCGCACCGAAAGCGGACTCGGCGGCGGCATCTGCCAGGTCTCCGGCACACTGTTCAACGCGGTGGCCATGTCGGATCTGGAGATCACGCAGCGCTTTACCCATTCCTATGAACTGGGCTACCTGAGACGCGGACGCGACGCGACCGTGGATTACGGCCATAAGGACTTCTGCTTCAAGAACAACAAGACTTCGCCCATCGTCGTCGTCATGACGGTCGACCTGAAGCAGCTCACCGTCACGGCACAGATCTACGGCGAACCGCTTCCCAACGGTGAGACGATCGACATCGAAGTCGAGACGACGGGCTATATCGGCGCGAACACCACGGTGTCCTACGTACCGTATTCCAAACAGCCCCGCGGCACTACAACGGAAGTCAAAGCCCGTTCCGGCATCAAGTGCACGTCCTATAAGATCTACAAGGACGCTGATGGAAACGAGATCCGCCGTGTGAAACTCTTCGACGACACGTATCCCGCCATCGCGGCTAAGATCTACTACAATCCCAAGGACGGCGATCCTTCGAAGAGTCCGTCACCGTCTCCCACGCTGTCTCCGTCTCCCACGCCGGACGAGACTCCCGAAGCCACTCCGACCAAGACCGGGAAGACCGCGAAGCCGACGAAGACTCCGGGAGAGACTGTGAAGCCGACGAAGACCCCGGGAGAGACTGTGAAGCCTACCCAGGCGCCTACCTCTGAGCCTACCCAGGAGCCTACCCAGGCTCCGACCGCTGAGCCTACAAAGCCCAGTGAGACACCTCAACCTACCCAGGCTCCGACCGCTGAGCCCCCTCAACCGACTCCCGATCCTCAGCCCGAAGATCCCGGTGAAGGCGGAGAATAACCGAATACCTTGCAGATCCGGTCCGTGAATGCGGACCGGGTCTTTTGCTTTTCTGCGTGAGGTTTCTCTGACCTTGGAAATGTGTTATACTAGTTGTATCTCTGTGAAAGGATGAGACCATGAGCGTACAGTGGTACCCGGGCCATATGGCCAAAGCCCGCAGACAGATGCAGGACAAGCTCAAAGCCATCGATCTTGTCCTGGAGATCGCGGACGCCAGGATCCCCGCGGCCAGCAGGAATCCCGATTTCGACGATCTGTTCAGAGACAAGAAGAGGATCCTCGTCCTCAACAAATGCGATCTTGCGGATCCTTCCGCTACGCAGAAATGGATCCGCCGGTATACGGAAGGCGGCTGGTTCGCGATCGGCTCGACCGGAACCCAGCGTTCGGCGCGGAAAGAGATCCTCGATTTCATCCGGACCTCCACCGAAGCCGAAGCGAAGCGCCTCCTTGAAACGAAGAACGTACGCAAGACTTTCCGCGCGCTCGTCGTCGGGATCCCCAACGTGGGCAAATCCACGATCATCAACACGCTCGCAGGTTCAGCCGCGGCACGCACCGCGAACATCCCCGGCCTCACGAGGGGAACACAGGTCATCCGGATCTCATCCTATCTCGAACTCGTGGACAGTCCCGGCGTGCTCTGGCCCAAACTTGAGAACCAGGAACACGCAAATCATCTCGCCTATGTGGGATCGATCGGAGAGAACGCGGCCGATCCCTACAGCGTATGCATCTCTTTCCTGAGAGAGAGTGCGCAGCGTTTCCCGAAACTGATCCTGGAGCGCTACCGTCTGGAAGAACTTCCCGAGACGCCTGAAGAGATCCTGGAAGCGATCTGCAGGAAGAGGGGATGGATCCTGAGGGGCGGAGCCCACGACCCGGAAAGAGGAGCCCAGATGATCCTGCAGGAATACCGTTCCGGCAAACTGGGACGCGTCACCTGGGAGCTTCCCGAAGAGGAGGGACAGAATGGATAAGGACATCCTCGCCTATGAAAGGGAACTCCTGGCGAAAGGCTACCGTCTGATCGCAGGGACGGACGAAGCGGGAAGGGGACCGCTTGCGGGACCCGTCGTCGCGGCCGCGATCGTACTGCCGCTGGATGAAGACTCCATCATACCGGGCGTGCGGGACAGCAAGAAGCTTACGGAGAAAAAAAGGGAAGCGCTGTTTCCGATCCTGAAGGAGAAGGCGCTGGCGTGGGCCGTTGGATACGCTCTGCCTGACGAGATCGACGCGATCAACATCAAGGCTGCATCCCGTCTGTCCATGAAACGGGCGGTGGAAGCTCTCTGCGTGCAGCCGGATTTCCTGCTTGTCGACGCGGAGAAGGACCTGGACGTCTCCATGCCCCAGGCAGGGATCATCCACGGGGATGATCTCAGCTATCTGATCGGCGCCGCTTCCGTGATCGCCAAGGTGACGAGGGATCACTGGATGGAGGAGATCGATAAGGAATTCCCGCAGTACGGCTTCTCGAAACACAAAGGATACGGTACGAAAGACCATATGGCGGCTCTGGACGAATACGGCCCGTGCAGATGGCACAGGGAGACTTTCATCCGGAACTGGAGAGCGAGCCGTAAATAAATGCGATTCACATGGAACGGGAAACCGTTTTTGAATGGTTTCCTCTCCGCAGGAGGATATATGAGACGTAACAGAGGGTTTGCCGCCCTGGCTATCATCCTGGTGCTGGTGCTGTTTGCCGGTGCTTTTGCCGTTTCGGCGGACGATGAGAATCTGCTGGTGAATCCGGGTTTCGAGGAGAGCGCATCCGGACTGCCTTCCGGATGGAACGCAGGCGCCTGGTATACGGACGAGGAAGCGACTGAGTATTCGCTCTCGGAAAACGCACACAGCGGCGCGTCCTGCATTCGGATCCGGAACGTATGGATGAACGATGCGAGATATTTCCAGACGGTCCCGGTAGAGCCAAATTCGGTCTACCGTTTCTCGGCTTATGTCCTGGCGGAAGACATCTCGGAAGGCTGGGGAGCCAATCTGTCCGTAGAAAACTGCTTCGCTCATACCGAAGGCGTGTATGACACGGCGGGAGAGTGGCTGCTCGAAACGCTGTATTTCGAGACTGCGGATGGACAGAACGAAGTCACGCTGTATCTGCGTGTCGGCGGGTATTCGGGAGAATCGAAAGGCACGGCAAGCTTCGACGATGCCAGACTGGAGAAAATCGACGCGTCTGCAGTGCCCGCCGGGGCGACCGTTCAGTCCGTAGCGCAGGCCATGCAGGATCCTTCCCAAAGCCAGTCAGCGTCTTCGGACGACAGCGGTGTCAAGTTCCTCTGGCCTATGATCGCGCTCTGCGCGGTGTCCCTCTTCCTGTTCTTTACTTTCCGTTCGTATTTCGTTCAGGAAAACACTGTCGGAGACGACGGTGAAGTATGGCGTTCAGCCCGTATGGGTCTTGTCTTCGGCCTGATCTTCGCCGGTGCGCTCCGCCTGATCCTAGCGCCTCTCGTATACGGGTATCCAAACGACATGGCGTGCTGGATGTACTGGGGAGACACGATGCTGACGAGCGGTCCGTGGAAGTTCTATGAGACGACGTCCTTCTGCGACTATCCGCCGCTGTATCTGTACGTGCTGTGGCTGTTCGGCGCGCTGCGCGCCCTGTTCGGCATAGAACTGGGATCGACCCTGAACATGGCCCTGATGAAGATCCCTCCGATCCTCGCCGATCTCGGGACCTGCATACTCCTGTTCAGACTGGCGAAAAAGAAGGGATCCGCACCCGGATTCGCTCTTGCCGTAAGTCTGCTGTATGCTTTCATGCCGGCCGTATGGTTCAACTCTTCCTGCTTCGGACAGATCGATTCCGTACTGGCGCTCGTCATGATCGTCTATCTGTACTGGCTGTACGACAATAAGATCCTGTATTCGTCGGTCCTTCTCGTGCTGGGCACCCTGATGAAGCCCCAGATGCTGCTCGCAGCTCCCGCACTCCTCGTCGTATTCGTGAAGTTCTGGCAGCAGGAAGGCTGGAAGAAGGCCCTTCTGATCTTCGTCAAGAGCCTTGCAGCCGGCCTTGGGGCGGGCTTCCTCGCGATCCTTCCGTTCTGGGGACGCCAGGAAGGTCCCTGGATCGTGAGACTGTATCTCTCGACTCTCGGATCCTATCCCTACGGTTCCATTTCCGCCTGCAACTTCATGACCTTGATCGGCGGGCTCTGGAAGCCTGATACGAACCGCTTCCTCGGACTCACCCTGAAACTCTGGGGCTATCTCGGGATCGGTGCAAGCGTCGTCCTCTATTTCGTGACGTCGTTCAAAAACAAAGACAGGGATTCGCTGTTCCTTCACGTATCGCTTCTCCTGACGGGCATCTATACGCTCGGCTGCTATATGCATGAACGCTATCTCTTCCCGGTGCTTGCGATCCTCCTCATCGGATACGTACTGACCCGCCGGAAGAACCTGCTCGTCTATTTCCTGTTCTTTGCGACGACCCTGTTTGCAAACACGTCTCTGGTCCTCGCAAACGAGTATCTGCCCGACGGTCACTGGTCGAGCATGCTCGTAAGCCTTCTGAACGTCGTCGGATTCGCAGTCATGGCCGTCGACGCCGTGCGGCAGGCTTGGGGAAGGAAAGAACTCCCGCTCTGGCCTCATTTCGCCGTAAAAAGCGAGGAAGACAGGAGGCAGGCCGTTCTGTCCTATGCTGCGCGCAAGGTGAACGAAAAGGATCCTCCGCGCGAATCGCTTCCCGAAAAGAAGGACGTCCTTCCGCTCATCCTTGTGACCGTCGCCTATGCCGTACTGGCTTTCATCTATCTGGGCAGCAACTCCACGCCGAAGACCTACTGGGAAACGAGCGTTCCCGAAGAAACCGTGACGGTGGATCTGGGGGATGAACATACGGAAGTCCGCGAACTCTGGACGTACCGTGGTCTGTGCTACAACTCCGCCGTCATCGACGTGGAGGGAAGCACGGACGGCAGCAGCTGGTCCTATATCCGTGAACTGTACATGATGGATCATAACCGCGGGGGCGACGTCTTCCGCTGGTTCTCCGACGAACTCGCCGTGCCTTCCGACATGCGCTACGTACGCTTCACCGTGAAGATGCCGATCTACCGGCTGCATGAGATCTTCTTCAGGGACGGGGACGGGAACGTGATCCCGATCCAGAACGTGATCGGTGCGGCAGAGAGGGAATACGGGCCTTTCTGCGCGTTCGACGAACAGGATCTCTACTACGAGAGCGAGAGTTTCTACAACGCCACCTATTTCGATGAGATCTACCACGCACGGACCGCATGGGAGCTGATCCATCATGAATCCGTATACGAGATCACACACCCGCCGCTGGGCAAGATCCTGATCGGCGTGGGCATCCGGATCTTCGGTCTGACGCCCTTCGGATGGAGATTCACGGGCACCCTCATCGGCGTGCTCATGCTCCCCGTCATGTTCCTGCTCGGAAAAGCGCTTTTCCGCGACTCCCGCTATGCTTGGATCGCGACGTTCCTTCTTTCCTTCGACTTCATGCACTTCGTGCAGACGCGCATCTCGACGATCGACTCCTACAGCGTCTTCTTCACGATGCTCATGATGTATTTCATGCTGCGCTTCATGCAGAGGAACTATCACAGGACGCCGATTCGGAAGCTCCTGCTCGATCTGGGCCTGAGCGGACTGTTCTTCGGGTTCGGCGCGGCCAGCAAGTGGACCTGCCTGTACTCCGGCGCGGGCCTGGCTGTCATGTTCTTCTTCCATCTCGCCATGAAGACCCGGGAGGCGGTGCTCATGTCCCGCAGACAGGTCGAAGGCGTTTCCGAAGAGGATCAGGAACGTCTCTCGGGCAATTTCGCGAAACGCACAGCCGTCATCCTCGCCTGGTGCGTCCTTGTGTTCGTCCTGATCCCCGCGGTGATCTACTGCCTGTCCTATCTGCCCTATATGAAGAACGGATTCGACTTCAAGGTGATCCTGGACAACCAGAAATATATGCTGAACTATCATTCGACCCTCGTGGACGATCACTTCTTCAAGTCTCCCTGGTATCAATGGCCGCTCCTCATCAAGCCCATGTGGTACTATCAGGCCAAGTATCTGGAGTCCGGATGGATCGGATGCATCTCTTCCTTCGGCAATCCTGCTGTCTGGTGGGCGGGCACCGTGGCCATGATCTGGCTGATCGTCCGCTGCTTCAGGGAAGGATTCCGTGCTGAGAAGAGCTGGTGGATCCTGGCAGGCTACGGTTCCCAGTACCTGCCCTGGGTCCTCGTTCCGCGCTCGATGTTCATCTATCACTATTTCGGCAGCGTGCCGTTCTTCATCCTGGCGATCACTCTGTTCATCCGGAGCAGGATGGAAGCTGATCCGGCAAGGACGAAGAAGATCCTGCTCGTGTACGCGATCATTGTAGTCGTATTGTTCGTCGCGTTCTACCCTGTGCTTTCGGGTCTTCCGATCCCCAGGGTCTACGCGAAGTGTCTGCGCTGGATGCCGACATGGTGGTTCTTCAACTGATGCCCGGAACTGAACGAAGGGAAAAATTGGATCCATGGAAACCGTAAAAGTGATCGGTGCGGGCCTCGCAGGATGCGAAGCCGCTTGGCAGCTCGCCAGAAGGGGAGTGCCCGTCGATCTGTATGAAATGAAACCCGTGAGACGCAGCCCCGCGCACAGCAGCGATCTGTTTGCCGAGCTTGTGTGCTCGAATTCGCTGCGTGCCGTCCGGTTGGAGAATGCGGTCGGACTCCTGAAGGCGGAACTGAGACTGTTCAACAGCCTGTCCATGCAGGCTGCGGACGCGTCTTGCGTGCCTGCCGGCGGTGCCCTTGCCGTAGACAGGGACATCTTCTCGCGCTATATCACGGACAGGATCGAGTCTGAACCGCTCATCCGGGTGTTCCGCGAGGAAGTGAAAACGATCCCTGAAGCGCCCTGCATCATCGCGACGGGACCTCTGACAGACGGTGAGCTGTATGACGAGCTCTCCCGTGCATTCGGTGAAGGGATCCTTCATTTCCACGACGCCGTCGCTCCGCTGGTGGAAGCCGATTCCATCGATATGGGCATCGCGTTCCGGGCGACGAGATACGGCAGGGGGGAAGCGGACTACCTGAACTGTCCCATGACGAAGGAAGAATACATGGCCTTCTACGAGGCCCTCGTATCCGCGGAAACGGTCCCGCTTCATTCCTTCGAGGAGGATCCAAGCGTGTTCGAAGGCTGCATGCCCATCGAGACGATGGCCCAGCGCGGCCCCATGACGATCGCCTACGGACCTCTTCGTCCTGTGGGCCTGACAGATCCCAGAACGGGCCGCAGGCCTTTCGCCGTGGTCCAGTTGAGGCAGGACGACCGTGCGGGGAGCCTGTACAATATCGTAGGCTTCCAGACACGCCTGAAGTTCGGGGAGCAGAAGAGAGTGTTTTCCATGATCCCCGGTCTCGAAAACGCACGTTTCGCGAGATACGGCGTCATGCACCGCAACACCTATCTCCAGTCGCCCGGGATCCTGGACGATCACTTCCAGTGGATCGACCGGCCGGGTATCTTCTTCGCAGGCCAGATGACGGGTGTGGAAGGCTACGTGGAATCCATTGCGTCGGGTCTTGTGGCCGCCGTCAGCCTGGCGGCGCAGCTCAGAGGAAGGCCGATGCCCGACTTTTCTCAGAAAACGATGCTGGGATCTCTGGGAAGCCACATCGCCCATGCGGGCGGAAAACTCGAGCCCATGCACGCCAATTTCGCGATGATGGAACCCCTCGAGAAAAAACCGAAACAGAGGAAGCCCGACAAGCTCGGGTATTCGGAGCGTTCTTTCGCTCATATCGAATCGCACAGATCCGAATTCTTTGAATAGGAGGCATTATGGAACTCAAAGGCACAACGATCGTAGCCGTGCGCAGAAACGGCGTCACGGCCATTGCCGGCGACGGCCAGGTCACGCAGGGACAGACGACTGTCATGAAGGCGACCGCGCATAAAGTGAGACGCCTGTATCACGGCAAAGTCATCTCCGGGTTTGCAGGATCCGTCGCGGATGCATTCACGCTCTGCGACCGTTTTGAAGAAAAACTGCAGCAGTACAGCGGGAACCTTTCCCGCGCCGCGATCGAACTGGCCCAGGAATGGCGCAGAGACAAGATCATGCGCCAGCTGGAAGCCCTTCTGATCGTCGCGGATGAGACAGATCTTCTGATCCTTTCCGGTACGGGCGAAGTGATCGATCCCGACGACGGCATCGCCGCGATCGGCTCCGGCGGCAACTACGCCCTGGCGGCTGCCCGTGCGCTCATGCAGAACACGGACCTTCCGGCGGAAGAGATCGCAGCCCGCGCGATCCACATCGCGGCGGATATCTGCATTTTCACGAACCACAATGTCATCGTGGAGAAAGTGGGGGAGAGCCATGCCGAATCCTGAAACTTCCCTCGTGCCCGCTCCCGCTGCTGAGACGGTCATGACCCCGAAACAGGTCGTGGAAGCGCTGGACCGCTATATCATCGGACAGGACGAGGCCAAAAAGAGCGTTGCCATCGCCCTTCGCAACCGCTACCGCAGAAGCCGTCTCCCCGAAGAGATGCAGCGTGAGATCACTCCCAAGAACATCCTGATGGTCGGACCGACGGGCGTCGGCAAAACGGAGATCGCCCGCAGGCTCGCCAAGATCGTCGGCGCTCCCTTCATCAAGGTCGAAGCGACGAAATTCACGGAAGTCGGATATGTAGGCAGAGACGTGGAATCCATGGTGAGGGATCTCATCGAGGCGTCCATCCACATGGTCCGTCAGGAACGCCGTCAGGCGGTCGAGAAGGAAGCGGCCCGTCTTGCGGACGAGCGCCTGATCGATATCTTGGCCCATATACCGAAGAAAAACCCCCAGGAGGGTCAGGGGATCCCGTTCGCCAACATCTTCGGAGGATCCGTTCCGGCCCAGTCCGAACCGGTCCTGACGGAAGAGATGAAGGCGAAGAGGGAAGAGGTTAGGGCCAATCTCGAAAAAGGCTATCTGGAAGACATCCCGATCGAGATCGAAGTGCTTGACCGCGGCCCGGGCATGGAAGTCGCTCCCGGCATGATGGTCGAGCTGAACCTTCAGGACATGATGGGCGGCCTGATTCCCCCGAAAACGAAGAAACGCCGTGTGAGCGTCAGGGAAGCCCGCAGGATCTTCAAGCAGGAAGAAGCCGATAAACTCATCGATGAGGACGACCTGCAGGAAAAAGCCGTGGAACTGGCCGAAAAACAGGGCATCATCTTTATCGACGAAATGGACAAGATCGCCGGTTCCGGCGGGAACAACGGTCCCGACGTCTCCAGAGAAGGCGTGCAGAGAGACATCCTGCCTCTTGTGGAAGGCACGACAGTCAACACGAAGTACGGCGCAATCCGCACGGATTATATCCTCTTCATCGCGGCAGGAGCGTTCCACGTGTCCAAGGTCGAGGACCTCATCCCCGAGCTCCAGGGACGTTTCCCTGTCAAGGTCTCGCTGAACAGTCTGACGAAGGAAGATTTCAAGCGTATCCTCGTTCAGCCCGACAATGCCGTGACCAAGCAGTACGCTGCGCTTCTTGAAGTCGACCACGTGCATCTGGAATTCACGGACGACGCGTTGGACGCGATCGCCGAATACGCGTTCATCCTCAATGAGAAGGAGGAGAACATCGGGGCCAGGCGTCTGCACACGATCATGGAAAGGCTCCTGGAAGACGTGAGCTATCACGCGGGTGGCGACTATCCCATGTTCACGCTGCAGATCGACGGTGACTACGTCAGAAAGCATCTGGAAGAGCTGGAAGAAGCCAGAGACTTCGGACGCTACATCCTCTGAAAACCCGAACAATTATTCAAATTGCCCCATGGAATGCACCAGATTCCGTGGGGCTTTTCAATTGACAAGGGGGGGGAATGT
>JAEEJN010000104.1 GCA_016281935.1 Bacillota bacterium | reverse complement strand
TACATGACCATACAGAGATATGATTTCTATTATCTGTGCCAGCATGTGAACTGCAATCGGCAGTTCGGCGGAGACGACCAGTGAAGCAACATGCTGGGAGGCACCGAGCTCATCCGCAGAAAGCTCGGCAAGGACGCCCACGCCATGACGATCACCCTCCTGACCGACTCCAACGGCAACAAGATGGGCAAGACCGCCGGCAACGCCGTCTGGCTGGATCCCAACAAGACGTCTCCCTTCGACTTCTACCAGTACTGGCGCAACGTGGGCGACAAGGACGTCATGAAGTGCCTGCGCATGCTCACCTTCCTCCCGATCGAAGAGATCGAGGAAATGGAGAAGTTGGACGATTCCCGCATCAACGAGAAGAAGGAGATCCTGGCGCACGAACTGACGGAACTGGTGCACGGAAAGGAAGAGGCGGACAAGGCGCAGGCCACGGCGCGCGCCTTGTTCTCCGGCGCGTCCAACGATCAGATGCCCACGACCGAGCTGACGGCCGACCAGGCCGGGAACGGCATGGGTCTCCTGGACATCATGGTCGCGGCGGGCCTGACCGCCAGCAAGGGCGAAGCCCGGCGCCTCATCGCCCAGGGCGGCGTATCCGTGAACGACGAAAAGGTGACGAACGTGGAAATGGCTTTCACGGCGGACGAACTGCGTGAGGGCATCCGGATCCGCAAGGGCAAGAAGGTCTTCCAGAAAGTCATCCTGAAATAAGCAGACAGACAAAAGATCGGCGGAGAGATCCGCCGATCTTGTTTTATATTCCTTTCTATCCGAAAAGGACGGCCGAAGCGAACAGAGCGAGAAGACAGCTGACGAGATTGGCGACTACGGAATAGACGAGGAGGACCCCGGCCTTCCGTTCCCGGTAGATCCGGGTGTAGATCAGGAACTCGATCAGCATGACGGCCGCTTCACCTGCAGCCACGAAAGGCACGTAGGGAAGAGGGGGATACCGGAGCCAGCAGAAATACAGGAGGGACGTGTTGAAGACCAGATTGGAGATCAGGTTGACCCAGAGCACGTGCCAGACAGGCTTCAGCCGGAAGAGAGCGGCGATCCCCAGCTCGATGAGCATCGTCACGACCGCGAGGATCATGAGCATGAGCACGATGACGAACGAGTAGATGATCTTGTCCGCCATCGGATCTCCGTCCTTCGATGCGTCAGCCGGTTGAGGCGCTTCCACGGCACCCGACGCGGCGTCGTAGGTGATGTCCCCGTAATAGTGCCGCGGCGTGCTCTTAGCGGGAGAGAACGGTTCCGATACGCACAGGATGCCGCCTCCGGCGTCGACTAACGCCAGCCGGACGTCAGTGTCGCTTCGGGTGATGAGGTCGTATGCTTCGGAATACTGCCAGACGTACAGGAAACCTTCGGCTTCCTTCAGGATGCCCTGAGGACGTGCTCCCTCTGCGTGGGTGAGCCAGCTCACGTACCCGTCCCTGTCATAGAGCGCCAGTTCGCAGTCTTCCGGGAAACCGGCTTCCCCGAGCCCTTCCCGGTTCAGTTCCGTAAAGATACCGTCCGGGATCAGGTCTCCGGGCACAAGGAAATCCACCGCATAGGCGCCTTCCGGGGCGTTCGTGACCCTGATGTCGAAATTGAAGCGGGGCGCAGGGGCATTGGCCGAAACGGGCAGTACGGCATGGATCGTGAAGATCAGGAATGCCGCCAGCAGGCAGAGCACAGCGCGCGCGGGACCGAAAAGACGCTTCATATCCGCGTCCTCCTTCTTTTCTTCGGATCCTGCGGTATTGCGGGATCCGTCCTGCCTTCATTGTAGTCTGTAAGCATCTCCGTTGCAAGAGCACAGAGGAAGAAGAGGAGAACCTGCGTCTGTCTATGGAAAACCGGCCCTTTCGGTGATACAATAACAGAAGAATCAAACGAGGGAGGAAAACGGATGCTGTATCTGGTCCTGGCGGTTTTGTGCAGCATGCTGGTCAGCGTCGTCATGCGGATCAGCGAGAAATACAGCCGCAATTCCGTTTCCCGCCTCGCGACGAACTACATCATGTGCTGCGTCGTCGCCGGTGCGTTCGCGGGCGGCCCGACACGTCTGTTCCCGAAGGATCCGGGCCTTGTTCCCGCGCTGGCCTGGGGCGTGCTCGGCGGCGTGCTGTTCCTCGCCTGTTTCCTACTGCTGCAGGCGACGATCGCGCGGTCCGGCCTCGTGCTTCCCACGACCTTCATGAAGCTGGGAGTCATCGTTCCTGTCGTCCTGTCCGTCCTCTTTTTCGGCGAATCGCCGCGGGCGGTGCAGGCAGTCGGACTGGTGCTGGCCGTAGCCGCCATCCTGATCCTGGGAGGGAAGGGACATGTGGAGAAAAAGGATCTCCTTCCCCTGATCGCCCTCCTTCTCGTCGGGGGGTTCGCGGATTCCATGACGAAGATCTACGGAGAGGTCGGCAGTCCCGCCCTTTCCGATCAGTTCCTTTTCTACATCTTCTTCTCCGCGCTGATCCTGTGCCTTGTACTGTGCGCCGTCAAAAAGCAGCCGATCACATGGGCGGACGCGGGCTTCGGACTCGCGATAGGCGTGCCGAACTATCTGTCGTCCCGCTTCCTTTTCAAGGCGCTGGACACGATTCCCGCCGTCGTGGCGCATCCCAGCTATTCCGTCGGTACGATCGTGCTGGTGGCCCTCGTCGGCTTCCTTGCGTTCCGTGAAAAACCCGACCGCCGCAAAGCCGTCGCTCTCGTTATGATACTCGCAGCTCTCGTGCTGCTCAACCTATAAACGGAGGTAGTTATGAAAAAGATCACCTTTGCCGTATGCGGTGTGGGCAACCGCGGTACCCGCTATGCTCTCATGCAGGAGCGCTATCCCGAGGATATGGAGATCGTGGCGCTCGCGGACAACCGCAGGGAGCGGATCGACGCCGTGAACAAAAAACTCGGGCTTCCCGAGGAAGCCCTTTTCGACAGCGCGGACGCTCTGTTCTCCGTGCCGAAGCTCGCCGACATCGTGACGATCACGACGCAGGACGCTCAGCACAGGGAACACGCTCTGAAGGCGATGGAACTGGGCTATGATTTGCTGCTGGAAAAGCCCATCTCCAACAGGATAGAGGAAGTCACGGAGATCCAGAAGACGGCGGAACGCCTGGGAAGACAGGTCTTCATCTGCCACGTCCTGCGCTACACCGTATTCTACAAGGAGATCAAGCGGATCCTGGATTCCGGCATCCTCGGCCGGGTCATGACGATCGAGGCGGCGGAGCACGTGGGATACTATCATCAGGCCCACAGCTACGTGCGCGGCAACTGGCACAGGGAAGAGGATTCCTCCTGCATGATCCTCGCCAAGTGCTGCCATGATATGGATATCTTCCTCTGGCTCACGGGCAAAAAGTGCCTGCGGGTGTCTTCTTTCGGTTCCCTGGACTATTTTACCCGGGAGAACGCGCCGGAAGGTTCCGCCGAGCGCTGCCTTGACTGCAAGGTGGAGAACTGTCCCTACAACGCGCCCCGCTTCTATCTGGAACACATTCCCGGATGGCCCAGCAACGTGCTTGAGCCCGAACCCACGCCGGAGAACATCCTGGAGAACCTGAAGCATTCGGATTACGGACGCTGCGTGTGGAAGATGGACAACGACGTCGTCGACCATCAGATCGTGAACCTGCAGCTGGAGGACCACGTGACGGTCTCCTTCACGATGACCGGCTTCAACGAGATCCAGACGAGAAAGATCCGCGTCATGTGCACGGAGGGCGAGATCTGGGGAGACTTCGAAGCGAACGATCTGCACTGGCAGCGTTATCATGAAGAACGGCACGACATCGACCTGAATGCCCTGACCGACGATTTCGACGGGCATGGGGGCGGGGACGCGGGCCTCATGCACGACGTCGTCCGCTATTACAGGGGAGATGATTTCGACAGTTCTTCCATCACGACGATCGCACGTTCCGCGGAATCTCACTACGTGGCATTCGCGGCGGAGGCGTCCCGCCTGAAGGACGGCGAACTGGTACGCATGGATGAGTTCCTGAACGAACAGGGGGAATAGATCCCGCGAGCGGGATGAACGGCCTTGCGGTATAAGAGATCCGAAAGAACACCCAAGACCGGATAAATAAAAGCAGGCACGGCTCACGCCGTGCCTGTATTGTTCTGACGATTATTCCTCGGCGGGGCTGAAGCTGTCTTTGCCTACGCCGCAGATCTCACAGGTGAAATCATCCGGAAGATCTTCCCACTTGACACCGGCTTCGTCTTCGTCGTAGACCCAGCCGCACACATCGCAGATATACTTCATGAACTGTTCCTCCTTTGCAGAAATTACCCGCTATCAGCATACACGAAAACCTTCGGGAAAGCAAGAGCGGATCAGCGGGGGAACTCCTCCTGGATGAGGGTCAGCTGTTCGCGGATCGCATTGTGCAGATGCTGTTCCTCATAGGATCGCACGTCGAGTCTGTGCAGGCGCTGGTGGATCGAGAGATCCGTCCGGCAGAGCTGTTTGTACATGAACGCCTTGACTTCGGCGGACATGCGGGCGGACTGCAGAAGGTCGAAGCAGCGCTCGAGCTCGTCCCCGTTGTCCGTGATCAGACTGCCCGTCAGAACGATCCGGATCTCTTCGTTCGTCCCGGCTTCCAGGACGACCGTGGACGTGTGCGTCCCGTCGTCTCTCTGCACTTCACAGGAAACGGTCCGTCCGGCAACGGATGCTTCTGCGCGGATGTTCCCGAAACCGCGGAAACGGATCGTCCAGCGTCTCAGCTCCGGAATCAGGCTTCTGTCGCCCTCTGCGGGAGAGATCGTGAAGACGGCCCCGTCTCCCCAGGCAAGCTTCATCTCTGTCTGGGCGTATGCGCCGTTCTCGAAAGCGCTGCCTTCGCCTTCGTCTTCATACAGGACGAAACGCCCGTCCGCACCGGGGAAGACGAAGACTTCCATGGCGTCACTGTTGTAGAGACGGTTTTCCCGCGGCTGATGCACCATAAGGGGCACGATGCCTCCGGCCTTGGCCAGCACGGGGATCCGTTCGATCGGACGGAACATCTCGATCGTCCGGGCTTTCTCCGCGTGATAGCGGATCCCGGTGAAGACGTCGAACCAGTCGCCCTGAGGCAGCCAGGTCTCCACGCGTCCGAGGAAATCCACGCCGCTGTTGGGCTCCGTGATCGGCGCGACCATGAGCTGGTCCCCGAAGAAGAACTGGTTTTTGTGCTCGTAGGCCGCGGAGGCTTTGGGATACCGGTAATACAGGGGCTGCACCAGTTCAAGACCTTCTTCGTGGCAGCGCCTGTTCATGGTGTACAGATAGGGGAAGAGCCTGTGACGGAGCCTGAGGAAGTCCTTCATGACCGCTTCGTGCCTTGCGTCGCAGGTCCAGGGTTCCTTGCGGATGAAGTCGTTCTGCGTGCTGTGGAGCCGGTTGATCGGAGAGAAGACACCGAGCTGCACCCAGCGAATGAGGAGGTCTTCGTCCCGGTAACCCAGGTTGTGGCCGCCGATGTCATGGCTCCACCAACCGTAGCCGATGTTGGAGGCCATGGCGGTGAAGCGGGGCTGGAAGTCCAGACTCTCCCACGTGACGTAGGAATCGCCGGAGAAGCCGACCGGATAGCGGTGGCTTCCGGGCCCGGAGTAGCGGGAGAAGAACATGGGCCTTTTCCCGTCCCGGGTAATGTCCGCGATGTGCAGGTGGTTCAGGAGCCAGAGGGGATCCAGAATCTCTCGGGGATCCTTCAGCCTGCCGTTCCGGTTGGGTTCATGGATCCAGCGGTAATCCCGGCCCTGCTGCCAGTCCATCCACCAGAAATCCACGCCGTCCTTCTCATAAGGATGGTGGAGGATGTCGAAGTAGTCGCTCATGGCTTCCTTGGACAGCAGGTCGATGGGCACGTGCTTTCCGCTTGCGGGATCGATGCCGCGGGCCTTTGCCATGGCTTCGTACTGCACTTCATGGCGCGCGACCCCGTTGGCGGGATGCAGGTTCAGCGCGGTCTTCAGGTGCCGCTTGTGGAGCTCCTGCAGGAAAGCCCTGTAGTCCGGGAAGAGATCCTTGTTCCAGGTATAGCCCGTCCAGCCGGGTCCGAGGTTCATGGCACGGCTCTCTTCTGCGACGTCTTCCGGCACGTCCGTGATATGCCAGCCCATATCCACGACGGATACGGTGAAGGGCACGTCTTCTTCGCGGAAGCGGTCCATGAGGTCCAGGTATTCCTGCTGCCTGTAGGAATAGTAGCGGCTCCACCAGTTGCCAAGGGCGTAGGCGGGGAGCATGGGCGGCTTTCCGGTCAGACGGTAGAAATCGGCGACGGCTTCCGTATAGGCAAAGCCGTATCCGAAGAAATAGACGTCCGTCACGCCTTCCCGCCTGGGCTGCACCCAGCCGTCCTCATCCAGAAGCATGGCGGAGGAATCGTCGAGAACGGAGAAACCGTTCCGGGAGACGACGCCACGGTCCACGGGAAGAGCTCCGTTGATCGTGTCGAGTGTCTCGGCCGTTCCGCCCAGGTCCTCGAATTCCTCGCCGAAAGCCCAGGAGGAAGCCGGTTCCGTAAGAAGCGTGACATTCAGCGTGTCACGGCCGAAGGGAGCGTCCTGACGGTACCTCAGACGGAGGGAAGCGGTCGTGATGACGAGGTCGTCTCCTTCCTTTTCCGCACGGAAGGGAACGGGGGGAAGATCGCGGTAGAAGATGCGCTGGCTTGCCCTGTCCTCGAACACGCCGTCCGGATCGTATTCCAGACGGAGCAGCCGGTCCGTAAGGACCGTGAAGCGGTAATGACTCCCTGAGACGATGTTTTCGGAAAGAGCCAGGGGATGCACGGGATAGGTGAAACGCTGGGAAGCCATGGTGTGAACCTCCTGAGACAGATTGCATTGACTGCCTTAATGATAACAGTTTTGCAGGGAAATGACAAACGGATCCCGGGCGATTTGCGATTGCCGATTCCGATGTGTCCGTGATACAATGAGCACAAGGCAGGTCCTGCCGGATGGAGGTGCAGTTTCTTGAAAGACATGAAGGACTACAGCAAAAAAGACCCGAAATACAGCAACAGCAGCAGGGAACCGGTAAACCAGGCGATGGCCGACCGTCCTCTCTCCGTGAGCAGCCCGATCCCGACGTTCCTGACCAACCGGACGGTGTGGGTCGGTTCCGCGGAGCTTCCGCCGGAGGTCGCTGCTCCCTATGAATACGTATCGGAACTCAACGGACCGCTTGCGGTCGATCTGAAGATCGCGGTCAGAGAACGTGACCGCTATCTGGGCGGCGATCCTGTCGCCAAAGCGATCGAGTATTCCGACGGCGTGCCCGGCATGGTCTGGTCCGTGATCAGCGCCGTGCTTGCCGGAGTCATGTACTACCTCGGCGCGGTGCTCTATACGGACAACCCGTCGACCGCCTTCACGCTCGTCTCCGTCATCGTTTTCCTCGCCTTCGGCATCTCCCTCTGCGTCCTGTTCGGGAAATACCTCGAATGGGAAGGCTTCGGGATCATCGTCGGGATCGCGGGGACGATCGCCTATACGAAGTTCGTGGACAAGCCGCTGGCTCTGCCCATCGTCCTGGGTGTCTGCCTGATCCTCTTCATCGTCTTCCTGATCAAGCGCGTCACGGCGCCGATTGGACCGAGAAAGGAGATCGAACGGCAGAAACAGAACGTCGAAGCCAAGGCCGACGCCATGTTCGAGGCCTTCCGTCAGCGCATGTATGATTTCGCAGGGGACTGGGACGGCGCCTCTCCCGAGGTCCGGCGGATCCGAAAAGCCAAAGCAGATGAATGCAGCGCAAGAATGGACGAGGTCAGACGGAGCATCGTCGACTGGTCTCTCGCGCGGAGGGACTGGAAATACGAACTGACGCCTTCCTGGTTCAGCGGTGCGCTCGCATCCCGCATGAAATCCTCGCCGCCTCAGAAAAAGTGGATGAACGTGTCGCCGGAAGTGTATCGCCGGCTGCTCGCAGACTGGGACATGAAAGTCCCGGCCGGCAAACCCGAGATCCTCGAACTGTTCCGCCGCAACGCGAGGGAGGGCCTGGTGGGCGCCATGACAGCGCTCGCGATCTATTATCATAATGAAAATGAAACAAAGAACGATGTGCTTGCATTCTTCTGGGCCGAAGCCGCGGCCCGCGGTTTCCGGGCGGAGTCCGACGGGGGAGACTACTTCCTGGAAGACACCCCGCACGCTTTATATGTCCTGGCCTTCGCATACTGTGCAGGCATAGGCGTTGAAAAAAACGATACGGTTGGCCGTGAACTCATGCGAAAGGCTTCCGCATTCGGGTCGGATAGTGCAAAGAAGTGGCTGCAGGAAAACCGCTGACGGATTCTGGAGGTTAAGCCGGTTATGGACGAAAAGCTGTTCGGAGAAGCCGTCGGAAAATTCGCGGCGGGAGTCGTTCTCGTAGCGCTCCTGCTGTTCCTACCCGCGTGGACGCTCGACTGGCCCCAGGCCTGGCTCTTCATGGGGATCCTGTTCGTCCCCATGTTCGCAGCCGGCCTCGTCCTCATGAAAAAGGATCCGGATCTGCTCCGCAGACGCCTGGACGCTCGGGAAAAGCAGGATGAGCAGAAAACGGTGATCCGGCTGAGCGCCCTTATGTTCCTGACGGCCTTCGTGCTGGCCGGACTGAACCGCCGCTTCGGATGGATCGTCCTTCCGGACGCCGTATCGTGGATCGCTGCGGCTGTTTTCCTTGCCGCCTACGCCCTGTATGCGGAGGTCCTGCAGGAGAACATGTATCTGTCGCGCACAGTGGAGGTGCAGGAAGGACAGAAAGTCGTGGACAGCGGGCTGTACGGGATCGTGAGACATCCCATGTACGCGGTGACGCTGCTGCTGTTCCTGGCCATGCCCCTTGTGCTCGGATCCATCCTTTCCTTTGCGGTCATGCTCGCCTACATCCCCATCATCGTCAGGCGGATCGCCAACGAGGAAAAAGTCCTGGAAGAAGGACTCGAGGGATACAGAGAATACAAAAACAAAGTCAGATACAGACTGATCCCGTTCCTCTGGTGACCGGGAAGGAGACGAAGGGAGGATAAGAAGGATGAGAGTGGCAGTCGTATGGTCCAGTCCCAACACGGACGGACTGACGGCGTCCGCGAAGGACAGCTTCGTGCGCGGTCTCGCGGATGCGGGCGTACAGACGGAAGAGATCCATCTGAACAGAAAAAAACTGGAACACTGCCGCGCCTGCGGCAACGGGTGGGGGACCTGCAACAAGACGGGTTCCTGCGTCATCCGTGACGATTTCGAGGAGATCTACCGTACACTCCGGGAAGCGGACGGCATCGTGTGGATCAGCGCGGTCTACTGGTCGGACATGACGGAATGCTTCAAGGCGTTCTTCGACAGGCTCCGCCGCTGTGACGCCGCGAAGAATCATTCGCTCGCGGAGAAGCGCTGCGTCCTCGTCGCCTGTGCCGGCGGTACGGGCAGAGGCACCCTGGAATGCCTGACACAGCTGGAGCGCGGACTCACGCATATGGGTATGCGGGCCTATGACCGTATCTCCGTGGGGCGGTACAACAGGGAATACATTGTCCCGGCACTGGAACAGGCCGGTGTGACCTATGCGAAGGCATTGGAAAACGGCTTCGACATGTATTACTGAAGACCGGATATGAAAAGAGGACAGCTTCGTGCTGCCCTCTTTTATAAGGACCGTTATTGACTACCGCATCCGCTCCGGGTCGCGAGTCCCGCCTTCCTCCATCCGTTCGGAACGGGAGGCATCGCCGGAGTCCGCTTTTTCCGTGGACCGCAGCTGCTGGGAGGGGGCTTCCTGTGCGTCCAGACGCTCGATCCTGAACACAACGGGCCTTGTTCCGTCAGGGCAGCACAGGACGGCGGAGCCGTTCGGTTCGCTCCCGGTTCCGCGGAAGGAACCGCCCGCGAGCCCGACCGTGATGAACCGGGAAAGGACGTCCCAGGCCAGAGCACAGTGGGGGATGACCGGGCCGCCGGGAATGGCCCGGGGATCTCCGGCCGTGCGGGTCAGCGTATTCAGCCCGCAGTTCCTGAAACAGTTCCGGTCCCTGTCCGGATCGAACAGGAACTGGTCACCGATCTGATAGCAGGAACATACGCTCTCCCCGGGATCGGGGCAGCAGCGGTCGCGGAATTCGGCGAACGCCTTTTTGTCAAGGACGGTTACTCTGACTTTGTATCTCATATCCGCCTCCGGATCTTTTTTCTCATTGTAGCATAGAATCCCGAAACGGTGCAATGCACGTCATCCGACAGAAGAGGAGGAGGCCTTTTCCAGATCCTCCCGTCCGATCCTCCCGAAGAGCGCGTACTGCACATCAGCGGCAGCACTGGGAAGCACGCGGCTTTAGTCGTGCGAGGCTTCACACGGGCCGGCTTTTCCCTTATAATGTCCTGTGAACAGTATAACGAGCATGGGAGGCAAAGACGGTATGGAATTGAAGCTCGTGAAGCCGGGACCGGAGCATTACGGGGCTTATCTTCGGATGATGGAGGAATGGGAGGCCAGCGGAACACGGATCGCGCCTTGGTTCCTGGGCATGGCCGTGGAGAGCCCGGAGGCTTTTGCCGCTTTTGCGAAGGCACTGGAGGGTTACGAGGAAGGTGTCGGCCTGGATCCGCGGTATCCTCGGACCGTTTCATGGTTCGTGACGGACGCGGAGGGGACACTGGTCGGAGCCGCTTCCCTGCGTCTGGAGCTTTTTGCAGAGACGCTCGCGTCCTGGGGGCACATCGGGTACGGTGTCCGACCTTCTCTCCGGAATCGGGGCTGCGCGACGGAAATCCTGCGTCTGACGCTGGAAGAGGCCGGAAAGAGAGGCATCCGCCGGGCAGTCCTCGGCTGTTATGAGGATAATCCTGCGTCTGCGCGCGTCATGGAGCACTGCGGCGGCGTCTTCTGGCGGACAGTGCCTGATCCGGAGCATCCGGACCGGACGATCCTGCAGTATCGGATCGATTGCGGGAGAGGGGAAGAAGCATGAACGGCTGCGGGTACCGGTCATCACGGTATTCAGTGATGCCGGATGGATGCAAGCGAGAGGAGGGGTGACCAATGGCGACCGTAGAAGAACTGGTCGAAAGGTACCGGACGGATGAAGCGTTCCGTAAGGAAGTCGAAGCACTCACGGCGGACGGGAAGCTGTCCCCGGGAGATCTTCTCGCATTCGCCGGGAAATACGGCGTGAAGCTTTCGCTCGCCGATATCCCGAAGTACATGCGCAAAGCACGGGAACTCGGATTCATAAGGTAGACGGTGGGAAGCCGTTCCCGGGAGGGGACGGCTTCCTTTTTGGCTTATAGTATGCATGGCAAACGATACAAGCGAATCTATAACGATTTTGGTTGATTTGCACACTGTCCTAATATATAATGAAGACAGATATGGCAAACTTTACAAGGAGGTGGCCTATATGAACTATGCGGAGGAATCCCTTCGTCTGCATGGAGAATGGCAGGGAAAGATCGAGATCGTTTCCCGCGTCCCTGTCCGCAACAAGGAGGATCTGTCCCTCGCCTATACGCCCGGCGTGGCTCAGCCCTGTCTGGAGATCCAGAAGGACTATGATCTTTCCTTCTCTCTGACCCGCAGACACAACCTCGTCGCCGTGATCACGGACGGTACGGCCGTCCTGGGACTCGGAGACATCGGACCCGAAGCCGGCATGCCCGTCATGGAGGGCAAGTGCGCTCTTTTCAAGGCATTCGGCGACGTGGACGCGTTCCCCATCTGCATCCGGAGCAAGGACGTGGACGAGATCGTGCGGACGATCTATCTCATTTCCGGCAGCTTCGGCGGCATCAACCTGGAGGACATCGCCGCGCCCCGCTGCTTCGAGATCGAGAGGAAACTGAAGGAGATCTGCGACATCCCCGTGTTCCATGACGACCAGCACGGCACGGCCATCGTCGTCGGAGCGGCCATGCTGAACGCGCTCCGCGTCGTCGGCAAGTCCATCGGAGAAGCCAGGGTCGTGATCAACGGCGCGGGTTCCGCGGGCATCGCGATCGGCAGGCATCTCATGAACCTGGGCGTGAAGCATCTCAAGATGGTGGACCGCTGCGGCATCCTGTGCGAAGGCGCCGAGATGAATTCGGCGCAGGCGGAGATGGCGGCCCTCACGAACCCCGAAAAGTTCAGCGGTAAACTAGCGGACGCCATGAAGGGCGCCGACGTCTTCATCGGGGTCAGCGCGCCTCACATCGTGAGCCAGGATATGATCCGCTCCATGAACGAAGGCGCCATCGTGTTCCCCATGGCGAACCCCGTGCCCGAGATCGAGCCGGATGAGGCCCTTGCTGCCGGAGCCGCCGTGGTCGGCACCGGACGGAGCGACCATCCCAACCAGATCAACAACGTGCTCGCGTTCCCAGGCCTGTTCCGGGGCGCTCTGGACGTGCGTGCGAGAGACATCAACGAGGCGATGAAGCAGGCGGCTTCCCATGCCCTGGCGGATCTCGTGAGCGAAGAGGAACTGAACGCCGAATACATCCTGCCCCTTGCGTTCGACAAGCGCGTAGGTCCTGCCGTGGCTGCGGCCGTGGCTGCGGCGGCGCGGGAAAGCGGTGTAGCGCGTCTCTGACGGCAACAACCCTGTCCGAATGTCTTAACGATCAAGAAAAGAGGATCCTAGTATGAGCACTGAGAAGACACAGGCCAGAAAACCCTTGACCTTCTTTCATCTTCCCTGGCCGATTTTCCTGATTATCACAGTCGTCGTCCTTGCGGCGACATACCTCGGCGTCCTGCCCAAAGGCATGGCCGGCTGCTTCGTGTTCATGATCGTCGTGGGTGACATCCTTGCCTGGATCGGCGATCATACCCCCATCGTGAAGGATTATCTGGGAGGCGGCGCGATCGTCGTGATCTTCGGTTCCGCACTTCTCGTCTATTTCAATCTGATCCCCGCCGCGTCGACCGTCGACGGAAACACTGTCTACAACATGCAGCTCCCCTTCGGCAACCTCGACCTTGTGGGGAACATCGGCACGTTCTTCAAGACGACCGGCGGCTTTCTCGACTGGTACATCGCCGCACTGATCACGGGCTCCATCCTGGGCATGAACCGCAAGCTCCTGATCAAGGCGGCCGCCCGTTATTTCCCGGCCATCTTCGGCGGCCTGATCCTGGCTTTCGGCCTCTGCATCGGCGTCGCGGCCATCATGGGCTATCCCATCATGAACGCGCTGCTCCTGATCGCTCTGCCCATTATGGGCGGCGGCATGGGCGCCGGCGCATCCCCCCTGTCCAAGATCTTTGAAAGCAGCGGCTCCATGAGCGCCGCGGAAGCCCTGTCCGTCATGACGCCGGCTGTTGCCATCGGCAACGCCATCTCGATCGTCCTCGCGGGCGTACTCGTCAAGATCATCTCCAGCAAGAAGTGGAACGGCCAGGGTGCGCTCATGCAGGCGGGGAGCATAGACCCCAAGGAACTGGAGATCAGCCCCGAGATCCAGGCCAAACGCGATGCGATCAGCCTCCCGAATCTGGGAATCGGCCTGCTCGTGTCCGGTGGGTTCTTCGCCTTCGGCTATATCCTGCAGGGTGCATGGAACGCTTTGAATACGGGCATCACGATCCACGCCTACGCCTGGATGATCATCACCGTCGCGATCTGCAAGATCACGAACATCATCCCCGAGAGGATCGAGATCGCCTGCTATCAGTGGTTCCAGTTCATCATGAAGAACCTTACCAACGTGCTGCTTTTGGGCATTGGCGTGTGCTATCTGGAGATCGGGACCGTCATCCGGAGCTTCAGCCTGACGTATCTCCTTCTCTGCATGGCGACCTGCATCGGCGCGTTCACAGGCGCGGCTCTCATCGGAAAACTCGTCGGTTTCTATCCGTTCGAGTCCGGCATCACCGCGGGTCTGTGCATGTCCAACATGGGCGGCACGGGAGACGTGGCTGTGCTCTCTGCCGCGAACCGGATGGAACTCATGCCTTTCGCGCAGATCTCCTCCCGTCTGGGCGGTGCGATCATCCTGCTTCTGGCGAGCCTCATGCTCTCCATCCTGGCCAAGTTCATCGTATCCATGGATCCGGAAGCGGTATCCAAGGCGGTGGAAGCGGTCCAGTCCGCAGCGGGGTGCATACTCATCCCGTGATCAGGGCCCCGTTGGGGGCCTGACCTCATAAAAACAGCCGGAACGGTCTCGTGGCCGTTCCGGCTTTTCTTGATCGGCGTGAACGTTATCTGCCGCCGTCTGCCCGCACGATCGCAGATCTGGAATAGCGGATGATCAGCAGGGTGGAGCACAGGATCCATCCGACGGGGTAGGCGAGGGCCACCGCGACGAAACCGGCGCCCAGAAGCTTGGATACGGCCAGATAGACCTGACGGAAGCCCACGAAGGAGATCAGCATGATGACCGTGGGCATGGTCGCGTCCCCGATGCCTCTCAGGGCACCGGCATAGATCTGGTTGAAGCAGATGGCGATGTAGAAAGGCGTGATGATGCGGATGAAGCGGACGCCGTATTCGATGACGTCCGGTTCGGGGGAGAAGATCTTCATGAGCGGTTCGGCCAGCGCGAAGACCAGGAAACCCAGCGCGGCCGTCGCGATGAGGCTCATGAGAATCGAGTTACGCACGCCCTCCCGGGCGCGCGAGAGTTTTCTGCCGCCCCAGTTCTGACTGACGAAAGTGGTCGAGGACATGGAGATGCTCTGTACGGGGATGAGGGCGAAGGCGTCGATCTTGCCGTATACGCCGTACCCGGCCATGCAGGCGGATCCGAACTGGTTGATATAGGACTGCACGAAAACGTTGGAGAACGATGTGATGGCGGACTGTACGCTGCTGGGGAGTCCCAGACGCAGGATCTGGCGCAGTGAATCCCGGTCGATGCGGAGCCTGCGCCACCGGATGCCGTAGTTGCCTTTCTCCAGGGTCAGGGTGATGAGGATGAGCACGGCGGACACGACCTGCGCGAGGACGGTTGCCAGGGCGACTCCTTCCACCTGCATGCCGAAGCCGAGAACGAACAGAAGGTCCAGACCCGTGTTGAGAAGGGCCGAAGCGATGAGGAAGAAGAGAGGACGTTTCGAATCGCCCACCGCGCGGAGGATGCCGCTGCCCAGATTGTAGAACAGGATCCCCGTGACCCCTGCGAAATAGATGGAAAGATACCGCGCCGAATCTCCGATCACGTCGTCCGGCGTCTTCATGAAGCGCAGCATGGGCATGATGATGAGCTGTCCGATGCCGGTCGCGATGAGACTCAGGATGAACGTGAGCGCGACGGTCGTATGCACCGCTTTGCTGAGCCCTTCGTCGTCATGCGCGCCGTAGCGCTGGGAGATCACGACGGATGAACCGACGGCAAGACCCGCGCAGAAGCCCACGATCGTGTTGATGATGGGGCCCGTGGATCCTACGGCGGCCTGAGCCTGTTTTCCGACGAACTGGCCGACGACCAGGGTGTCCACGGTGTTGTACAGCTGCTGGAACAGCAGTCCGAGCGCCGTCGGGACCGAGAAACGTATCATATGCAGCCAAATGTTCCCTGTGGTCATGTCCGAATCCATGCGTGCCATAGAATCCTTCTTTCCTTATCGAGCCGCAGCTCTCTCAAAAACTGTTTTCACGACATACAATACCACATCTGTTTCGTATTTGCCATATCTTCCTGCCGCGGAAAACACAATGTGGACACGGGTGAAAGAAAACAGCCCGTTTCGGGCTGCTTTTTCTGTGGGATTGATTAAAGAGTACCGGATAAGCGCGTTTTCAGCTGTATATCCTTATGACCTCTTCAGCGACTTCCTTTCGTGAGATGCAGCGGTCCATCGCTGTTTTCTCGATGTAGCGGTGAGCCTGAGGCTCGTCCATCTTCAGTTCGGAGATGAGGAGCCACTTCGCCCGGTTGACGACCCGGATCTCTTCCATTTTTTCCTCAAAGGAAAGAGTTTTCTTCTGGGATTTGCGCATGCTTTCCCTTGCGCTCTCCATCCAGTCCAGAGCGAGAGAGACCAGGGGAAGGGACAGCGGCTTTGCAAGCGTGAACACTCCGTGGGGCGTGACTCTTTCCCGGACCTCATCATGGACTTCCGTGCGTACGAGGAGCAGCACGACAGCTCCTTCCGCCCCGGCGGTGTCGATGGCGAAGCGGATGCCCGCGTCATCAGGCAGAGGAGAGTTGACGATGACGAAGTCATAGCTTCGTTCGTTCCATGCCCTCTCTGCCGCTCCTATGCCGGAAACGGTTTTCACAGGCTGGAAGCGGGGGCCTCCCAAAAGAGATGAGAGAGCGCTATTCAGTTTTTCCGCAGCGGAGACGATGAGTACGCTGTAGATTCGCTCTTTCAGGCTCATAAGGATCCTTCTCTGCAGGTTTTACCGTCCGCAGTAAATATCCAGTATCTCGGAAGGAATGTGAGAACGGATGAATTCGCTGGAGGCTGCCGCAGCACGCGCCTCCTGAAGGGTTGCCGGAAGCTTTTCGAAACGTGCCAGGACGGCTTCGCCGGCTGCATACAGGTTGATGTCGGATGGTTCGCATAGGGGGATGCGGTTTGTGATCCCGTCCAGACCCGCATAGATCATAAGCGCAAAAGCCAGATAGGGATTTGCGGACGGATCCGGGGATCTGAGTTCGGCACGGCGGTATTCTCCGGATGCAGCCGGGATCCGCACGAGCTGTGAACGGTTCTCGGCGGACCAGGAGACCCAGCGGGGAGCCTTATGGCTTCCCAGCCGTCTGTAGGAATCATCCAGGGGATTCAGGAATGCGGTCATGGCAGAGGCATGGCGAAGGATGCCCGCGATCATATGGGAGAAAACAGCTCCGTCTCCGAAAGGACGAAGGGACATGTTGATATGGAAACCGTTTCCGGGAGCGTCACCCAGCGGCTTGGGAGTGAAATCAGCGGCGAGCCCGTTCCTGTATGCGACCGTTTTAACGACGCGCTGGAAAGTCATGGCGTCATCGGCTGCAACCAGAGCGTCCGCGTAGCGGAAATCGATCTCGTTCTGACCGGGGCCCTCTTCGTGGTGTGAGCTTTCGGGATAGATGCCCATCTGCTCCAGGGTCAGACAGACTTCGCGCCGCACGTTCTCACAATGGTCCTCGGGTGCGATGTCCATATAACCGGCATCATCGCAGGGGATGCGGGTCGGTTTGCCGTTCTCATCCAGAAGAAAAAGATAGAATTCCTGTTCCGTTCCGAAAGTGAACCGGATGCCTTTCTTCTCTGCGTCCATGACCGCCTTTTTCAGCAGACTGCGCGTGTCGCAGGCAAAAGGCGTTCCGTCCGGATGGGTGATCTCCGACAGCATCTGGACCACGCGTCCGTGCTCAGGACGCCAAGGCAGGGGCACCAGAGTATCCGCTTCGGGATGAAGGAGAAGATCGCTGTGCATTTCGTCACCGAATCCCGCGATCGCGGAAGCGTCGAACGCGATGCCGTGCTCAAAGGCTCTGGGCAGTTCGTCCGGCATGATCGCGACGTTCTTCTGTGTCCCGAATACGTCGCAGAAGGCAAGACGGATGAACTTCACGTCTTCTTCCTGTGCGTACTGGATGACATCATCCCTGGAATACTTCATATTCTGATCCTCCTAATTGGGTACGTACATCTGTCTGTACGGATTGCTGCTGTCGGGCGTCACGACGGTGAAGGGAGACGACAGGACGGTATCGGAATCCAGGTCGAACAGCGTACAGTATTCTTCAAGCATGGAACGGAGTTCCTGCAGTTCATCCTCCCGGGCCGGGCGTGCCGTGACCTGCGGGGGGAAGACCACGTCTCTGCAGTCGGAGCGCAGGAACATTCTGCCTCCGTGCATCCCTGTGCAGGGGAAATAGCCTACGCACTTCTCATCCGGCCGGTCAAGATTGAGAACGACGATCAGTCCGCCGGCCTGGTATTCGCCGAGGAAGCTCCCCGCTTTTCCGCCGATCACCATGAGGGGCACCTTGTCCCTGTAGGCCTTCATGTGGATCCCGGCGCGGTAGCCCGCACTTCCGCGGACATAGATCTTCCCGCCTCGCATGGCATATCCTGCGGCGTCACCGATGTTTCCTCGAATGACGATCGTACCGTCGTTCATCGTGTCGCCGACCGCATCCTGCGCATTGCCTTCGACAGTTAGCGTGCCGCCGTTCAGATAGGCTCCCAGCGCATTGCCCGGGATGCCCCTGAAGATGATGTCCCTGCCGGACATTCCGGAAGCGAGAAAACGTTGTCCGCAGCAGCCTTCCACGGTGCAGGGACCGGTTGAGGCCCGTATCGCCTTGTTCAGGGATCGGTGATCCATATCTTCCGCGTTGATGTAAATCCTGTCGGATACCATATTATACAATGCCTCCAAACTTTTTTCTACGTATGTCCGCGGGAAATGCTGCGGTCGTTGCGGCTTTTTTCAGCATTTCGAAGTCCAGGGACTCGAGAGGGATCCTGTCGCGGATGAGGGAAGTGTAAATGCCTGCACGGTCGCTGCATCCGATAAGGATGAAGCCCTTCAGGTATCCGTCCTTTACGAACAGCCTGTGAATGGAACCGTCGGTTTTCTCTTCTTCGGTTTCTCCTTCGTAGCTCCCGGCAGTCATGGCGTGCAGTCCGAAGAATCCGATGGAGTTCATGGGTATCATGCTGTCGAGGCGTTCGGATCCGCCGGCCATGTTTACGCCGGCAGCATGTCCCTGCATATAGGCGTTGGGGAGGATGGCCATCACCCTGTTCTGTCCGGATGAAGCGTCGAAGCTTTCCGTACAGTCGCCGGCAGCAAAGACGTGGGGGATGGACGTGTGCATTTCCGTATCGACCCGGATGCCGCGTCCGATTTCACCGCCGGCGTCCCTGACGATCGAGACGTTCGGCCGGACACCTACTGCGAGCACGAGGATATCGAATTTCTCTTCGGCGCCGCTTTTCATCCAGGCGGTGTCGCCTGCGAATCGGACTGCGGAGTCGTTCAGGAGGAAACGGATTCCGTGGGCTTCCAGATGCTTCTGCATGAGCGCCGCACATTCGGAATCGAGGATGCTGGACAGGATCCGGTCCGCGAGGTCACAGACCGTGACGCTTTTCACTCTTTCCAGGATCCCTTCCGCGCACTTCAGACCGATTAGACCGGCACCGACGATCAGGACACGGCTGTCCGGGAAAAGTGCCTCTTCCAGTGCGAGCGCGTCGTCCAGCGTCATGAAGGAGAAGACGTTGCCGACTGTTTCCAGACCTTCAAACGGAGGAACGAAAGGGGTGGATCCTGTGGCGACGCACAGATCCGAATAAGGAAGTACCGTCCCGTCGCCCAGGACGATCCGGGATTTTTCCGGTTCCGCCGATACGGCTGTGCGTCCGTACAGCACACGGCAGCCCATGTCTCTGTAAAAGGATTCGCTGCGGTAGCGCATGCGCGTCAGATCGGTCTTTCCTTCCAGATAATAGGAGATGAGAGGACGGCAGTAAACGTCTCTTTTTTCTTCGGACACGACGGTGATCGGAGATTCCCGGTCCAGGGAACGGATCCCTTCGATGCAGCCTGCGGCCGCGATGCCGTTGCCGACGATGACATAATTCTTCACAGCGCTTCCTCCCGTTCCTCATAGACGATCGCTCGGTTGGGACATCCCTTGACGCATGCAGGTTCTCCGCAGGCGTTCTTCAGGCACAGCTCGCATTTCTGCATGACGCCGTCCTCGCCGGGAGCCAGCGCACCGTAAGGGCATACCAGGACGCAGGTAAGACACCCTACGCAGCGCTCCCTGTCGATCCGGACGACACCGCCGTCTTTGGAGATCGCACCGGCGATGCAGCTCCTGACGCATACAGGGTCCGTGCAGTGCCTGCAGGATACGGCATAGGAGATCCTTTCATCTCCTTCTACGTGGATGCGGGGATAGATGGATTTGCCTTTGAGGGCCAGGACCATATCGCTCACCCCGGAATTGGCGAAGGCGCAGTTGTATTCGCAAAGATGACAGGCAAGGCACCACTCTTCGTTCACATAGACACGTTTCATCGGCTCATTCCCCCGCATGGGAGATCCCGAGGATCTCCAGTTCCTTTTCGTTGAGACCCACGCCGCGCAGCATGAGACGATTCCCTCTGAGTGCTTCGATGGAGTTGATGCCCATCCCGCCCATGAGCTCCATGATCTCATGCCGCCAGGCGGTCATCAGGTTCACGAGACGCTCTTCTCCGATGTCCGGATTGAGTCTCCTGACGAGATCGGGCCTCTGGGTTGCAATGCCCCAGTTGCATTTTCCGGTCTGACATGTCCTGCACAGATGGCAGCCCAGGGCCAGAAGGGCTGCAGTGGCGATGTAACAGGCGTCTGCACCGAGCGCCACTGCTTTGACAACGTCTGCCGCGCTGCGGATGGAACCGCCGGCTACAAGGGACACGCTGTTGCGAATGCCCTCATCCCGGAGACGCTGGTCGACGGCGGCCAGGGCCAGTTCGATGGGGATGCCCACGTTGTCCCGGATGCGGGTAGGCGCTGCACCTGTGCCGCCTCTGAATCCGTCGATCGCGATGATGTCGGCTCCGCTTCTCGCGATACCGCTCGCGATGGCCGCGATGTTGTGTACCGCGGCGACTTTGACGATGACGGGCTTTTCGTACTGCGTCGCTTCCTTGAGGGAATAGACGAGCTGGCGCAGGTCCTCGATCGAATAGATGTCATGATGAGGAGCGGGGGAGATGGCGTCCGAACCTTCGGGGATCATCCTTGTTCTGGAAACGTCACCCACGATCTTCGCACCGGGCAGGTGGCCTCCGATGCCCGGTTTGGCTCCCTGGCCCATCTTGATCTCGATCGCGGCTCCTGCCTGAAGATAGTCCTCGTGCACGCCAAAGCGGCCGCTCGCGACCTGCACGACGGTGTTCGGACCGTAACGGTAGAAGTCTTCGTGAAGTCCGCCCTCGCCCGTATTGTATACGATGCCCAGTTTCGTCGCGGCCCGGGCCAGAGACGCGTGCGCATTGTAGGAAATGGAACCATAGCTCATGGCGGAGAACATGACGGGCATCGACAGACTGATCTGCGGTGGCAGATCGGGAACGATCTTCCCGTCCGCGTCCCTGCGGATCCTGTCCGGCTTCTTTCCCAGTGTCACGTGAGTTTCCATGGGTTCCCTCAGCGGATCGATCGGGGGATTCGTGACCTGGGACGCATTGATGAGGATCCTGTCCCAATAGACGGGCAGGGGATTGGGGTTTCCCATGGAAGACAGGAGAACGCCGCCGGATCCTGCCTGTTTGTAGACTTCACGAATCGTCTCGTTGCGCCAGTTTGCGTTCTCGCGCAGGACGCAGTCGCTGCGGACGATCTTCAGAGCCCTCGTGGGACACAGGGACACACAGCGCTGGCAGTTGACGCATTTTGTCTCATCGCTCATCATGCGGCCACGTTCGGGGCTGAAGAAATGGACTTCGTTTGAGCACTGCCGCTCGCATACGCGGCATGCAATGCAGCGGTCCTCGTTCCGGACCACTTCAAACTCAGGATACATGAAATCGATGCCCATCAGTACCTTCCTTCCTCGACCCTTATGATCACGGGCTCGCCACCGGCGGGAGCCCAGACGTTCTCTGCGTCCGGAGCCATCGTGCGGATGGATGCTTCTTCGCTCGCGATGTAGACTCGGTCGCCTTTTTCTCCCACGACCATGGAACGGAGCTTGAGACGGTCGTTGAGGGCCATGATCCCGCCTGTGAAGCCGAGGACGATCGAGAAGGGGCCGGTCACGAGCAGACTGGGGAAGACGGTGCGCAGATAGGCATGGCGTTTTCTGGCTTCTTCATCCTTTTCCGCATTGATCGTACTCCAGAACGGAGCCGCGATGACGTTCGCAGCCTCCGTCAGGGTCAGGCCCTGAACACGTACGAGATAGTCCAGAATGTAGGTGATGACTTCCGTGTCCGTCTGCAGCGTGCACTTGTATCCGAACATCTCGATGAAACGGCGGTTGGCGTCGTAAGAGGATATCTCACCGTTGTGAACGACGGAATAATCGAGCAGCGTGAAGGGATGGGCGCCGCCCCACCATCCCGGAGTATTCGTGGGATAACGGCCGTGCGCTGTCCAGGAATAGCCCGCATATTCCTCAAGACGGTAGAAAACGCCGACATCTTCGGGGAAGCCCACCGCTTTGAAAGTCCCCATGTTCTTTCCGCTGGAGAACACATAGGCGCCGTCCATCGAGGTGTTGATCCGCATGACGGTGCGGGCAACCAGTTCCTTTTCATCCAGCTGCAAGCTTGCGAGCATGGACTGAAGGGGTGCCACGAAATACCTCCATATGATCGGCTCGTCCGTGATCTCGGGTATCTTCCTCGTAGGGATCACCTCGGATCCGACGATCTCGAAGTATTCCTTCAGGAATGCCTCGCATTCTTTGCGTACGGTGCGGCTGTCGAAGAACAGATGCAGGGCGTAATAATCTTTATATTCCGGATAGATACCGTAGCCTGCGAAGCCGCCGCCCAGTCCGTTGCTCCTGTCGTGCATGGGCCGCATGGCCTTCACGATCAGGTCTCCGGACATCCTTTCTCCGCTCCGGGATATGACAGCTGCGATCGCACATCCGGAGGGGATGCGGATCAGACCTTCTCTCATCATGGGATCCTTTCCTTTCGGGGAAAATCAAAAAAGGCGCTCATTTCCGCGCGGTGCAGCCGCATGGAATGAACGCCTTTGCTCATCTGCAGCGATTATAATGCCGTTCCTGCAACCTGTCAAGCAAAATTACAGATTTCAGGTCTGACAAAGCAAGAATATGCAGGATGCAGTTTCAAAATTGCAAAAAAAGGGGGTTGACAGCAGCAAAACCATGAAGTATAATCCCGTTCGTGAAGGCAAGGGCGTCTTCGAGTTTCGGACTCGGGGACGCCCTTTCTCCTTTTCCGGGAGAATGGGCCGCAGGATGAATAAAAAGGCAAAGGCGTCTTTTGTATCGTACGAAAGCTGTCTTTGCCTTTAATTATTTTTTTCAAGGAGAACCCAAATGAGTACTGTATCGGACTATTTCGGAAGCCAGGTCTTCGATGACCGTGTCATGCGGGCCACACTGTCCGCCGACGTGTATGCATCCCTGAGAAAAACAATCGACGAGGGGAAAGAACTCGACATCACCGTGGCCAATGCCGTTGCGGAGGCCATGAAGGACTGGGCGGTCGCCAAAGGCGCGACCCATTTCACCCACTGGTTCCAGCCGCTGACCGGGATCACGGCCGAAAAGCACGACAGCTTCATCGCGCCGGCTCCCGACGGAAGCGTCATCATGGAATTCTCCGGCAAAGAACTGATCAAAGGCGAGCCGGATGCTTCTTCCTTCCCGTCCGGCGGTCTGCGCGCGACCTTCGAGGCCCGCGGCTATACCGCATGGGATCCCACGTCCTACGCGTTCATCAAGGGGAAGACGCTTTGCATCCCGACGGCCTTCTGTTCCTACGGAGGTCATGCGCTGGACAAGAAGACGCCTCTGCTCCGATCCATGGAAGTCCTGAGCCGTCAGGCTCTGCGGATCCTGCGCCTGTTCGGCAACGACAGCGCCAAACGCGTCGTTTCCTCCGTGGGACCCGAGCAGGAGTATTTCCTCATCACGAAAGAGATGTATGACCAGAGGCCTGATCTGCGCTTCACCGGGCGCACGCTCTTCGGGGCCAAACCGCCCAAGGGGCAGGAACTGGACGATCATTACTTCGGCGTGATCAAGCCCGGCGTCGCTGCCTTCATGGAGGATCTGAACGATGAACTCTGGAAGCTCGGGATCCTCGCCAAGACCGAACACAACGAGGTAGCCCCCGCTCAGCACGAGCTGGCGCCTATCTATACCACGACCAATATCGCGACGGATCACAACCAGCTGACGATGGAGATCATGCAGAAAGTCGCCGCGAGGCACGGACTCGTCTGCCTGCTGCACGAAAAGCCCTTTGCAGGCGTGAACGGTTCCGGCAAGCACAACAACTGGTCGATCGCGACCGACAGCGGCGTCAATCTGCTGTCTCCCGGGGATACGCCGTACGAGAACGCCCAGTTCCTGCTCTTCCTCTGCGCGGTCATCAAGGCCGTGGACGATTATCAGGATCTGCTGCGCATCTCTGTCGCGACCGCGGGCAACGACCACAGACTGGGTGCCAACGAAGCGCCTCCCGCCGTTATCTCCATCTTCCTGGGAGATGAGCTCGATGCCGTTCTGCGGGCGATCGAGACGGATACGCCCTACGAGGGAGCCGAGCGCATGCAGATGAAGCTCGGTGTCGACGTCCTGCCCAAGTTCAACCGTGATACGACGGACCGCAACCGTACGTCTCCTTTTGCCTTCACGGGCAACAAGTTCGAGTTCCGCATGCTGGGCTCCTCCAACAGCATCGCATGCGCCAACATCATGCTCAACAGCGCGGTCGCCGAGAGCCTGAGGATCTATGCGGACAGGCTGGAACAGGCGGAAGATTTCGAGACGGCCCTGCATGAGATGATCAAGGAAACGATCCGGGAACACAGACGGATCATCTTCAACGGGAACGGTTATGACGAGGCGTGGATCCGGGAAGCCACGCAGGAACGCGGGCTCCTGAACTACAGGACAACGGCCGACTGCATGCCGCATCTCATGGATCCCAAGAACGTCCGCATGCTCACGTCCCTGGGCGTGTTCACGGAAGACGAACTGAGATCCAGACGTGACATCATGCTGGAGAACTACTGCAAGAGCGTCGTGATCGAAGCGAATACCATGATCAACATGGTCCACAAGCGCATCGCGCCGGCGATCACCCGCTTCACGGCGGATCTGGCGGCCCAGATGGCTGCGAAGAAGGCGGCGTTCCCGGGCCTCGCCTGCTCCTATGAGTCCGAACTGATCGCCCGCCTCTCGGCCCTGACCGACAAGATCGTCGAGAAGAGCAATGATCTGGAGAAGGCCCTCCTGGGATGCGGCATGACCGAGGATATCGTGTACGAGTCCGCTCTCATCAGGGATACCGTGCTTCCCGGGATGACGGAACTGAGGATCCCCTGCGACGAAGCCGAGCTTCTGACGGCGAAGAGCTACTGGCCCTTCCCGACTTACGGGGACATCCTCTTCAGCGTCAGGTAAGGAGGCCCATATGTCTGTTGAATTCTGGTTTCTAATCGGTGCCGCTCTGGTTTTCTGGATGCAGGCCGGTTTCGCCATGGTCGAGACCGGCTTCACCCGGGCCAAGAACGCGGGCAACATCATCATGAAGAACCTCATGGACTTCTGCATCGGGACCGTGGTCTTCTCCCTCCTGGGCTACACCCTCATGATGGGTGAAGATACGTTCTTCGGGCTTATCGGAGTCCCGAACCTGCAGCTTTTCACCCGCTTCGGAGAATTCATACAGTCTCCGGCGGAAGGCTTTACGGATGCGAGTTATTTCGTGTTCAACCTCGTGTTCTGCGCTACGACCGCAACGATCGTGTCGGGCGCCATGGCCGAACGCACGAAATTCTCTGCTTACTGCGTCTATTCAGCCGTCATCAGCCTCGTCATCTATCCCATCGAAGCGCATTGGATCTGGGGCGGAGGCTGGCTGAGTCAGCTCGGATTCCATGACTACGCCGGATCCTGCGCCATCCACATGGTGGGCGGCATCGCCGCTCTGATCGGTGCGGTCGTACTGGGTCCCCGAATCGGGAAATATGTGACCGACCGCAGCGGAAAAGTTACGAAAGTCAACGCGATCCCCGGACATTCGATCCCCCTGGGCGCTTTGGGCGTGTTCATTCTGTGGCTCGGCTGGTACGGTTTCAACGGTGCCGCTGCTACGACGCCGTCCGAACTCTCGGCGATCTTCCTCACGACGACGATCGCGCCTTCCGTCGCCACCTGCACGACGCTTGTCTATACCTGGATCAAGAACGGGAAACCGGACGTTTCCATGTGCCTCAACGCTGCATTGGCCGGCCTGGTCGCCGTGACCGCGGGATGCGACGCTTTCGACGCCGTGGGGGCCGCGGCAGTCGGACTCGTAGCGGGCGTCCTCGTCGTAGTCGTCGTGGAAATGCTCGACCTGAAGTTCCATGTCGACGACCCCGTCGGAGCCGTGGGAGTCCACTGCGCGAACGGTGTCTGGGGTACGGTCGCCGTCGGGCTCTTCGCGAATCCTGCAGCTCCTGCAGGCCTGCGCGGACTGTTTTATACCGGGGATTTCACACAGCTCGGGATCCAGCTCCTCGGCTTCGCAGCCGTAGCCGTCTGGGCTTGTGTGACCATGCTTTCGTTCTTCCTCCTCCTGAAGAAGCTGAACTTCCTGCGGGCGGATGCGGAAGACGAACTGAGCGGCCTGGACGTCAGCGAACACGGACTGCCCAGCGCCTATGCGGACTTCATGCCCGCTGTCGACAAGTACGCTGAATTCGGTACCGGGGAGCCCGTTGTGGCTGTGACAGGAACCGTTCCGCCGGCAGAAGCCGTCCCCGTAAAGAGAGAGCCGGCCTTCCCTTCCGACGGGCACAAGTTCACCAAAGTCGAGATCATTTTCAAGGAAGAACGCCTCTATGCTTTGAAGGACGCCATGGCGAAACTGGGCATCACGGGCATGACCGTGTCTCACGTCATGGGCTACGGCATGCAGAACGGGCATACAGAGTTCTACCGCGGCGTCGCTGTGGAGACAGATCTCAGGCCGAAGGTGCAGGTGGACATCGTCGTGTCTGCCATTCCCGTCAGGGATGTGATCGAAACGGCAAAGAAAGTCCTGTATACGGGTCATATCGGAGACGGAAAGATCTTCGTGTATGACGTGGAAAACGTCGTCAAGGTCCGTACGGGCGAGGAGGGCTACGCTGCTCTCCAGGACGTCGAGTAACAGATAAACAGACCAAAGGCGTCAGAGAAAAGAAAAGTAGCGCGGACAGCCCGCTTCCAGAGAACGGGGGATGGTGGAAGCCCCGCAGCGGGTCCGCGCGAAGAACCCTTTTCGAGCCGCGATCCGAAAGGCAGATCCGAGTAGGTGAGACGCAGAGCCGCGCGTCAGCCGGCAGGGCCTTGTCCGAGGCCCGGATCAAGAAGAAAAAATATAGGTGGCACCGCGAGCGCAGCACTTGCCCTATAGATTGCTGACTGAATACAGGAGGTTACGCAGATGTGTTCCATCATGGGCTGGTGCGGAAGCACGGCGGATATTGACGTTTTCAAAGAGGGATTCTCCCGTACGGTCTCGAGAGGGCCGGACTGCAGCAGGATCGTCGATACGGGAAAGGGGCTCCTTGGCTTCCACCGACTGTCGATCATGGGCCTGACACCGTCCGGCATGCAGCCTTTCGAACTGGACGGGAGTTTCGCCGTGTGCAACGGGGAACTGTACGGATTCGAGAAGGAACGGGAGAATCTCAGGAACAAGGGATACGTTTTCCGGTCGGACAGCGACTGCGAGATCCTTCTGCCTCTTTATTTCGAGTACGGAACGGAAATGTTCGCGAAACTGGACGCGGAATTCGCCTGCATCCTTTACGATGGTGAAACGGGAGAATACATCGCCGCCCGCGACCCGATCGGGATCCGTCCCCTGTACTATGGGTACCGTGCGGACGGTACGGTCCTGTTCGCGAGCGAGGCAAAGAACCTGGTCGGACTGACGGACCGGATCATGCCTTTTCCGCCCGGACATTATTACAAGGACGGAAGATTCGTTCGATACAGCGATCCCTCCAGCCCGGAGACCGTGCGCCGGGAGGGACTGGAGACCGCCTGTTCCGAGATCCGGAAACTTCTGACGGAAGGCGTGAAAAAGCGCCTGGTGTCCGACGCCAAGGTCGGTTTCCTGCTTTCGGGCGGTCTGGATTCTTCCCTTGTCTGCGCGATTGCCGCACGGGAGAGCCGTGAGCCGATCCGGACGTTCGCCATCGGGATGCGGGAGGATGCGATTGACCTGAAATACGCGCGGGAAGTCGCTGCGCATATCGGCAGCCTTCACACGGAAGTCTTCATGACGCCGGACGACGTCATCGCCTCGCTGGAGGAGGTCATCCACCTTCTGGGGACCTATGACATCACGACGATCAGGGCCAGCATCGGCATGTATCTCGTCTGCAAAGCGATCCATGAGACAACCGACGTCCGCGTCCTTCTGACCGGAGAGATCTCCGACGAACTGTTCGGGTACAAATACACGGACTTCGCGCCTTCTCCGGCAGCCTTCCAGGAAGAAGCTGAGAAGCGGATCCGGGAACTGCACATGTACGATGTGCTGCGCGCGGACCGCTGCATCTCCGTCAACTCCCTGGAGGCCAGGGTTCCTTTCGGGGATCTGGCTTTTGTCCGTTATGTCATGGAGCTGGATCCGGGGATGAAAGTGAACCGCTACGGCAAGGGCAAGTATCTGCTCCGCCATGCTTTCGAAGGCCTTGGTCTGCTGCCGGATTCCATCCTCTGGCGGGAGAAGGCGGCGTTCTCGGACGCGGTCGGTCATTCCATGGTGGACGACCTCAAAGCCTATGCGGAAACATGCTACACGAATGCGGAATTCGAAGAGAAGAGGATGCGTTACGTTCACGCACGCCCCTTTACGAAAGAATCTCTGCTGTACCGGGAGATCTTTGAGAAATACTATCCCGGACAGTCGGATATGATCGTCGACTTCTGGATGCCGAACCGTTCCTGGGAAGGCTGCGACGTGGACGATCCCTCGGCTCGTGTCCTGTCCAACTACGGGGCGAGCGGGAAATAGAACGGAAAAGAACGACAACGGAGGCAAATCATGTGCGGAATCGTCGGCTATACCGGGACGCAGGAAGCTGCACCGGTCCTTCTGGACGGCCTGAAGAAACTGGAGTACAGGGGGTACGACTCAGCGGGCATCGCGGTCATGGAAGGCCGTTCAATCGCCATATGCAAGGTGAAAGGCCGGATCGCAAACCTGTGCGAGAAGACGAAGGATGGTGAGGCCCTGCCCGGAACGACCGGGATCGGCCACACACGCTGGGCGACCCATGGGGCACCGACCGAGGAGAACGCACATCCTCATCTGAGCAATGACGGACGTTTCGCCGTCGTGCACAACGGGATCATCGAGAACTATATGTCTCTGCGGGATGAGCTGATCCGTAGCGGCTACCGTTTCGAAAGTGAGACCGATACGGAAGTCATCGTCCATCTGATCGAACGCTACTACAAGGGCAACATGCGGGACGCGCTGATCAAGACTTCGAACCGGCTGCAGGGTTCCTACGCGCTCGGTGTCATCTGTTCGGAAGAGCCGGGCAGGATCTATGCGGTCAGGGAAGCGAGTCCGCTGATCCTGGGTATCGGGGTAGGTGAGAACTTCTTCGCTTCGGACGTGACCGCTCTGGTCAGCCATACCCGCAGCGTGATCTATCTGGAAGACGGTGAGTTTGCGGAGATCGACGCGGATTCCGTCCGCGTTTTTGACGGCGCGGGTCAGGAGATCCGCAAAAAGATCTCCAGAGTCCTCTGGGACGTCCGGGCGGCGGAAAAGGGCGGACATGAACACTTCATGCTCAAGGAGATCATGGAGCAGCCCGGAGCGGTCCGGGCTACGGTCGCGCCGAGGATCCGGAACGGGGAAGTCGTGTTCGAAGAACTGGAGACGCTGATCCCGCATCTGGAGAACGTCCGCAAGATCGTGATCACGGCCTGCGGTTCAGCCTATTATGCGGGCTGCGCAGGGAAATACGCCCTGGAACGGCTGTGCCGGATCCCGGTCGAAGTCGAACTCGCGAGTGAACTGCGCTACAGTGACCCCCTGATCGACGAAGGGACCCTGGTCATCGTGATTTCCCAGTCCGGAGAGACAGCCGACACGATCGCCGCTCTGAAGGAATGCCGGTCGAAAGGCGCTAAGACGCTGGCAATCGTAAACGTTGTGGGCAGTACGGTCGCGTCTCTGGCCGACTGGACCGTCTATACCTGGGCCGGCCCGGAGATCGCCGTCGCGACGACGAAGGGCTATACGACTCAGATCGCCGTTTTGTATATGCTGGCGGCCTATATCGCAAAACATCTGGGGCTCCTGCAGAACGAAGCCGCGCTGACCGATACGCTGCAGGCACTGCCCCGCAGGATCCAGCAGGCTATCGACATGAACCCTTCGATCCCTGCACTGGCCAGAAAGTACCACGCGAGCAAGGCGCTGTTCTTCATCGGCAGAAACACGGACTACGCGGTCGCGCTGGAAGGCGCCCTGAAGATGAAGGAGATCTCCTATCTTCATTCGGAGGCTTATGCCGCAGGGGAACTCAAACACGGTACGATCGCTCTGATCGAGGAGCACCAGCCGGTCATCGCGCTGTGCTGCAACGCCTCCATCATGGAGAAGACACTGAGCAATATCGTCGAGGTCAAGTCCCGCGGCGCGGAAGTCCTTGCGCTCACGTTCCGCAGCAACCGGCAGATCGTTTCGGTCGCGGACGATCTGCTCTTCATCCCGCCGGTAGATCCGCTTTTCTCTGCCGTGATCGAGATCGTCCCGCTGCAGCTTCTGGCCTACCATGTGGCCAGGGAGAACGGCTGCGATATCGACAAACCCAAGAATCTTGCCAAATCCGTGACGGTCGAATGATCGACCGTCTTCTGCATGTCTGAAGAAAGGAAATACCATGGAAAAGAGAGAGCAGCTCTATGAAGGCAAAGCGAAGAAAGTGTTCGCGACAGACGATCCGGGTCTTCTGATCGTGTCCTACAAGGATGACGCGACGGCTTTCAACGGGCAGAAAAGAGGAACGATCGAAGGCAAGGGGATCATCAACAACCGGATGAGCAACCGCCTCATGCGCCTTTTGGAGAAGCAGGGCGTGCCCACGCATTTCGTGGAGGAACTCAGCGAACGCGATACGCTCGTGAAGAAAGTCGGGATCATCCCGCTCGAGGTGATCGTCCGCAACATCGCAGCGGGGTCCTTTTCACGCAACTACGGTGTGGTTGAGGGTACGCCTCTTCTTTCTCCGACACTGGAGTTCTCTTATAAAAACGATTCCCTGGGGGATCCATTGATCAACGGATCCCACGTCCTGGGGCTGGGGCTCGCGACTCGGGAGGAACTGGTGACGATACGGAACCTGGCGCTTCGCATCGACGAGATCCTGAAACATTTCTGGGCTTCCTGCGGGGTTACGCTTGTGGATTTCAAACTGGAATTCGGGAGACTGCCGGACGGCACCGTCATCCTGGCGGATGAGATCAGCCCGGACACCTGCAGGCTCTGGGACAGCGCGACCGGGCAGAAGCTGGACAAGGACCGTTTCCGCAGGGATCTGGGCGGCGTAGAGGAAGCCTATCGGGAGATCATGGAAAGACTGGAAAAGAGCATGGAGGCCATGAAATGAGCAACTGCGTGATCGTAGGCATCAACTGGGGCGATGAAGGCAAGGGCCGGATGGTCGATCTCCTGACGGAGGACTACGATGTCGTCGTTCGTTATCAGGGCGGCGGCAACGCGGGTCACACGGTCATCAATGGCAAGGGGAAGTTCGCCCTGCACCTGCTTCCGTCCGGGATCTTCAGGGACGGCGTCGTCAATATCCTCGGAAACGGGGTCGCTCTCGATCCCGAAAACCTCTGGAGCGAGATCCGGGAACTTCGCTGCAAAGGGGTCGAAGTCACACCGGACAATCTGAAGATCAGCCACCGCGCGTCGCTGCTCCTGCCCTGGCACCGGGAATTGGACGAGCTGGAAGAGTCCAGGCTTGCGGACCGGAAGTATGGTTCCACGAAACAGGGCATCGCGCCTTTCTATTCCGACAAATATCAGAAGAAGACCGTCCTGGCCGGCGAACTGTTTTATCCCGAAAAACTGCGCGCGCATCTCAGAGAACTGCTCGAATGGAAGAACCTGACGCTCACGGGCGTCTACGGTGCCGAGCCCTGCACGGAGGAAGCGCTGGAATCCTGGCTCCGGGACGCCTGTGATCCGATCCTCCCCTTCATATGTGATACAGGCGCGGTCCTGCGGGAAGCCCGGGACACGCGGAAGAGCATCTTGTTTGAAGCCCAGCTCGGCGCACTTCGCGATCTTGACTACGGTATCTATCCGTATACGACGTCCTCCAACACACTGGCGGCCTATGCCCCAATCGGGGCCGGTCTGCCTTCTCTGAGGATGGACCGGGTTATCGGCGTCGTCAAGGCCTATTCTACCTGTGTGGGTGAAGGCCCCTTCGTGGGCGAGTTGTCCGGCAGGGAGGCCGAGAAGCTCAGAGAAGCAGGTGCCGAATATGGTGCGAAAACGGGACGGGCACGCCGAGTCGCGCCTATCGACCTCGTGGCCACGCGCTACGGCGTCGAAGTCCAAGGCGCCACGGAGATCGCACTGACGAAACTGGATGTCCTCAGCTATATGGACAGGATCCCGGTCAGTGTCCGTTACAGGATCCGCGGAGAAGAGACGGACGTGTTCCCGTTCCCGGATGAGCTGGAAGATGCCGAGGCTGTGATCGAGACTCTGGAAGGGTGGACCTGCGACATCTCCGGCGTGCGGCGCTGGGAGGACCTTCCCGAGGCCGCCCGCCGCTATGTGGAATACATCGAGGAAGCGATCGGCTGTCCGATCACCTACATCTCCGTGGGACCTGAACGGGACAGCATCATCTGCAGGAACGCCCGGAGGTGAACGCCATGTTCAGAGCGGAACAGGTGAAGGACGCGTGCGTCCGCTGGATCCGGGACTTCTTCCGAATGAACGGCCCGGACTGCAATGCCGTAGTCGGGATCTCCGGCGGAAAAGACAGTTCCGTAACAGCTGCCCTCTGCGTCGAGGCGCTTGGGAGGGAACGCGTCATAGGCGTGCTCATGCCCAACGGGGTACAGAGCGATATCGACTCGGCACAGCTCCTGGTGGATCATCTGGGGATCCGGTATTTTACCGTCAACATCAGGGAGGCTGTTCAGGGCCTGCAGGGCAGTCTGCCCTTCACGCTTTCAGAACAGACGAAGATCAACCTTCCCGCGAGGATCCGCATGGCGACGCTGTACGCTGTCGCGCAGAGCCACAACGGCCGGGTCGCGAATACATGTAACCTTTCGGAAGACTGGGTGGGATATGCCACACGGTACGGAGACGGGGCAGGCGATTTCAGTCCTCTGAGCCGCCTGACGGTCCGGGAGGTCCGGGCTTTGGGCACTCTGCTCGGACTGCCGGAGCGCCTGGTCCGCAAACCGCCGTCCGACGGGCTGACAGGCAGAACGGACGAAGAAAACCTGGGTTTCACCTATGAGACCCTGGACAGGTATATCCGCACCGGCGAGATCGACGATCCTGAAACACGGGCCAGGATCGACCGGCTGCATGCCGAGAACCGGTTCAAGCTCCTGCCCATGCCGGTCTACGACCCGGGGATCCGGATCGCACTGTCCGAAGAATGAGAAACGATAACAAGAAAAAGGAGAACGAACGATGACCGACCGCTATGAATCCCCGCTGTCTTCCCGCTATGCTTCACTGTATATGCTGGAACTGTTCTCATCCGATACGAGGTATCGGACCTGGCGCCGGCTCTGGGCCGCACTGGCGGAGGAGGAGATGAAACTCGGCCTGCCGATCACACAGGAACAGGTGGACGAGCTTCGTGCGCATATCGAGGATATCGACTATGAATGCGTCAGGCAGCGGGAGAAGGAAGTGCGTCATGACGTCATGGCCCATATCTACGCCTATGGGAAGGTCGCGCCTTCCGCGGCGGGTATCATCCATCTCGGCGCGACGAGCTGCTACGTGACGGACAACGCCGATCTCATCCTGTACCGGGACGCGCTGCGCTATATCCGCGGCGGCATCCAGGCGGTCCTGAAGAATCTGGCCGGGTTCGCGGAACGATACAAGGACCTGCCTACCCTGGGCTACACGCATTATCAGCCGGCCCAGCTCGTGACCGTCGGCAAGCGTGCAACGCTGTGGATGCAGGATTTCCTTTCGGATCTCGACGAGGTCGATTTCGCGCTGAGCCAGATCCGTTTTCTCGGGTGCAGAGGCACGACGGGTACGGAAGCGAGCTTCCTTGAGCTCTTCGACGGAGATGAGGACAGGATCGACCGCATGAACAGAGCTCTCGCGGGAGATTTCGGCTTCAGCGCCTGCTTCGACGTCTGCGGTCAGACCTACCCGCGCAAGACTGACAGCCGGATCCTGAACGCCCTGTCTTCCATCGCGCAGAGCTGCTACCGGATGGCCAACGACATCCGCCTGCTGCAGCATGACCGCCAGATCGAGGAACCGTTCGAAGAAAACCAGATCGGATCCTCCGCCATGGCGTACAAACGGAATCCCATGCGCTGCGAGAGGATCTGCTCTCTTTCCCGCTATCTCATGGCCGATGCCGCCAACGCACCCATGACAGCGTCCGTGCAATGGCTGGAAAGGACTCTGGACGATTCCGCCAACCGGCGCATCTCCATGCCGGAAGGCTTTCTCTGCGCGGACGCCGTTCTGAGGCTCGCCCGTAACGTCACGAACGGACTCGTCGTCAACGAAGCCATTATCCGAAGGACGGCGGATGAATACATGCCCTTCATCGCAACGGAGAACCTGCTCATGGAAGCTGTCCGGCGCGGCGGTGACCGGCAGGCGCTCCATGAAGTCATCCGGAAGTGCTCCATGGCGGCAACGGCAGAGATGAAGCGTGGCGGCGCGTGCGACATGCTGCAGCGCCTCGCGGCCGAGCCTGCCTTTGGCCTGAGCGAATCAGAAATGAAGTCGATCCTGGATCCGGCGCTCTACACCGGGCGCTGCGGGAAGCAGGTGGAAGCGTTCCTGGAAAAAGTCTGTCCGCTTCTGGACGGTGCGGACCGGGGATCGGACGAGATCGAGATCTGAGAGGCGGGATATGGACAGGATACTGGTTCTGGATTTCGGCGGTCAGTACAACCAGCTGATTGCACGCCGTGTGCGTGAACAGCATGTGTATGCGGAGATACGTCCTTACGACGGGATCTCCCCGGAAGAGATCTCGGAGGGAGGTTACAGCGGGATCATCTTCACGGGCGGCCCCAACAGCGTGTACGATCCCGGTTCCCCTCATTACGATCCGGAGATACTGGATGCAGGCATCCCGATCCTGGGCATCTGCTACGGTGCGCAGCTCATCGCCTGGATGGCGCGCGGAGAAGTGGGAAGCGCGGAAAACTCCAGCGAATACGGAAAAACGGCCGTCCGGACAGGAGAAAGCGTCCTGTTCCGTGAGCTGCCAGGGGAAAGTGTGTGCTGGATGAGCCACACGGATTACATCCGCCGGGCTCCGGCAGGGTTTTCCGTGACGGCGGTCACGGACAAATGCCCCTGTGCTGCGATGGAAGACGCCGGCAGGAAGATCTATGCTGTCCAGTTCCATCCCGAAGTGACACACACCGAATACGGCAGGCAGATCCTGGCGGCTTTCCTCTTTTCCGTGTGCGGCTGTGCGGGCGACTGGGATGCCAGGGACAGCGCTGCCCGGCTGATCGAGAAGTACCGTGAGGAACTTGCAGGCCGGAAGGTGCTCCTGGCGCTTTCGGGAGGAGTCGACTCTTCCGTCGCGGCCCTGCTGCTGCACCGGGCGGTCGGAGAGGATCTGACCTGTGTCTTCGTCGACCACGGGCTTCTTCGCAAAGGAGAAGGCGACAGGGTGGAGGAGATGTTCCGGGGCCGTTTCGGCGTGAAGCTGATCCGGGTCGATGCGGCGGACCGTTTCCTGGAGCGGCTTGCGGGGGTCACGGACCCCGAGACCAAACGCAGGATCATCGGGGAAGAGTTCATCCGCGTCTTTGAGGAAGAAGGGAAAAAGATCGGACATGTGCATGCGCTCGCCCAGGGTACGATCTATCCGGACGTGATCGAAAGCGGCAAAGGCGCTTCGGCCGTCATCAAGAGCCATCATAACGTCGGCGGTCTTCCTGACGTCATTTCCTTCGATCGGATCGTGGAACCGCTCCGTGATTTCTTCAAGGACGAAGTCAGGAGCATAGGCCGGATGCTGGGGCTTCCGGAAGACATGGTCACAAGGCAGCCCTTCCCGGGCCCGGGCCTTGCGGTGCGGATCATAGGGGAGGTCACCCGGGACAGGATCACGATGCTGCAGGAAGCGGACGCGGTCTTTCGGGAAGAGATCGGCAGACTGGACATGACGGAGAGACCGGATCAGTACTTTGCCGTGCTGACCGACACGCATACCGTGGGAGTCATGGGAGACGCGAGGACTTACGGGTATACGGCGGCGCTGCGCGCCGTGTCCACGGATGATTTCATGACAGCCGAATGGAGCCGTATACCCTATGAGATCCTGGAACGAGCGAGCAGCCGGATCACCAACGAGGTCGCGGGCATCTCCAGGGTCGTCTACGACATATCTTCCAAGCCTCCGGCGACGGTGGAATGGGAATAAGGAGATGAATGAAATGACGAAATACGTGTTTGTGACAGGCGGTGTGGTCTCCGGCCTCGGCAAGGGGATCACGGCGGCGTCTCTCGGACGCCTTCTCAAAGCGCGCGGACTGAAGGTGGCCGCGCAGAAGCTGGATCCCTACATCAACGTGGATCCCGGGACCATGAGCCCTTATCAGCACGGAGAGGTCTTCGTGACCGAGGACGGAGCTGAGACCGACCTGGATCTCGGCCACTATGAGCGTTTCATCGACGAAGACCTGAACAAGTATTCCAATCTGACTACGGGAAAGGTCTACTGGAACGTGCTGAACAAGGAGCGGCGGGGCGAGTATCTTGGTTCCACCGTCCAGGTGATCCCCCATATCACGAACGAGATCAAGGAGTTCGTGTACAGCGTCGGCAGGAAGACGAACGCCGACGTCGTCATCACGGAGATCGGGGGCACGATCGGCGACATCGAATCCCAGCCCTTTATCGAGGCGGTGCGTCAGATTTCCCTGGAGGTCGGCCGGGAGAACAGCCTGTTCATCCACGTGACGCTGGTCCCTTATCTCAGCGGCTCTGAGGAACACAAGTCCAAACCCACGCAGCATTCCGTCAAGGAGCTTCAGGGGATGGGCATCAATCCCAACATCATCGTGCTGCGCTGCGACCGGCCCCTGGAGGAGTCGATCTTCCGGAAGATCGCTCTGTTCTGCAACGTCAAGGAAGACTGCGTCATCGAAAACAGGACGGTGCCGGATCTGTATGAGGCTCCTCTTATGCTGGAGCGGTCCCGCTTTTCGGAAGTCGTGTGCAGGGAACTGGGTATCCAGGCGCCCGAGCCGGATCTCGCCGAATGGGAGGCCATGATCGAACGGGTCAAGCAGGCACGTGAACACTGCGTCACGATCGGACTGGTCGGCAAGTACGTCGCGCTCCATGATGCGTATCTTTCCGTTGCGGAGGCGCTGCGACATGCCGGGGCCGCCCGCAGCGTACATGTGGAGATCCGCTGGATCGATTCGGAAGAGATCAACGGGGACAATGCGGCCGAGATCCTTTCCGGCCTGGATGGGATCATCGTACCGGGCGGGTTCGGCAGCCGCGGGATCGAAGGCATGATCCTGACGGCACAGTATGCACGGGTGCACGGGATCCCGTATTTCGGGATCTGTCTGGGGATGCAGATCGCAGTCATAGAGTATGCGAGGAACGTGGCGGGGATCCCTGACGCGAATTCCGGGGAATTCGATGAACTCTGTGAACACAAGGTCATCGATTTCATGCCGGGACAGAGCGACGACATCGACAAGGGCGGGACCCTGCGCCTGGGAGCCTATCCCTGTATCATCCGTCCGGATACCCGCATGGAAGCGTGCTACGGCAGCCTGAGGATCTCTGAACGTCACCGCCACCGCTATGAATTCAACAACGATTACCGTGAGATACTGAGCAACTGCGGACTGACACTGAGCGGGATCTCTCCCGACGGCAGACTGGTGGAGACGGTCGAGCTGACAGACGAGCTATTCTTCGTCGGCGTACAGTACCATCCGGAATTCAAGAGCCGTCCCAACCGTCCGCATCCTCTGTTCCTCGGACTCATCGGCGCGGCGACGATCCGCGCGCAGATGCACAGAAAATGAGCGGCCTGCAGGAAGAGTGCGGCGTCTTCGGCGTGTATGCCGACCGCCCGTTTCCGGCGGCGGAAGTCTGCTATTACGGACTGTATGCGCTGCAGCACAGGGGTCAGGAGAGCTGCGGGATCGTCGTGAACGACGACGGGCTGTTCGTGTCCAGAAAGGACATCGGCCTGGTCAGCGAAGTGTTTGCGGGGAACGCCGCGTCGGCTCTTCCTGAAGGCAGGATGGCGGTGGGACACGTACGCTACGGCACGACGGGAGCCGCGAACCGGAGCAACTGCCAGCCGATCGAAGTGAATCACCAGAAGGGGCATATGGCCATTGCGCATAACGGGAACCTTTCCAATGCGGCGGAGCTCCGTTCGGCGCTCGAACTCGGAGGCGCGATCTTCCATACGTCCAGCGATACGGAGACGATCGCCTATATCGTGACAAGGGAACGGATCGCTGCGCCTTCGATCGAGGACGCTCTCATCAGAGCCATGGATACGCTGGACGGTGCCTATTCGCTCGTCCTCATGTCGCCGCGGAAACTGATATGCGCAAGGGATCCCTACGGGTTCCGGCCGCTGTGCTATGGGAAGACCGAAGACGGCATGTACGTCGTCGCATCCGAGAGCTGCGCCGTCAGGGCGGTCGGCGCGGAGTTCATCCGGGACGTGGAACCCGGTGAGATCCTTATCTTCAGCGGGGACGGCGTGCGGTCCCGCAGGGAACACTGCGGGACAAAGCCCCGGAAACTCTGCGTGTTCGAGTACATCTACTTCGCACGGCCGGATTCGGTCCTGGACGGACGCTCCGTGCATGCGGCGCGCGTTGAGGCGGGCAGGATCCTGGCAAGGGAGCATCCCGCCGACGCGGATATCGTGATCGGAGTTCCGGATTCCGGTCTGGATGCTGCGCTAGGCTACAGCCGGGAATCAGGGATCCCGTACGGGATCGGGCTGATCAAGAACAAGTATATCGGCAGGACCTTCATATCGCCTGAGGGAAGGCTCGATCAGGTGAAGATCAAGCTTGCTGCGGTGGAAGACGTCGTGAAGGGCAAAAGGATCGTCCTGATCGACGATTCGATCGTGCGGGGCACGACGAGCGGACGCATCGTGTCCCTGCTTCGGGAAGCAGGCGCCGCGTCGATCCACATGAGTGTCTCGGCACCGCCCTTCCTTCATCCCTGCTATTACGGCACGGATATCGATTCCAGAGACAACCTCATCGCCTGCAGACACAGTGTGCCCGAGATCGCGGCTCTCATCGGCGCGGATTCTCTGGGCTATCTGCCTGTCGGAAGGCTGAAGGAGCTTGCAGGCTGCGGGGATTTCTGCAGTTCCTGCTTCGACGGATCCTATCCGACGGCTGTCCCGACGGATGCGGGGAAGAACCGATTCGAAAGAAGACTGTCCGAAACGTCCGAGTGAGGAGAAGGAGAGGAAAACATGCACTTTACGAAAATGCAGGGTCTGGGGAACGATTACCTGTACGTATTCGGTCAGGTGCCGGACGATATCGGGCGGATCTGCAGAAAACTGTCCGACAGACATTTCGGAGCCGGGTCGGACGGCATGATCTACATCTCCCCGTCCGACAGGGCGGACTTCCGCATGAGGATCTTCAATGCGGACGGAAGTGAAGCGAAGATGTGCGGAAACGGAATCCGGTGCGTGGGCAAGTACGTCTATGACAAGGGATATACGGACAAGACGCATCTGACGATCGAGACCCTTTCGGGGATCAGGACGCTGGATATGCGGACGCGGTGCGGCAGGGTAGCAAACGTGACCGTCGATATGGGAAAGACTGAGGTCGATCCCGGCATGACGGTCGTCGCCGGCGGCATGACCGTGTCCGGAACGCCCGTTTCCGTCGGGAACCCGCATTTTGTCATCTTTACGGACGATGTCTCGAACATGCCGATCGAGACGCTGGGACCCGCGGTCGAAAAGCATGCGGCGTTCCCGGGTGGCGTCAATGTGGAGTTCGTGCAGATCCTGGCACCTGACAGAATGCGGATGCGCGTCTGGGAACGCGGCAGCGGTGTGACCATGGCCTGCGGCACGGGCGCCTGCGCCAGCGCCGCGGCGGCCGTCAGCCTGGGATACTGCAGGACGTATGAGAGCCTGTCCGTCGTTTTGGACGGCGGCACGCTCGAGATCACCGTGGACGGGGAAGGGAACGTCAGGATGACCGGCCCCGCGGAAAGCGTTTACGAAGCGGAGGCAGACATAGAATGAAGCCCAATATGCACTATGCGGATCTGAAGGATTCCTATCTTTTTTACCATATCGCCCAGAAAACGAAGGCCTATCTGGACGGGCATCCGGGCGCCCATCTGTACAGGATGGGGATAGGCGACGTCTCGCTGCCCCTCTGCGATGCGGTGATCCGGGCGCTCCATGAAGCCGTGGACGATCAGGCGGATCCGGGACGCTTCCACGGATACATGCCCGAATGCGGCGCTCCTTTTCTCAGAAAGGCGATCGCGGATCAGTATCGGTCCCGCGGCGTCATGCTGGAGGATGATGAGGTCTTCGTTTCCAGCGGAGCCAGCGACGAACTGGGGGACATCCTGGACCTGTTCGACCGCTCTGCCACCGCGCTGATCATGGAGCCGGCATATCCCGCTTACGTGGACGCCAACGTCATGGCGGGAAGGAAGATCGTGCATCTGCCTTCAGGAAAGGAGAACGGCTTTCTGCCCGGACCGGACGACGGATCCCGGGCGGATATCCTCTACATCTGTTCTCCCAACAATCCGACCGGCGCCGTCTTCGGCCGGGACCAGCTGAAGCGCTGGGTCGATTTCGCCAATGAAAACGGTTCCGTTATCCTGTTCGACGCGGCTTATGAGGCGTTCATCGAGGATCCGTCCCTGCCGCACAGCATCTATGAGATCGAAGGAGCCGACAGCTGCGCTATCGAGATCTGCTCTCTGTCCAAAACTGCGGGATTCACGGGCACGAGACTCGGATATACCGTGATCCGTAAAGCGCTCGTCCGGAACGGGATGTCCTTGAACGACATGTGGGTGCGCAACCGTACGACGAAGACGAACGGCGTGTCCTACATCATCCAGAAAGGCGGAGCAGCCGTGTTCACCGAAGAAGGCCGCCGCCAGATCATGGAAAACATCCGCTTCTACAAGGAGAACGCAAAGATACTCATGGAGGCTCTGGACAGGATCGGACTGTGGTACTGCGGAGGGAAGAACGCGCCTTACATCTGGCTGAAGTGCCCTGACGGCATGGGAAGCTGGGACTTTTTCGATCTCCTGCTTCATGAGATCCAGGTCGTGGGAACGCCGGGGGAGGGATTCGGAAAGTGCGGAGAAGGGTACTTCCGCTTCTCGACCTTCGGGAACAGGGAGGATACGGCCGAGGCCGCAAGACGGCTGGAGAAGCTGCTCGGGCACTGCTGAACCCCCAGGCCGCACGTTCATCTGAAGGCCTTCCGCGCGCTTCCTCTGCGCGGAAGGCCTTTCTTCGTGCCTGGATTGAACCGGCGGCGGTGCTGTGGTACAATCAGCCGGAACAGAATACTTTCCTATCACCGCATGACCGAATAAAGACAAGGAGAGAATCATGAAATACAACGATTTCGGAAAAACGGGACTTAAGGTATCTGCTATCGCCTACGGCGGCATCGTCTCTACGATGAACGACTTCAACCACTACACTTTTGAAGGGGATCAGCAGGGTGCATCGGACGGCTACGTGCAGTTCGCGCTGGAATCCGGCGTCAACTATTTCGACGTGGCGCCTACCTACGGGGACGCTCAGGAGAAACTTGGCAACTCCCTTCGCGGATCAAGAGACAAGATCTTTCTCGCCTGCAAGACGAACCGCAGGGACTATGACAGCGCGGCACGTGAGGCCGAGGAGTCTCTGAAGCTCCTGCATACGGATCATTTCGACAATTACCAGCTCCATGGACTGTCCAGCATCGCGGAAACGGAGCGTGCCTTCGAATCCGACGGCGTCATGCGCCTGGTGGAAGAACTCCGCAGGTCCGGGACGGCGAAGCACGTGGGCATCACCGCGCACAGCGAGAAGGCAGCAATCCTGGCGATCAATTCATATGATTTCGAGACCGTGCTGTTCCCGTTCAACTGGCAGATGAATCTGGCGACGGGATACGGCAACGAGCTGATGCCTCTGGCAAAATCCAAGGGCATGGGGATCCTGGGCATGAAGTCCATGATCGAGCGCGGCTTCCGCGGTGCCGACGATCCGGCGAGAAAACGCTGGCCGAAGAGCTGGTGCAAGCCCTTCGATCTCGTGGAACAGAGGGACCTCCTGATCGCCGCCATGAAGTATTCCCGTTCTCTGGGCGTGAACACGCTGATCCCCGCGGGCGACATCGAACATTTCCGCTTTGCCGTGGAAAACGCCGATGAGATCTGGGGTGAACCTATCACGGAAGCGCAGCGCGCGCTTCTGGACAGGCTTCTTCCTGAGGTCAGGAACGACCTGTTCATGCATACGCCCGACTGAGACGGATGCGAAGACGGAATGCGGTGCGCCCGGACCTGCGGGACGCTCCGCCGTAAATCATGGGAGGTCATATGAACAAGAAGACTATCTGCCTGATCCTGGCCGCGCTCATCCTTCTTTCCGGATGCAGCGCCGCTTCCGGCGGCAAGACCCCCGCACAGACCGCATGGCTCGAGCCGGACGCGACGGATGCCCCGGGGCCGGAGACGACGCCTGCCGCAGCGCAGGAAGCCGCGACCGAAGCGCCGGCTCCCACGCCGGAGCCTGTGGCCGAGCCTACGCCCGAAAAAACCGGGTTCGAGTACGATCCCCATCTGTACGTTCCGATCCTCCTGGACGACGTGCCTCAGGATTACTGGGATTCTCTCCACAGCCTCTGTGACGCGCTGCGAGCAGGAGAGCCGACCTTCGAGTGCTCGAGTGCGGAAGCCTATAAATGGGTGACGGATCCCTAGACTCTGACGCAGCTCTTTCCCGCTGCGGTCCTGAAGATCAAGGCAGAGGGTAACGACGGCACGGAACCGTTCGAGAACGGTGTCGGCAGGATCTATTATCAGATACCTGCGGATGAATTCACCGTACGGGAGGCCGAATTCGAAAAGAAGGTCGAGTCCGAACTCAACAGCTGTCTCGATCCCGATGACGATGATTTTGAATAACCGCTGGCGCATTCTCGTGACTTCAGTCGTGAGTAAGCCAGCCTGAAGCGCTGTATATTTCCCGGAGAAACCTGAGGAGTTCTTCACGAGCGTATCGGAAATATACAGCGCTTTTTCCATTATCACTGCTCTTTGCGAGGAATACAAATCACCTGTGGTTGGAATGGGACAATAAAAAAGAAAAACCAAGCATGACATTCTTATTATCTTATGATATAATATTCGCATGGAAAACATGTACAATATCAAAAACAACGAATTAACACATGGTAGAGGATACGTGTATTCTCTCCAGTACCATATCGTCTGGTGCACGAAGTACAGGAGAAAAGTG
>JAEEJN010000103.1 GCA_016281935.1 Bacillota bacterium | reverse complement strand
TCTCCGATGCCGGTGATTCCCGCCGGCAGAACGACGTCGGTGATGGATTCGCGATATTCATACCAGGGCGCCGGCTCTTCCTCTGTCCAGTCCCACATGTCCCCGGTACCGGTGATGGTGAGGACGTCGGTCTCCTCGTCAAAGCTCCAGAACAGGTTATCGCCGCACTGGTTGGTGGGATTGGAGGTGGCAGGCAGATCAATATGCTCGCGGCTCATTTCCTCGTCACACCGCTGGCAGTAGACCACGGAGTCATAGCCGCCGTCCATCGTGCATGCTGCCTCTACATAGTTTTCCTGTACAGGCTCACCGGGCGTGTGGGTGTGCAGAGTGATAGCCCCCTCATCCAAGGCCAGCGCCGCGGGGAACAGCGAGGTACAGAACATCAGCGCCAGCAGCAGGCAAAGCAGCTGTTGCAGTTTCTTCACGGTTGTCTCCTCCTTTAGATATTTATCCCAAAATGTATATACTCTTCCAATTTGATTATACGGAAGGAATTTACAGAAGTCAAGGATTGAAACGGAAAGCCGCCGTATCGGAACCCGAAGACGCGCAGTCCTTCCAGGTGGATCCGTTGTCTTTGCTGTACTGCCAGCGGTAAGTCGCCGCGTTTTCGGCCTTGACGGTGAATATCGCGTACTTACCTGCCGCGACGGTCCTGTTGGAAGGCTGAGTCGTGACGGAAGGCTTGGGAAGAACGGTCTTGATGGAAGCGGAAGCGTCGGTCCGGATCTCATAAGCGCCGTAGGTCCACCCAGTGTAATCCGAAGCTTCTTCTTTCGTGCCGTTGTTGTAAGCTTTGAGCAGATAGGAACAGCCGCCGATGTTCAGCTCACGGATGCTGTTCCCGTAGCAGTGCAGTCTGGCGATATAGCGGTTTCCGATCAGTTTCAGTGAAGTCAGTGCGTTGTTCCTGCAGATAAGCGTAATGAGTTCCGGATTCCCGGAAAGGTCCAGTTCGGTCAGCCGGTTTCCTCCGCAGGACAGATTGGTGAGGGCCGGATTGCCCGAGAGGTCCAGGGACGTCAGCTGGTTCTTCTGACACTGCAGTGTCGTGAGTTTCGTGAAGTATCCGATGCCCGTCAGATCGGAGATCCCGAAGCCTACGGGGTACAGAGCGACCGTCGACGCGAGCTTTTCCGCGGTCAGCACGTCGCTACCGTCGTTGATGCTGTACTGCAGGTAGCTGCGGAACGTCTCGTCCGGGAAATGGGCGGCGTCGATCTTCACGTCACCGGATGCCGCGCGGGCCGGGACAGGGAAGATCGGCAGGACAGCCAGCGTGATCAGGACGGCAAGCAGGATGCCGGTCAGTTTTTTTATTCTCATGGGAAAAGCCTCCTTGGGATCCCCGGACTCGGAGAATCGTTCCTTCGGTATGCAGGGATCGTGTGTGCAGAAACTATAATATCATAATAATGGTGCGAAATTAATAAACAATCCTTACAACATGGCGTGGAGTTCGGATGGACCTCTGTTCACGGCCGGCGCGGGGTGTCAAAAAAAGCCCTCCGCGGGGATCCCGCGGAGGGAGCAGGGTTCTGTGAAGCTTCCGGTCTTATGACTTGACCGTGAGTTTGGCTGAGGAGGAAGTCGCGGATCCGGAGCTGTTGGTGACCTTGCAGCGGTAGAGCCTTCCGGTCATGGAGGCCTTCGCAGTAAAGGAGAAGGCCGCAGAGTCGGAGCCGGCGGAAGTGCACTTCGTCCAGGTGGCACCGTTGTCCTTGCTGTAGTACCACTGGTAGGTCAGTCCGGTGCCTGCGGCGGCGACCGTGAACTTCGCCGTGCTGCCGGCTGTCACCGTTTTGTTCGCGGGCTGGGAAGTGATCGCGGGCTTGACGCCGGAGATCGTGAGCTTCGCGCTGTTCGAAATCACGGAACCGGAGCTGTTCGTGACTTTGCAGCGGTACAGTCTGCCGTTCATGGATTCCTTTGCCGTGAAGGAGAAGGATGCCGTGGCGGAACCATTGGACGTGCAGTCGGTCCAGCTGGAGCCGTTGTCCTTGCTGTACTGCCACTGGTAGCTCAGGCTGGAACCGGTAGCGGCGACGGAGAACGTGACGGACTTGTTGTTCGCGACGGTTTTGTTTGCAGGCTGGGTGGAGATCACGGGCTTGGAGGAACTGCTCACGGTGAGCTTCGCGGGCTCGGAAGTCATCGCGATGGTGTTGCCCTTGGAGATGATGCAGCGGTAGAGCCTTCCGTCCATCGAAGCCTTGGCCTTGAAGGAGAAAGTCGCCTTGTTGTATCCCGTGGAGGAGCAGTCGGTCCAGGTGGATCCGTTGTCCTTGCTGTACTGCCACTGGAACACCGGGGAACCGCCCGCGCTGACCTGGAAGGTCACCTGTTCACCGGGAGCGGCGGTCTGGTCGGAAGGCAGCGTCTTGAAGCCGACGACCCTGAGTTTCGCGCTGCCGGATACGACGCTTCCGTAGCTGTTGTACGCCCTGCAGCGGTACAGGCGGTCATCGTGGTTCACGGCGGCTGTGAATGTGAGGGTGGCTGTGTTGTTTCCGGTCGAACTGCAGTCCTTCCAGGTCTGGCCGTTGTCCTTGCTGTACTGCCACTGGTACTTCACACCGGATCCGAAGGCCTGGACCGTGAACTTGGCGGTTATGCCGTCGGCGACCGTTTTGTTCGCGGGGTCTTTCAGGATGATGGGGCTCTTGACGACCGAGACGCCCGTGGATTTGTCGACCCTCAGGACGTTGCTTCCGCTCTCATAGACCAGGATGGCGCCGTAATCCTGGGGAGTCGTGTCATATGCCGCGACCAGGCCGGAGCAGGTCGTGATGTTCAGCGACTGGATGGAGTTGTAGGCACAGTCCAGAAGATACAGCTTCGTGTTCTTCGTGACATCCAGGGCGGTCAGCTGGTTTTGGTCGCATTCCAGACTGAGCAGCTGCGTGAGTTTGCTGACGTCGAGGGAACCCAGCTGGTTGTTGGAGCAGACGAGATAGGTCAGCTGCGTGTTCTTCGAGAGATTCAGCGAGCCCAGCTGGTTGATGCCGCAGTTCAGCACCGTGAGTTTCGGATTCCTCGTGACGTCCAGGGACGTCAGCGAGTTGCCGTAGCAGGAAAGGTGTTCCAGTTCCGGATTGTTCGCCACGTTCAGAGATGCCAGTTCGTTGTTGTAGCAGTAGACGTGCTTCAGGGCGGAACCGTAGGGAAGCATAAGCGTCGTCAGCTGGTTGTCGTGACAGTACAGGTATTCCAGAGCCGAGTCCGCGCTGACGTTCAGCGCGGTCAGAGAGTTGTGGTGACAGTGCAGGTTCTTAAGCGCCGTGTTGCCCGATACGGTGCCCAGACTGGTCAGCGCATTGTTGTCGCAGAAGAGGACTTCCAGTGCCGGACAGTCGGCTGTATTCAGTTCATAGAGCGCGCAGCTGCTGCAGTTCAGCGTCCTGAGCCGGGGATTCTGGTTGACGAAAAGCGAATTCAGCGAGCCATGACCCGAAACGTCCAGCGAAGTGAGTTTGTTGTCCCTGCAGTTCAGGTTCTGGAGGTTCATGTTCGCACTGACGTCCAGACTTGTCAGTCCGCAGCTGTAGCACTGCAGGTTCGTCAGCGCCGTGCAGGTGCTGACGTTCAGTCCGTTCAGCGGATTCTCATAGCACCAGAGCCTCCTGAGCGCCGTGCAGCCGCTGACGTTGAGGCTGCTCAGGTTGTTCCCGTAGCATTCCAGCGACTGGAGCTTCGTGTGCCCGGACAGGTTCAGGGAGGTCAGCGAGTTCCTGTCACACTCCAGAGTGATCAGAGCCGGAGTGTTCGTCAGGACGAGGTTCGAGATGCTGCTGTTATAGCAGTAGATCGACTCCAGCTTCGTGCATGAGGAAACGTTCAGGTACGTCAGATTGCTGCAGCTGATGCAGTACAGGTACACGAGTTCCCCGTTGTAGCCGGTATTCAGGGAAGTGACCTGCGTCTCCGAGCAGTTCAGGGACCTGAGCGCCGTGAAGTACTCGATGCCCTTCAGGTTCGAGACATCCCTGCCGCTGACGTTGATTCCCTGGATCGTGGCGATTTTTTCGGGAGTCAGGACCGAGCTGCCGCCGTTGAGCGTATTCGTCACGTAATCGCGGAACACGGGATCCGGGAAGGTGACGGAGTCGATGGTCACGTTGCCTGCCGCCTGCACCGGAACGGCGAACACGGGCAGGATCAGCAGCGTGAGGAAGATCGAGAGGATCATGCCGATCAGGCGTTTTTTCTTCATGGGCAAACCTCCTTGCAGTCGTGCGTCTCGGAAGCGGGGCTTCCGGGGAAATCATCTGTCATATCACTTCCAGTATACCACGATGCCCGGCGGCTTCATACGCTTTTTATGCGACGCCCCCGGAAAAAAAGCCGTGTTTTCCGTGTATTAAAGGAAGATGCCGCCTGAAAGGGGGGAACGGAGCGTACCGCGGAACAAAAGATCCCTCCGCGGGGATCCCGCGGAGGGAAAGCAGCTGTCTCGGAAGGTTTATTTCACGGTGAGCTTGGCCGTGGAGGAGGTCACGGATCCGGAACTGTTCGTGACCTTGCAGCGGTAGAGCCTGCCGGACATGGAAGCTGTTGCCTTGAAGGAGAACGTCGCTGAGTCGGAACCGGCGGAAGAGCACTTGGTCCAGGTGGCGCCGTTGTCCTTGCTGTAGTACCACTGATAGGTCAGACCGGTGCCCGCGGCCGCGACCGTGAACTTCGCGGTCTTGCCGGCCGTCACCGTTTTGTTCGCGGGCTGGGAAGTGATCGCTGGCTTGACGCCGGATATCGTCAGCTTCGCGCTGTTCGAGGTCACGCTCCCGGAACTGTTGGACACCTTGCAGCGGTACAGCCTGCCGTTCATGGATTCCTTCGCCGTGAAGGAGAAGGACTTGGTATTATAACCGCCGGACGTGCAGTCAATCCAGCTGGATCCGTTGTTCTTGCTGTACTGCCACTGATAGGTCAGGTTGGATCCGGTCGCGGCGACGGTGAACGTGACGGACTTGTTGGCCGCGACGGTCTTGTTGCCGGGCTGGGTGGAGATCACGGGCTTGGAGGAACCGCTTACGGTGAGCCTTGCGGCTTCGGACGTCATCGCGATGGTGTTGCCCTTGGAGATGATGCAGCGGTAGAGCCTTCCGTCCATGGAGGCCCTGGCTGTGAAAGTGAACGCCGCCTTGTTGTATCCCGTGGAAGAGCAGTCGGTCCAGGTGGATCCGTCGTCCTTGCTGTACTGCCACTGATACGCCGGGGAGCCGCTCGCGCTGACCTGGAAGGTGACCTTGGCATCGGGTTCTGCGGTCTGATCCTCAGGCACCGCCTTGAATCCGACGACCCTGAGTTTCCCGGAACCGGACACGACGCTTCCGTAGCTGTTGTACGCTATGCAGCGGTACAGGCGATTGTCATGGTTCACAGCGGCCTCAAATTTGAAGGTGTCTGTGTTGTATCCGGCCGAACTGCAGTTTTTCCAGGTGGTGCCGTTGTCCTTGCTGTACTGCCACTGGTACTTCACGCCGTCTCCGAAGACCTGGACCGTGAACTTGGCATCTGTTCCCGCTGCGACCGTTTTGTTCGAGGGATCTTTCAGGATGATGGGGCTCCTGACGATCGTGACGGCCGTGGCTTTGTTGACCCTGAGGTAGTTCTCGCCGCTCGTATAGACCCAGACGGTGTAGTTATCCTCCTTTGTGCCGTTGTAGGCTTCGGTCAGACCGGAACAGGTGGTGATGTCCAGCGTGCCGATATCGTTGAGGCTGCAGTCCAGATAGTAGAGCTTCGTGTTTCTCAAGAGATCCAGTTCTGTCAGCTGATTGTGATAGCAGTCCAGCCGTACCAGCTGCGTGAGCTTGCTGATGTCCAGTTCCGTCAGCTGGTTGCCGCGGGTCTCCAGATATTCCAGTTTCGTATTTTTGGAGACGTCCAGTTCCGTCAGCTGGTTGCTGCCGCAGCTCAGAGACGTCAGTTCCGGGTTGTATGTGGTATTCAGATAGGTCAGATTGTTTCCGTAGCAGGACAGATGCTCGAGCGCCGGATCGTTCGCCACGTTCAGCGAAGCCAGATCGTTGTTGTAGCAGTACACGTGCCTCAGGGTGGAACCGTAGGGCACGCTCAGCGCCGTCAGCTGGTTGTCATAGCAGTACAGGAACTCCAGCGCCGTATGTGAGCTGAGGTTCAGTTGTCCGGTCAGCTGATTGTTGCCGCATTGCAGGTTTTTCAGCGCCGTGTTCTGTGACAGGTTCAGACTTGTCAATTGATTGTTGCTGCAGAACAGGAATTCCAGTTCCGTACATCCCGTTACGTCCAGTACGGACAGGGCGCACTCCTGGCACCCCAGCGTTTTCAGATGAGGATTGTTGCTGACGTACAGGTTCGTAAGCGAACTGTGTCCCGATGCGTCCAGTGCGGTGAGATCGTTGTCTCTGCAGTTCAGGACCGTGAGCTGCATGTTTGCGCCGACGTTCAGTTCCGTCAGGCCGCAGTTGTAGCAATGCAGGTTTTTCAGCGCCGTATTCTTGCTGATATCCAGCCCGTTCAGCGGGTTGTTGTAGCACTGGAGCGTCGATAGGGACGTGCATTTGCAGATGTTGATCTGTCTCAGACTGTTGTTGTAGCAGTACAGGGAGATCAGCTGCGTGTTGTTCGCAAGATCCAGTCCTGTCAGCCTGTTGTCGTTGCAGGTCAGATTCTTCAGGATCGTGTTGCTCGACAGCAGGAGGCTGGACAGATCGTTTCCGGAACAGTACAGCGTTTCCAGCTGTGTGCAGCCGGTGACGTTCAGGTACGTCAGATTGCAGCTATAGCAGTACAGGGACTGAAGATTCCCGTTGTAGCCGACGTTCAGGGAAGAGATGTTCGTATTGTAGCATCTCAGTGTCCTGAGCGCGGTGAAGTACTCGATGCCCTTCAGGTTCGAGATGTTCATCCCGCTGACGTTCACGGTCGTGATTCCTGCGATCTTTTCGGGAGTCAGGACCGTGCCGCCGCTGTTGAGGGTGGTTTGTACGTAGCTACGGAACACGGGATCCGGGAAGGTGACGGAATCGATGGTCACGTTGCCCGCCGCTTCCGCCGGGACAGGGAATACGGGCAGGAGCGCCAGCGTGAGGAAAAGGGAAAGGAAGATGCCGAGCAGACGTCTGTATCTCATGAGTGCCCTCCTTTTGTTCGCGGGCCCCGGAAGCGGAGTTTCCGGGGGGCAAATATCTGTCATATCGCATCCAGTATACCACGATGCACGGCGGCTTCATACGCTTTTTGTGCGCCTGGCCCGGAAAAAACCGTATTTTCCGTATTTTTAAGGAAGATGCCGCCTGAAAGGAGGGACGGAGCGTACCGCGGAACAAAAAGATCCCTCCGCGGGGATCCCGCGGAGGGAAAGCAGCTGTCTCGGAAGGTTTATTTCACGGTGAGCCTGGCCGCGGAGGAGGTCACGGATCCGGAGCTGTTGGTGACCTTGCAGCGGTAGAGCCTGCCGGTCATGGAGGCCTTCGCCGTGAAGGAGAAGGACGCCGTGTCGGAACCGTCGGAAGTGCACTTCGTCCAGGTGGCTCCGTTGTCCTTGCTGTAGTACCACTGGTAGGTCAGCCCGGTGCCCGCGGCCGTGACCGTGAACTTCGCCGTGCTGCCGGCCGTCACCGTTTTGTTTGCGGGCTGGGAAGTGATCGCGGGCTTGACGCCGGAGATCGTCAGCTTCGCGCTGTTCGAAGTTACGGAACCGGAGCTGTTGGATACCTTGCAGCGGTACAGTCTGCCGTTCATCGAGGCCGTCGCCTTGAAGGAGAAGGACGCCGTATTGTAAGCGCCTGACGTGCAGTCCGTCCAGTTCTTGCCGTTGTCCTTGCTGTACTGCCACTGGTAGCTCAGGCCGGAACCTGTCGCGGTGACGGTGAACGTGACGGACTTGTTGGCCGCGACGGTCTTGTTGCCGGGCTGGGTGGAGATCGCGGGCGCGGAAGAGCTGCCCACAGTGAGCTTCACCGCGTCAGACTTGATCTCGATGCTGCCCTTGGTGACGACGCAGCGGTACAGTCTGCCGTTCATGGAATCTTTCGCCGTGAAGGAGAACGTCGCCTTGTTGTAATTGCCCGTACTGCAGTCGGTCCAGGTGGATCCGTTGTCCTTGCTGTACTGCCACTGGAACGCCGGGGAACCGCTCGCGCCGATCTGGAAGACGGCTTTGGCTCCCGGAGCGACGGTCTGGGCCTGGGGTTGGGTCTTGATGCCGACGACTCTGAGCTTCGCGCCGTTGGTCACGAGGCCCCCGAAACCGTTGGACACCTGGCAGCGGTACAGCCGGTTGTCGTGGTTCACGGCGGCTTTGAATTCGAGGGTGGCTGTGTCGTATCCGGTCGAACTGCAGTCTTTCCAGGTCTCGCCGCCGTCCTTGCTGTACTGCCACTGGTACTGCAGGCCGCTTCCGTAGACGTCTACGGTGAACCTGGCGTCTTTGCCGGCCTTGACCGTTTTGTTCGAGGGCCCTTTCAGGAGGACGGGGCTTTTGAGGACCGAGACCGCCGTGGTCTTGTCGACGATCAGGTAATTGTCACCGCTCCTGTAGGTCCAGTACCTGTCGCTCTCCGTCGCCGTGCCGTTGAAGGCCGTGACCAGGGAGGGGCAGGTGGTGATGTTCACGGAGGGGATGGAGTTGATGGAGCAGTCCAGATAATACAGCTGCGTGTTCTGGATCACGTCCAGGGACGTCAGCCGGTTGTTGGGGCAGCGCAGGAAGGTCAGCTTTTTGTTCTTCGATACGTTCAGAGAAGTCAGCCGATTTGTGGCACAGTCCAGGAAGGTCAGTTCCGGGTTCTGCGAGACGTCGAGCACGGTCAGCTGGTTGTTCCCGCAGTCCAGGTTCGTCAGATCCGGATGATACGAGGGTGTCAGCGCGGTCAGCTGATTGTAGGCGCAGGACAGATGCCGGAGCGAGCGGAGGTTGACCAGGTTCAGGGAGGAAAGCTCGTTCTGGTAGCAGTAGAGATGGAGCAGATCCGTGCAGTAGGACACGTCCAGGGAAGTCAGCTGGTTTGTGTCGCAGTACAGGAGCTGCAGCTTCCGGTGGTTCCCCACGTCCAGCGAGGTCAGCTGGTTGCGGCTGCAGTAGAGATTCTCCAGGGCCGTGTTCGTCGAAAGGACCAGGGACGTGAGCTGGTTCTGGCTGCAGTTCAGAAGCTTCAGTTTCGGACAGTTGCCGACGTTCAGCGTGGTCAGCGAGCATTTCATGCAGCGCAGTTCGGTCAGCTGGGGATTGTTGTTCACGTACAGGGACGTGAGAGCGCTGTGCTGGGACACGTCCAGCGTGCTGAGCTGGTTGTTCCTGCAGTTCAGGACCTTCAGGTTCGTACAGGCGCTGACGTCGAGCGATCCCAGTCTGTTCTGATAGCAGTACAGATTGACCAGCGCGGTCTTCCCGGACAGGTCCAGGGACGTCAGCTGGTTCTCAAAGCAATGCAGCGTTTCCAGTTTCGGGCACGCGCTGATGTCCAGCGACGTCATCCCGTTGCCGCCGCAGTAGAGGTGCGTCAGATTCGGGCAGTACCTCAGGTCCAGCTCCTGGATCCCGTTGTTCTCGCAGCTCAGCGTCTTCAGCCCCGAGCATCCGGCGAGATCCAGCCCGGTCAGATCGCCGCAGCTGGAGCAGCTCAGGGACTGCAGGGAAGAGTTCTGACTGACGAGGAGCTGTTCCAGGGAAGCGCGGCCAGAGACGTCCAGCGACCGGATGGCGGTGCTGCGGGCGTCCACCCTCAGGAGCGCGTTGCAGCCGGAGAGATAGACCGTCGTCAGGGACGGGTTGTTCCAGCAGTACAGATACTGCAGCTTCGTATTGGAACGGACGTCCAGCGTCGTCAGGTTGTTGCCGTCGCAGTCGAGATCCGTGAGCTCCGTGAAGTATTCGATGCCCTTCAGGTTCGAGATGTTCATCCTGTTGACGTTGATGATCTTGACGGCCGCGATCTTCGACGCGCTCAGCGTATAGCTCCCGCCGTTGAGTGTGTTCACCACGTAACTGCGGAAATTGGCGTCCGGGAAGGTGGTGGAGTTGATCGCCACATCCCCGGCCGCTTCCGCCGGTACGGTGAACAGCGGCAGGAAAGCCAGGGTGAGGAAGATCGAGAGGAAGATGCCGATCAGCCTTCTGTTCTTCATGGGTGCATTACCTCCTTGCGTCAGGGGGATCCCGGGAGGGGGATATCCTTCATATCACATCCAGTATACCACGATTTTCTGTGCAGTCATATGTCGATTTCGCTCAGGATCGGGCCGCCCGAAAAGCAAAAAGAACCCCGTCCGCGGGGCGCGGGCGGGGGAGGGATGCGGGCTTATCCGAGCAGGTACATGTTCCAGGTCGTCCGGGGCAGCTTCGCGTGGAGGACGCCGTCTTCCGGTACGGCGCCGGGGCCTTTGACCGGTTTCACGTTGTCGGGTTCCTCTTCCGTGTTCACGGCTTTGAGGTCGTCATTTCTGAGCATGACGTGCTCCCTGACGGACAGATCCCCGAAGGCGCGCAGGTCCAGTTCCAGGTCGATGTCCTCTTCCAGGGAGCGGTTGACGACGAACAGCGCGACCGTTCCGTCGTCGCGCAGGACGGCGGAGGCGTCCACCATGGAGACGCTGCCGAAACGCTTGCACTCGTACTCGGGGGACGTGAGGACGGGCTTCAGGGAGACGCCCCTGCCGTAGCGGGAGGTGTAGGAAATGGGCCAGTAGATCGTCTGGGCCCAGGCGCCGCCGTTCTTCCTCGTGAGGATCGGGGCGATGGCGTTCACCAGCTGGGCGAGGCAGGCGATGCGGACCCTGTCGGCGTTGCGCAGGAAGGTGTTCAGGATGCAGCCGTCCAGGAGCGCGTCCTCGAAGGTGTAGACGTCCTCGAGGATCGGGAGCTCTTCGCCCCAGCGGTATTTCTCCCGCAGTTCGCGGTTGCGTCCGGAGTGGTCGCTGTGATAGGAGACGTTCCACTCGTCGAAGGACAGATGCAGGCGCTTCCTGCTGTGCTTCTTGCCCTTGACCGCGTCGCAGATCGAGGCGACGGTCCTGATGAACGCGTCCAGATCCGCGGTGCTGCCGAGGAAGGAGGCGGTGTCCCCGTCGGGATTTCCGTAGTAGCGGTGCAGGGAGACGTAGTCCACGTTCTCATAGCATTCGTCCAGCATCTGCAGCTCCCAGTCGCCGAAGGTGGGCATGTCGAAGGCGGAGGATCCGCAGGTCACGAGCTCGATCGAGGGATCCACCCATTTCATCATCTTGGCGGCTTCGTTCGCGCGGCGGCCGTACTCGTACGCCGTCTTGCTCTCCATCTGCCAGCGGCCGTCCATCTCGTTGCCCAGGCACCAGAGACGGATGCCCATGGGTTCCTTTTTCCCGTTGGCGATGCGCATGTCGGAGAACTTGCTCCCGCCTTTGTGGTTCGCGTACTCGACGACGTCCCGGGCGGCTTCCGCGCCGCGGGTGCCCAGGTTGATCGAGTACATCATCTCGCTGCCGGCCTTTTTGCACCAGTCGTAGAACTCGTGCATGCCGACGGCGTTGGGTTCCGTGACCTTCCAGGCGAGGTCCAGGCGGCGGGGGCGCAGTTCGGCGGGACCGACGCTGTCCTCCCAGTTGAATCCGGAGACGAAGTTGCCGCCGGGGTAGCGGACGACGGGCACGTCCAGGCCGCGGACGAGTTCCAGGACGTCGCGGCGGAAGCCCTGTTCGTCGGCCGTCGGATGGCCGGGCTCATAGACGCCGCCGTAGATGCAGCGGCCCAGATGCTCCGCGAAGGAGCCGTAGATCCTGGGATCGACGCGGCCTACGGCGAAGTCCCTGTCCAGGACGAGTTTGGCTTTCAGCATAAAGAACCTCTCTTTCAGAAAGAAAACCCCGTCCGCGGGGAGCGGACGGGGAGGAGGGGATGCTTATCCGAGAAGGTACATGTTCCAGGTGAGCTTCTCCAGCTTCACGGTCAGGACGCCGTCCTCGACCTTGCCGCCGGGGCCCTTGACGGGAGCGACGTTGTTCGGATTCTCTTCGGTGTTCACGGCCTTGAGGTCGTCGTTCTTGAGCATGACGTGGTCCTTGACGGCCAGATTGCCGAAGGCGCGCAGGTCGACGGTCAGCTCAATATCCTCGGTCAGGGAGCGGTTCACGACGAAGACCGCGAGGGTGCCGTCGTCGCGCAGGACGGCGGAAGCGTCCGCCATGGGCACGCCGTCGAAGAGCTTGCTGTCGTAGACCGGGCTCTCCATGACGGGGAGCAGAGCCTGGCCGCGGCCGTACTGGGAAGCGTACTTCATGGGCCAGTAGATCGTCTGGGCCCAGGCGCCGCCGCCGTTCTTCGTCATGATGGGGGCGATGACGTTGACCAGCTGGGCGAGGCAGGCCACGCGCACGCGGTCCGCGTTGCGCAGGAAGGTGTTCAGGATGCAGCCCACGAGGAGGGCGTCTTCGAAGTTGTAGATGTCCTCGAGCAGCGGGAGGGCGCGGCCCCACTTGTCCTGCTTCCAGATCTCGTTGTCCTGCTCTCTGGAGTGATACCACACGTTCCACTCGTCGAAGGAGAGGTTGATCTGGCGCTTGCCGTGCTTCTTGCCCTTGACGGTGTCGCAGATGGCGACGATGGTCTTGATGAACTCGTCCAGATCCATGGAGCTGCCCAGGAAAGAGGCCGGGTCGTTCGTGGGATTGCCGTAGTAGGTGTGCAGGGAGACGTAGTCGACGTTCTCATAGCACTCGTTGAGCATGGTCAGCTCCCAGTCGCCGAAGGTGGGCATGTGGGAGTTGGAGGAACCGCAGGCCACGAGCTCGATGGAGGGGTCGACCCACTTCATCATCTTGGCGGCCTCGTTGGCGCGGCGGCCGTACTCGTAGGCGGTCTTGTGTTCCATCTGCCAGGGGCCGTCCATCTCGTTGCCGAGGCACCAGAGCTTGATGTCCAGGGGCTCTTTCTTGCCGTTGGCGATACGCATGTCGGAGAACTTGCTGCCGCCCTTGTGGTTGGCGTACTCGACGACGTCGCGGGCTTCCTCGGCGCCGCGGGTGCCCAGGTTGATGGAGTACATGCACTCGGTGTTGGCCTTCTTGCACCAGTCATAGAACTCGTGCATGCCGACCTCGTTGGTCTCGGTGGTGAACCAGGCGAGATCCAGGCGCTTGGGGCGCAGTTCCTTGGGGCCTACGCTGTCTTCCCAGTTGAAGCCGGAGACGAAGTTGCCGCCGGGATAGCGGACGACGGGCACGTCCAGGTCGCGGACGAGCTGGATGACGTCCTTGCGGAAGCCCTGTTCGTCGGCCAGGGGATGTCCGGGCTCATAGATGCCGCCGTACACGGCGCGGCCCAGATGCTCGATGAACGAGCCGTACATGCGGGGGTCGATCTTGGCGATGGTGTAAGCCTTGTCCAGGATCAGCTTTGCTTTCTGCATGGGGATATCCTCCTCTTTTTTCAACGGTTTCGCACCGTCTGTTTCCTCGGGTATTGTAACAGAACGACCGGGGGATGTCCATCATCCGACATGGCGTTCGAAGCGGGTGAAGCCCAGGATCTTCCCGATCTCGTCCATCGCGTCTGCGGGGATCTCGACGCCGGAGGCGGCGCAGTTGGACTCGAGCTGTGCTGCGCGGGACGCGCCGACGATGACGGAGGAGATCTCCTTGTGCTGCAGGATCCAGGCGAGGGCGAGCTGGGCCATCCTGAGCCCCAGGGCGTCCGCGATCTTCTCGAGCTTTTCGACCTTGTCGAGGTTCTCGTCCGTCAGCAGGTTGTTGATCTGTTTGTCCGCCTGGAAGGTGGCGCGGGAGCCTTCGGGGTAGGGCTGGCCTTTCTTGTATTTGCCGGTCAGGAGGCCCTGGGCCAGGGGGGAGAACACCGTGATGCCGATCCCGTAGCGGGAGCACACGTCCATGATCTCGTGCTCGATGTAGCGGTCCATCATGTGGTACTGGGGCTGGATCACGGTCAGGGGATGGAGCTTATACTCGGAGATGATGCGCTCGGCCTGTTCCAGGCGCGCGCCGCCCCATTCCTCGCTCACGCCGTAGTAGAGGATCTTGCCCTGGGTCACGAGGTCGGACAGGGCGCGCAGGGTCTCTTCCATGGGCGTCGTGGGATCGAAGCGGTGGCAGTAGTACAGGTCGATGTAGTCGGTCTTCATGTTGGCAAGGCTGCGGTCGATCGACTCCATGATGTGCTTGCGGGACAGTCCCCGGTTGTTGGGGCCTTTGCCCGTGGGGAAGAAGACCTTGGAGGACAGGACCAGGTCGCGCCGGGGATAGTCGGACAGGACCTCGCCCAGGAAGCGCTCGGCCGCGCCGCCGGAATAGGCGTCCGCGCAGTCGAAGAAGTTGATCCCCTGGTCGACCGCGCACTTCACGGTCTCTCTGGCGATCTCCATCTTCTCCGCGTTCTGCAGCTCCGTCATCCAGCTGCCCAGGGCGATCTCGCTGACTTTGAGGCCCGAACGGCCTACGCTGCGATACTTCATTTGTCGTTTCTCCTTTTATTCGTGATGCGTCCAGACGAAATCGTGGACGTCGCGTTCGTCGTCGAGGTCCGGCAGGGGGCGTTTGGCCTTCTGCACGGACAGGGTCTCGGTGTGGACGAGGGATTCGCCGGGGGCGACTTCCTTGAATTCGCCCAGCGCCTCGATCTCCATGAAGGCGTTGCCGGTGTAGACTTCGAAGGAACTGCCGCCGTCGGTGTAGTTCCCGCCCGGCACGACCTCGTGCTGCGCCGTCACGACCCAGCCGTCCAGGGCGTAGAGGCCGAAGCCTTCCGGGTTGAGCATGCCGGCCTTGAAGGGCCGCCAGATCTCCGGATCCTGCTGGAGGACGAAGTGGCGGTTGTGCAGGTGCAGGCGCGGGTCCTTCAGGTGGCCGATGTCGAAGAGGATGAAGACCTTGCCGGGGGTGAGGGGCTTGAGCAGGGCTTCGGGAGAGAGGGCGGGACGGGGGCCGCGGAACTGCGGACGGGCCGTCGAGAACTCGAAGGGCTCCGCGTCGTTCCTCTTCCCGAAGGGGACGAAGCCTACGCCGCCGGGGGCGAACTGGGTGATCTGCCAGGGGGCGTAGCTTCTGGTTTCGTCCGACGCGTTCAAATACTCCGCCGTGACCGTGATCTTCCCTTCGGTCTCATCCATCCGGACGGTCATGCGGGGACGCATGCCGGACACGGGGCTGTACTGCCCCGTGAAGATGCCGCCGTCGGGCAGGACCTCGACGTCCAGCGGACCGTTGTCGGGAACGTTCGTGTGCAGGGGGAGTTGCGGGGCGAGCCAGAGCCGGTGTCCGCCGTAGAAGTGGAACTCGGCGCCTTCCCCGAAGATGGACTCGAAGACTTCGCCTTTCGTGACGATCTTGTCCTCGTCGTCGTTGAAGAAGAGATTGGGGCCGCCCGTCGGGGCGAAGGAAATGATCCTGGGGCCGACGTCCGCCGTGACGAGGGCTTCCAGCGCCTCGTTTTTGATGGACAGGCAGCGCCCGTAGTGCTTGTACTCTTTGAACTCGGTCGTGACCATGGCGTATCCCTCCGTCTTTGATGTTCTTTCTTTATTGTATCGGATTCGGGGCGCTTCCGCAATGCCGGAAGGACCCCGAAAGTCCTTGCATTCCGTCCCGCGCTGTGTTATACTTTTTTAGCCTGTACTTCTGGAAGTATGGGCACAACCGATATCTGTTTATGAAGGAAGGACGAATACCATGACCTCGACCGTCGAAAAGTTGGAGAACAATCAGGTAAAACTCACCGTGACCGTGGATGCGGCGGATTTTGATAAAGCTGTGCAGCGCGCTTATCTCAAGCTGCGCAATCAGATCGTGATCCCGGGCTTCCGCAAGGGCAAGGCCCCCCGCAAGGTGATCGAGAACATCTACGGCGAAGCCGTCTTCTATGAGGACGCCTTCAACGACGTCTGCCCCGGCGCTTACGACGAGGCCGTGGAGGAGAACGGACTGTATCCCGTGGATCAGCCCAACGTGGACGTCGATCAGATCGAGGTCGGCAAGGACCTGATCTTCACCGCCGTCGTGACCGTCAAGCCCGAATTCGAGCTCGGCCAGTACAAGGGCATCGAGGCGAAGCGCCCCGTCTACACCGTGGAAGACGCGGACGTCGAGGCCGAGATCAAGCGCGCGCAGGACCGCGTGGCCCGCTGGGAGACCGTCGAGCGTCCCGCCGAACTGGGCGACCGCGTGACCCTTGACTACGCCGGCTTCTGCGAAGGCGAGCAGTTCGAGGGCGGCACCGCTCAGGACCAGACCCTGGAGCTCGGCTCCGGCCGCTTCATCCCCGGCTTCGAGGATCAGCTGGTCGGCCTTGAGACCGGCGTCGAGAAGGAGATCTCCGTGACCTTCCCCGAGGAATACGACGAGCGCCTGGCCGGCAAGCCCGCGACCTTCAAGGTCACCCTGAAGGACATCAAGAAGAAGGAAGTCCCCGAGCTGGACGACGAGTTCGCCAAGGACGTGTCCGAGTTCGACACCCTTGAGGAATACAAGGCCGACATCCGCGCCCGTCTCGAGAAGGACGCCGCCGACCGCGCCGAGAACGAGTGGCAGGGCATCCTCCTGGACAAGGTCGTCGAGAACACCCCCATCGACATCCCGGACGCCATGGTCGAGACCCAGCTCAACTACATGATGCAGGAACTCGGCTATCAGCTGAGCTATCAGGGCCTGCGCCTGGAAGACTACATCAAGTACACCGGCACGACCGAGGAAGCGCTGCGCAATGACCGCCGCGACGCCGCCAAGAAGGCCGTGCACCGTCAGCTCGTCATGGAAGCCATCCAGAAAGCGGAAGGCATCGAAGTGACGGATGAAGACGTGGACGCCGAACTGCAGACCCTCGTGACCGAAGGCCGTACGCTGGAGGACATGAAGTCCACCCTGCGTCCCGAAGACCTCGAGTATTTCCGCGGCACCGTCCTCAACCGCAAGACCGTCGCGGTCCTGACCGAGAACGCCAAAGAGATCGAGGAATAATCCCGACATCATCGCCGAAAGGCAGACAATTCACAAAAGAAGGAAGTGATTCGAATGACGCTGATCCCCATGGTCATCGAGCAGACTCCCAGAGGGGAGCGCTCCTATGACATCTATTCCCGGCTCCTGAACGACCGGATCATTTTCCTCAGCGGCCCCATCGAAGACCAGATGGCCAACAGCATCGTGGCCCAGATGCTCTTCCTGGAGGCGCAGGATCCCAAAAAGGACATCATGCTCTACATCAACAGCCCGGGCGGCGTCATCACCGCGGGCATGGCCATCTTTGACACGATGCGCTACATCTCCTGCGACGTGTCCACGATCTGCGTGGGCATGGCGGCTTCCATGGGTTCCTTCCTGCTCGCGGCCGGCACCCCCGGCAAGCGGATCGCCCTCGCCAACAGCGAGATCATGATCCACCAGCCTTCGGGCGGCGCGCAGGGCCAGGCGACCGACATCGTCATCGCGGCGGAGCACATCACCCGCATCAAGAAGACGATGAACCGCCATCTCGCAGAAATGACCGGCCAGCCTCTGGAAGTCATCGAGCGGGACGTGGAACGGGATCACTTCATGACGGCTGAGGAAGCCAAGGAATACGGTCTCGTGGACCAGGTCTTCGTGACCCGTTCCTGATACGGAGGTCCCATCTTGCCGAAATACGAAGAACCCAAAGTCAGATGTTCCTTCTGCGGGAAGGAGCAGGATCAGGTCCGCCGGCTCGTCGCCGGACCGGGCGTCTACATCTGCAACGAGTGCATCGAGCTCTGCCAGGATATCCTGGACGAGGACTTCGCCGAAGCGGAAGAGGCCCCGGCCCAGGAGGAGCTGCTCAAGCCCCGCGAGATCAAGGCCGTGCTGGATGACTACGTGGTCGGCCAGGAAGACGCCAAGCGCATCCTGTCCGTCGCCGTGTACAACCATTACAAGCGCGTGTTCCAGGGCGCCGCGCAGACGGATGTGGAGCTCCAGAAGAGTAACATCGTCATGCTCGGCCCGACGGGTTGCGGCAAGACCTGGCTCGCCCAGAGCCTGGCCCGCGCCCTGAACGTCCCCTTCGCCATGGCGGACGCCACGTCCCTGACCGAGGCGGGCTACGTGGGCGAGGACGTCGAGAACATCCTGCTCAAGATCATCCAGGCCGCCGACTACGACATCGAGCGCGCCCAGCGCGGCATCATCTACATCGACGAGATCGACAAGATCGCCCGCAAGAGCGACAACCCCTCGATCACCCGCGACGTGTCGGGCGAGGGCGTGCAGCAGGCGCTCCTGAAGATCATCGAGGGAACGGTCGCGTCCGTGCCCCCGCAGGGCGGACGCAAGCATCCCCATCAGGAATTCATCCAGATCGACACCACGAACATCCTCTTCATCTGCGGAGGCGCGTTCGGAGGGATCGAGAAGATCATCGAGGAACGCGTAGGCCACAAGACGATGGGCTTCGGCGCGGACGTCAAGTCCACGGAAGAGAAGGACATCGGCGAGATCTTGAAGCAGATCCTGCCCGAAGATCTCCTGAAGTTCGGCCTCATCCCCGAGTTCACCGGACGCGTGCCGATCATCACGACCCTGCACGGCCTGGACGAGAACGCCCTGATGTCCGTCCTGACGGAACCCAAGAACGCCCTCGTCAAGCAGTACAGCTACCTCTTTGCCCTGGACGGCGTCGACCTGGAATTCACGGAAGATGCGCTCCGCGCCATCGCGAAGAAGGCGGTCGAGCGCAAGACCGGCGCACGCGGCCTCAGGGCCATCCTGGAGGAGACCCTTCTGCCCGTCATGTACGACGTGCCTTCCCGCACCGACGTGGAAAAGTGCGTCATCACGAAAGAGACGGTCGAGAAGAACCTGCCCCCGCAGCTGGTGCTGCGGACCCGTCAGCTCCCCGTCATGGACGCGGAAGACCTGATGGCGGAATAAAGGACATACACTTTGAGGGAGGCCATGCCTCCCTTTTCTGAACCCGCGGGAACGCGGGAGCCCGGAGGACCGATATGCCGGAGAAACTGAAGACCGTCTGGGAGACTTTCTTCGTTACGGGATGGTGGATCGCCATCCTGGTCTTCTCGTGTGCCTTTTCAGTCCTGGCGTATCTGCACGGCAGGTTCTGGGCCCGCCTCCTGAGGCGGGCCCGGCACCCCCTGTCCCTGTTCTGCACGGGACTCGTATCGGTCCTCGCGCTGGAGGAGTTCTTTGCCTGGCCGGTCGTCGCGTACCGCCTGTCCTCGGACCTGCTCCTGGGGATCACGGCAGCCGTCGTCCTCGTTCCTCCGATTGTGTCCTTCTTCCTGAAGCCCGCCGAAAAGAAGTTCGGACGGCCTTCCGTGCCTCTGCTCGTCTTCACGGGGATCCTCGTCCTCTTCGTCGTCCTGTCCTGCACCTTCGAGTACCGGTTCAGCGGGGACGACTCCTTCTACGTGAGCAGCATCGCCCAGTTCGCGAAAGCGGAGCGGATCAATCTGTTCGACGCCAGCATGGGGGATCCGACGGCGTCCACCGTGCCCATGTACGACTTCCAGGTCTGGGAGAGCCTGCTTTCCGTGATCTGCCGGGTGACCGGACTCAAGGCCACGGTGCTCTCGCGGACGCTCCTCGTCGCGCCGCTCATCTTCATCTCCTGCTGCGCGTACTTCCATCTGGGAAGAACGCTGCTGAAAGACGATAATAAAGCCCTCTTCTTTACGGCCGCAGTCACCGTGTTCCATCTGGGCTGCCGCTATGTGAACTACAGCGAGGGTTCCTTCCTTCTGGGACGGATCTGGCAGGGCAAGAGCGTCGACCTGACTGTCGTCCTGCCGCTGCTCGCCGCGGAGACTGTCGACCTGTTCTCCTCGGACAAGAAGCGGATCCCCGTCATGATCTGGCTGGCCGTGCTCGCGGGCGCGGCGCTCAACCCGACGTCCCTGTACCTCAACGGCTTCGAGCTGCTCTTCCTGGGGCTGGCCATGGCCGTCGTGACCCACAGGTACAGGCGGCTGACGCGCCTGATCCCAGCCGTACTCATCACCGGTTTCTTCACGCTCCTCATTTATCTCCGGACATCCCGCAACGCCGCGGGGATCATTGTGGGTTCGAGCACCGTGGACCCGGGATTCTGGCTGAGCGCCCTGAAGAACGTGTTCGGGAACGTCCTGCCCTACGCAGGGCTGTATCTCGCGTCCCTTGTCTATATCCTGTTCCGGGGAGACAGGGAAGCCAAAGCCTTCTTCCTCGTTTCGGCCCTGTTCATGCTCGTGTGCCTCTGGAACCCGCTGACGGGACGCTTCGTCGCGGAGAAGATCACGAAGGAGCCCACCTACTGGCGGGTGTTCTGGCTGGTCCCCCTGGGGGCGGGCATCGCCTGGGCCGCGTCGGACCTGGCGTTCCGCGCTCCGAAGAAGTTCGTCCTCCCTGCGGCCGCGGCGCTCCTGGCCGTTGTCGTATTGGCGGGAAACTGGTTCATGGAAGACTACACGCCCGCGAGGAATCCGGAGAAGATCTCCCCGAGCGTCCTGAACGTTACCCGAAACTTCGATGGCGATACGGCGGGATCTCCAGTGCTCGCGGTGAGTTCCGTCTCCATGACCCTGCGGCAGGAGAACCCGGACGTATGGCTCCTGGTGTCCCGGACGAACTATACCGAGGACGTGTACACTTCCTTCGGGCGGACGGAGGAGGGACAAGACAGGCGGATCCTGTACGACTTCGTCAACGGCACGCTGGAGGACTGTTCGGCTGTCCCGGCGCTCCTGGACAGGTACGGGGTGGAGACGGTTGTCCTGCGGAACGACTCCAAGAAGTCCGTCGCCGTCCTGAAAGAAGGAGGCTGGACCCTGAAGGAGAAGTACGGCGCGATCCGCCGCTATGAGAGGGCTCCCGATCCGGCGCCGTAAGAGCGGAAAACTCTATTCATTCTTCTTTGTATAAGCTATAATATAGAAAATTACAGTGATACGGAGGCATATCATGTCAGCAGCCGGCGCATTCAGTATCGGCCTGATCGTCCTGGGAGTCCTGCTCCTGATCGGGATCGTCATCGTCGTCATCGTCATCGTCGCGGCTTCGAAGCGTTCGAGCGCGCAGAGCAGCCAGGCGTTCCAGCTCATGAACCATCCGAACCTGCGCCCGATCCGGGACTTCGCGTTCGCCAACGGCCAGAGGCCCGACAGGCTCGTTTTGACCGCGGACGGCGGCGTATGGTACGGACCTGTCAACGGGGCCTTCTGCCAGGTGCCGCAGGGCTATCTCATGCCCACCGACAAACAGACGAGAAGAGGCCTCGCGTCCGTCCTGGCCCAGACGATGGGATACAGCTGGTATCAGGGACCGGCGCAGACCGGCAATCCCCAGGTGGATTCCACCGCGGAATTCATCCTCATCGCGAACAGGTCTGCCCAGGGCGGCTGGAGGTAAGATGTTCCGTGAAGTCGCGCGCGCCCGCCAGGCGATGACCCGCGAGGAATGCCTGGACCTTCTGAAGCATACGAAGCGAGGCGTCCTGTCGGTGACCGGGGACGACGGCTGGCCCTACGGCATGCCGCTGAACCATTTCTACGACGAGACCGACGGGAGGATCTATTTCCACTGCGGCAAGGCCGGCCACAGGCTCGACGCCCTGCGCGCCGATCCCCGGGCCTCCTTCTGCGTACTGGACGAGGGCGCGAAGGTCGAAGACGACTGGGCTCTTCGCTTCAGGAGCGTCATCGTGTTCGGACACGTAGAGTTCGTGGAAGATCAGGAAAAGGCGCTGGACATCTGCGCCAGACTGTCCCGTGTGTTCACGCAGGATGAGGAGTATATCCGGAACGAGATCGAGCACTTCGGACAGGCCGTCCTCGTGTTCGCACTCGTGCCGGAGCATATGACGGGCAAACGGGTCAAGGAATCCTGATCCCCCCGGAAGAGAAGGATACCCGTAAAGAGCGGACAGACCGGAAACGTCCGCGGACCGAAGGGGGAGGGAAACCATGCAGGGAGAGATCGGAATCCTGATCGCCTACGTCATCCTAGGCGTCATCTGGGGCTTCGCGGTGAACGCCGTGGTCCAGAACAAGGGATACGATGAAAACTGGTTCTGGTGGGGTTTTTTCTTCGGATTCATCGCCCTGATCGTCGCACTGACGAAACCGGACAACCACAACTATACTGTCTATCCGTCATCCCTGTCGCCCGTGGGCTACGACAGCGAAAAGGAAAGGATCCTGCGGCAGGGCGGATGGAAGTGCACCTGCGGAAGGGTCAACGCGTCCTATACGAGCCTGTGCGCGTGCGGAAAAACGAAGGGCGACGTGCTGAGCCGGATGAAGCCGGCCGTGAACGTCCCGGCGCCGGCACCGGCCGAAGGCGAGAGCAGCATGTCTGCGATCGCCGGGGAGGAGGAGATCGTCCGGCTGCTGAAAGAGTACAAAGAGCTCCTGGATGCGGGGGCCATTACGGAAGAAGAATTCCAGAACAAGAAACGTCAGCTGCTGAACAGCTGACGGGAATACTGGGAACAGGGGATGCGCCTTGATTTCCGGACTGCGGATAAGCAGGACGGGATCGGGGTGCATTCCTTTTCTATATGGTCCGAATGCGGATCTGCTCTGCCGGAGATATCACTGCGGTGATACCTCGGATTGCATACGGCTGGCATCATAGTACGATAGTGGCGTGCGTATCTCATTGGCAATAAGAAACATGGAAGCACTCAGCAAAGCTATGCAGAGACAGTACAGCTGGGAAAAGAATACGTCAGGCAAGACGTTTCGTATTCCTGCATCCTTTCTTCAAAGCAACAAGGGAGAGCATGATCACAATGCTCTCCCCTGATGTAAGATATAGAATACGTTCTTCACTGCTCTTCAGTGATTTTTTCGATCACAACAGCTGTGCCGCTGGCTGAAACCATGACTGCGTTGCCGCCCGGGATCGTTCGCTCGAAGTCAATGGAAATAATAGCGTTCGCTCCCTGAGCGACGGCTTTTTTCCTCATTCGGTCGATCAGTTCGGTCTCCAGTTCATTGATCCTGTCAGTGATTGCATGCATCTGTTCACCGGTTAAGGAAGCAAACATGTCGCCGAGACTTTTGGCGACAGTCCTGATTCCAATGCCCGTTAAGGTTTCGTCGAAAATAATACCCTTGTAGTCAACGATGCGATAGCCTTCGAATGAAGGAGATGTTGTTAACTTGACATCGCCAATGATCGCGGCTCTTGCAGCTGTTTCTTCTTCGGTTTCATCCAGAATGTCGATATGAGATTGTGCACCCAGCTTTGTGATACAGTCATTACACAGATTGCGGTAACGGGTACCCATATCATCTATGATCTTACATTTCTTCACAGCAGTTTCTCTTCTGCAAAAGTCACACTTTGGCATTTCCAGACCCTCCCAAATCGATCATTGTGTTGAGTTAATCAACTTCCTGCTTTGTATTTTATCATGCCGGGAAAACCTAAACAATAATACTGACTCTAAAAGGGACTCCTATGCCAGACCACGCGATCCTAAGCATGGGAAATAGAAGATTGCCTTCATAATGTGTTTGATCCACACAGATTATCACCCAAGCGACATGTGTCCGTGAGCACTGCGATGTGACGGATTTCGAACTCAAAACCGGTCTGGGGATCCGGTCGGATTGGCTGGATTTGACAGCAGGGTGTATAATGGTAAAGATGTTTTGGGACTCACAAAATACAGATGGGTCGGCCACAGGGTCTCCGAAGCATCCTGCAGTCAAATCTTGGGGAAATCTGCTCCCTGACAGTTTTCATGCTGCCTAGATCAGGATCGCCCTGGGATATATGAGATCTGCGGAGGATAAGGAATGATACCGGATATCCGGAGCATTCCTCCTCCACATCTCATACAGTAAGTTCAGCCGTTCCGGGATGGTTCCAGGTACGGTGAGCAGGTCGTTCGTATGCCTGATTCCGTGCTGAAGACCGTGACCGGGATACGGCTCGGGGATCCCGCCGGATCCGCCCGAAAAAGGAACATGCCCTGCCGACCCCGGCAGGGCTTCTCTTTCATCGGATTGGCTCGGGGATCCCTAAGAAAGGAGACATATGAAACAGAGAGATATAGATGAGATCGCGCTGGCACAGTCGGCGCAGGACTGCGGCTGCATGCCCGAGGATTTCCTTGCGGATACGCACAGCTTCCACGAGTCCGTCAAAAACGAGAACGCGAGGCGGTATCTGGACCTGCCCCTGACACTGGACCTCGTGAGCTACGGTCCCTGCGTCGTGGCATCCGGGGACCCGGCGCTGGAGGCGTCCGTCATGCCCCTTTTGGAGCGCTTCGGCGCGCCTCACGCCATGGAGACCCCGGGGATCTACGCCCTGAACGAGGCGCTGGAACCCTATGACGCGCAGATCTGTTTCCAGGCGGAATACTTTCTTCCGTATCTGGATATCATGACGACGGCGGAGAGGAGGCCCAGCCGCTACGAGATCCGGTCCCTGGAGCCGGAAGAGTTCGGACTGCTGTATCTGCCCGAATGGAGCAACGCGCTGTCCGCGAAGCGGCCCCAGCTGGACCGTGTGGCCTACGGAGCCTATGACGGCGATACCCTGATCGGCCTGGCCGGAGCGTCCGCCGACTGCGACACGATGTGGCAGATCGGGGTGGACGTGCTGCCGGGATACAGGAGGCAGGGTGTCGCGTCCGCGCTGACGCACGCCTTAGCCATGGACATCCTGGAGAGGGACATCGTACCCTTCTACTGCGCGGCCTGGTCGAACCTGGCGTCCGTCCGCAACGCGCTCAGGAGCGGGTTCCGTCCCGCATGGGTCGAAGCGACCGCCAAGCCCAACGCGTTCATCCGCGACATGATCCGCTGATTATCTGCAAAAGGGAACCGGGAGGATCTTCTCCCGGATCCTTTTTTATCTGTCGAAGCCTCGGGAGCTTCTGTTCCTCTGCCTGTACTGTTCCAGCACGGGGTCGGGGATCTCGATCTGCCTTTCTCTGTTCAGGAGTTCGACCAGATAGGGGAGACGGTCCAGGGCGGACTTCGCGGTCTTAAGTTCCCCGCGCACGCCCTTCAGCTCTTCTGTGATCTTCTTCGCCTCGGTCCGCAGCCGGACACGTTCGTCCGGATCCTTCGTCCTGCGGGCTTTGCTCTGCAGAGCGTTCCTCTTCTTGACGGATTCCCTGATCCGGTCTTCCGTTTTCGAGACCCATTCCCGCAGGCCGTCCGAGGTCTGAAGATCCTTTTCCGTAAGGAACCGGTATTCGGCGTGGATCTCAGGCGCGTGGGCCGCTTCCATGCGCGCAAGGGGATACTGAGGACGGTAGGCGTAGAATGCGGCGGGCGTTTTCAGGCTCTCTTTGTTCAGGGCGCTCATCAGGGCGAAGACTTTTTGGGGCGGCCACGTCCCGTAATCCTGAGGGACGTTGTTCCTTGAGAGATCGAAACGGCGGATGGGGGAAGCGGGCAGTGCCGATCTGAACCGTTCCATCCGATGCAGATCTTCCCGCAGGCTGTATGAAGGCCGGAGAAGGTTTTTTCTGATGTCCTCGGTGCTGTTCAGCCCGAAACGTTCGAGAAAGACGGGAGCCTTCATGCCCGGCACGCGCACGGCGAAGCGCTCCATGTCCAGTTCGTAGCCGAACTTCTGCAGATTGGCCGCGAAGCCTTCGACGCTCTCGGCGTTCTTCAGGCAGAAGAGGACTTCCTCTTTCATGACGTCCAGGGGCGTCATCTTGCCGTCCTTGTGCACCCAGTAGAGTTTCCGCATGCCGGTCAGGGGATATTTGTCGTCCAGGACGGACAGCCCGTTCTCGCGGCAGATCCGGTCCGAGACCTCGCGGAAGAAACGGAAGTTCTTGTTTGTGGACGTGTACTTCTTTCCGTCCAGGTAGGAGTACGCATTGATGACGAAGTGGTTGTGGACGCATTGGGTGTTGAGGTGGGTGGCCACGAGCACCTGATACTTGCCGCCCCAGACCTTGACCGCGGTCTCGACGCCGAGACGGTGGGCTTTCCTGGGATCCACTTCCTGATGGTTGAAGCACTGGATCGCGTGGTAGACCTTGACTTCCCCGGATTCGCCGAAATGCTTCTGGACCGCGGTCATCTCCTCGACGGCGCGGTCGACGGAGCACCGGACGCCCGACACGAGGAGGACACGTTCCGGTCCGTCACCGTGCGCAGGACCCAGGCCCTTTCCGTTCTTTTCGGGATCCAAAGTCGTTTTTTCGGGATTCTTGATGTAGGCCGCGGCTTCGGCCGCGGACGAGCGGACTGAGGACATGAGTGTGACTGCCATGGTTCCTACCTTCTTTCTTTCGGGATGAGTACGATGCGGAGGATGGAGAGGATCACCGGGAGCGCCGCGGGGACGGGTTCTTCCAGATATCGGGCGAGCAGTTCCGCGCAGACGAGGAAACGGTACGGATCCAGAGGCTCGGGCGAATAGCCGAGCACTTTCTTTCTCATCCATTCGGACAGGGAGATCCCGAGCTGCTTCGCCGAGGTTTCGAAGCGTTCTTTCTCCTCTCTGCCGATGGAGATGCTGAGAAACGCGTTGTAGGACTTTTTGTCTTTCCTGAGGATCCGTCTGGAACGCGTCTCCGCCCTGACCCGCCGTGCGTCCGGCGCGGGTTCGAGAAGGGCCCGCCGGAGATCGTCGAGGAGAGAAAGGACGTCCGCGTCGTATTCGGGAGTCCGGACGCGCTCGAGCCGCTCGCACAGAAGATAGAAATCGGGCGGCACGTAGGCCCGGGGTCTGCGGCCCCGGCATCGCTGCCGGATGTATTCCGACGGGGAGAGACCGCTGGCTTTGATCGCCCGGTCGATCTCCCCTCTCTCTTCCGGGGTCAGCGGGATCCTGATGCATGTGGCGTTTCCCATGGATTATCCTTTCTGCCTTTGACGGGGCGTGTTCTTCCGAGATCCGGAATGGATCTGTCCGTTATGCAAGGAGCGGCTTGCCGGTTTCTGCTGCCTAAAAACGAACAAGCGTTCTTTTTTTGTTTCAGATATGAGGCCGGAGCACGGATATCCACTGCGGAAAACACCGGGAATTAGGCGTTTTCGCTGACCTTGTCAACTTGACAAGGTACGATCCCGAAAAACGGTCCGCTGCCGTGTGTCGGGTCTTCCGCAAAGTGGTCTCTGTACCGTTCAGACTCGTCATCCGATCTTTCCTTTCCCGCATCCTGTCTGCGTTTGTTTTCTGTATGCTGCTGTTTGTTTCTTTCTTGTTTTTGTCCAGTGGACAAGGTTCCCAGATGGAGCCGAATGTCCGGTCGACCCGTGAAGCCAACTTCATGGCCATTGGCCATGAAGCCCCGGCCTTTCATTCTCTGTGTGCGGAGACTGTCCGGCCGCGTTCCTCGAGCGTGCGGTTCAGGAGGATCTCCTACCAGTCTTATGATACACTATCTCGTAAATAAATGCAAATAAGTTATTATGTTGCAATTTGGACTTTACTGTTTTAGTAAACAGTCACACTTCTTGTCCAATGGAAACGGCGACCGCCTGGGGATGGGCTTCGGTTTTTCCCTTTTTACAGGGATTTGTCTCACGTCCGTGCCCGGACATTGTCCAATCAGCGCGTAAAATCGATTTGGCGAGACGGTCCGTGGAGGCCGTGAAACATATCGAAAAACGATATGAAACGTGAGGACCGATCCAAACGGATCCTGACGAAATATCTGCGATTTCAGTAACGGAGGCAGAAGAAAACACGATTTGGATCCGTGCCGCGGGGAAACGGGGAGAGCGCGGAAGGGGCGAAAAACTGTCCGCGATTCTGGATTAGCGGTCTAATTGATTCCATGGTCCTCAACAGTAAAAATTTTTCTCGTGACAGAAAAAAATCCTGTCTATTTTTTACATCTAAAAATATTTGAATAATCGTTAAATTTGCAGGAATCCCGCCCGGAAGCGGTTGCTTTTACCCTTCGTCTGATAGTATAATTTATATGTATACATATACGCTGACGGAGGAGACATCGGCGATTCTCCTCCGCCGCTGACATACGGGTCCGGGCCGCTCTCGTGCCAGAGCGCGGAGTCAGGCTGTCCCGCATCATAGGATCGCAGCCGCACGGGGTGCCGTGCGGAGGGCGAAGCCGTATCTTCCGGAGGATTGACATGGTTCCGTACGTTCGGTGCGTGTTCTGCAGGACGGGACATGAGAAACGGGTCGCGAGACAGATCGAGGCGAAAGAACTCGGCAGGGCGGTCTTCCCTCAGAAGGTGAAGCCCTTCCGTGTCAAGGGCGTCTGGGAAGACAGGACGGAGGTCCTGCTGCCCGGCTATCTTTTCGTGTATTCGGAAGAACCCTATCCCTTAAGGGAACTGTATACGCTGGAAGGCGTCATCCGGGTGCTGACCTATCAGGGAGAGGACAGGGAAGGCTGGCTGGAAGGTTCCGACAGGGCGTTCGCCGAATGGGTCCTGGAAGAGGACGGACTGATCGGCAAACTGGCTGCGGTCAAGGAAGGCAGCTTCGTCCACGTGAAGGATGAGGGGCTCAGACAGTTCCGCGGACAGGTCGTGGAGATCAACAAGGGCAGGCATACGGCCCATGTAGTCCTGGATCTTCTCGGGATGAAGCGGAGCCTATGGCTCGGATACGAGCTGATCGAGCCGGAAGAGGATGCGGTACCCAATAACGGGAACGACCCGGAAAACAAGACAGAGAAAACGGAAAAGGAATAGACAGAAGGCCGGGCTATGCATTGCCCGGGATTACTCAGAACTGCAGAATATACATTGAAGCTGCTTCATAAGGAACAGCTTGTTTGCGATAGATGAGAACGGGATGCTGTCCGGAAAGAAGAGGGCGGATCTCAGAGAACGACGGAACGGATCCGGGGATATCCGCCCGGAAGACGGTCCCCTCAACGGGAGGAACATTCGACATAATGGACTGGTTACGGAAAGTGAAAAGCGCGCTGAAGGTCGAGCACTGGAAACTGCTCGCCGTCATCCTCGCGTGCTGCGATTTCATATCGATCCTTGTCGCCTATTTTCTTGCGCTCTGGCTCCGCCATGACTGCATCTATTCCAAGATCCCGAAAGATTATCTGCATGCCTATCTTTCCTTTATCCCCTGGTACGCTCTGGGATCGATCGTGCTGTTCTCGGCATTCCGGATGTACCGCGGCATGTGGAGATACGCGAGCTACGGCGAACTCGTGCGTACGGTCACGGGATCCCTGATCGCGTCGATACTCCACGTGATTATGATCACGGCGATCTTTCTCAGGATGCCCCTTTCCTATTACATCTGGGGTTCCATGGTCCAGATGGGCCTGCTGATCCTTTCGAGGTTCTCGTTCCGTCTCCTCATGTTCTTCCGTGAAGGGCTTGTCCGGGGAGACGAACCTTCCGGCAACATCATGATCATCGGCGCGGGCGAGGCGGGGCAGATGCTGCTCCGCAGTGTGCGCGCGTCCAAGGAACTGAACGACCGGGTCGTATGCTTCATCGACGACAACCCGAACAAGCTGGGAAGATACATCAGTGGCGTCCCGATCGTGGGCAACCGCGACGAGATCCTGGCAAGCGTGAAGAGATACAACGTGTCGAAGATCTACCTTGCGATACCCTCGGCTTCTGCGGAAGACAAGAGAGACATCCTCGCCATCTGCAATGAGACCGGCTGTGAACTGAAACAGCTCCCCGGCATGTACCAGCTGCTGCTGGGCCAGGTGACTGTCAGTGCCATGAAGGACGTGTCCGTCGAAGATCTTCTCGGACGCGATCCCATCCAGGCCGACATGACGGAAGTCTTTGAGTTCATCCACGGCAAGGTCGTCCTGGTGACGGGCGGAGGCGGAAGCATCGGGTCAGAGCTCTGCCGGCAGGTGGCTGCCCACGCGCCCAAGCAGCTCATCATCTTCGATGTCTATGAGAACAACGCCTACGCGATCCAGCTGGAACTGAAGAAAAACTATCCGGATCTGGACCTGGTCGTCCTGATCGGCTCTGTTCGCGACAGCCGCAGGATGTTCGAAGTGTTCGACGAGTACAGGCCGCAGATCGTATATCACGCGGCGGCCCACAAGCACGTGCCCCTGATGGAGGACAGCCCCAACGAGGCGATCAAGAACAACGCCATCGGGACGTATAAGACGGCCTATGCGGCCATGGTGCACGGATGCGAGCGCTTCGTCCTGATCAGCACCGACAAGGCGGTCAACCCCACGAACATCATGGGGGCGAGCAAGCGCCTGTGTGAAATGATCATCCAGAGCTTTGACAGCAAGATCAAGGAAGGCAAGGCTTACGAGATCCCGCAGCTCTATACGCATATCGTGAGTGAGGACAAGAACCACAACGGGCTGGACGACGTGTTCGAGGACGTGAAGACCGAGTTCGTGGCCGTGCGTTTCGGCAACGTGCTCGGGAGCAACGGTTCTGTCATCCCCGTGTTCAAGAGACAGATTGAGGAGGGAGGACCGGTCACGGTCACCCATCCCGACATCATCCGGTACTTCATGACGATTAAGGAAGCGGTGTCTCTGGTCATGCTCGCCGGGACCTATGCGCACGGAGGCGAGATCTTCGTGCTCGACATGGGCAGCCCCGTGAAGATCGATACGCTGGCGCGGAACCTGATCCGTCTCAGCGGATACAAGCCGGACGTGGACATCAAGATCGTCTACACTGGTCTCAGACCCGGCGAAAAGCTATACGAAGAGAAACTCATGGCCGAGGAAGGCCTGAGAAAGACCGACAACGATCTGATCCATATCGGCAACCCGATCCCCTTCGATATCGATCGGTTCCTGGAGGATCTGGACGGCCTCATGGATGCCGCCTACAAGAACAAGAAGAACATCTGCGACATCGTGGAAAGCATGGTCAGCACTTACCATCCGGAACACAAGAAGAGCAGCGTGGACATGAAGCGCAAGGTGACGGCCGTGTTCACCGGAGAAGATCAGTAGATGAATGACGGCTGTGATCTGCGGTTCGGCGGGTCACGGCATCGAACGAACAATAATACTCGCATAAAGCGATCCCATAAAGACAACAAGAATGAACTGAGAACGGACCGGCACTGAGCGGCCGTCTCAGGAACGAAGGAAGCAGGTACGCAACGATGCACGATTTCAAGAACGACCCACGTTTTTCCGGTATCGAAAGGTTCCCGCAGAAGGTCTGGCTTTCCAGCCCCACGATGCACGGGGACGAGCAGATCTGGGTGGATGAGGCGATCCGGAGCAACTGGGTCTCCACGGTCGGCGCGAACATCGACGCCGTGGAACAGCAGATGGCGGAATATATCGGCTGCCGGTATGCCGTGGGCTTGTCCTGTGGTACGGCCGCGCTGCATCTCGCCACGAAACTTGCGGGGGAGAGACTTTACGGACAGGCGAAGCCGAACCAGGGTACGTTGCAGGGACATAAAGTATTCTGCAGTGACATGACGTTCTGCGCCAGCATCAACCCGGTCGCTTATGAGGACGGGGAAGCCGTGTATATCGACACGGAACGCGATACCTGGAACATGGATCCCGCAGCGCTGGAAAAGGCTTTCGAGCAGTATCCCGAAGTGAAGCTGATCGTTCTCGCACATCTCTACGGCAGTCCCGGAAAGATGGACGAGATCCGTGCGATCGCAGACAGACATGGTGCCTTGATCGTGGAAGACGCGGCGGAATCCCTCGGCGCCACCTATAAAGGCAGGCAGACGGGTCTTCTCGGAGACTACGGCGTGATCTCCTTCAACGGGAACAAGATCATCACGGGATCGAGCGGCGGACTGTTCATCACGAACAATAAGGAAGACGCGGACAAGGTCCGCAAATGGAGCACGCAGAGCCGAGAGGCCGCTCCCTGGTATCAGCACGAGGAGGTCGGATACAACTACCGCATGAGCAACATCATCGCGGGCGTGGTGAGGGGCCAGATCCCCTATCTGGACGAGCATATCGCCCAGAAGCGCGCGATCTATGAGCGGTACAAGGAAGGTCTTTCGGATCTTCCCGTGTCGATGAATCCTTTCGATGCCGGGAACAGTGTTCCCAACTACTGGCTGTCCTGCATGCTGATCGACGAGTACGCCATGGCGCCCATGGTGCGCGGTGACAGGGACTACCTCTGGAAGACGGAATCCGGGAAGAGCAGTCCCCAGGAGATCCTGGATGCGATTGCCGCGTTCAATGCGGAAGGACGTCCGATCTGGAAGCCCATGCATATGCAGCCGATCTACGGTGTGAAT
>JAEEJN010000102.1 GCA_016281935.1 Bacillota bacterium | reverse complement strand
GAAAGGGAGAGGTTGGCGGCGGAAGCAAAAGTTCTTCCGACAGCCAGGAGAAGCACCTGCACCTTATCCACGCTGATTGACCTGCATGCGGTGCTTGCGGCTTAGGCTGCAGGCAACTGAGTGCGGGTCGTATGGTGGAAAGGCAGTCCGATCCTCCTAAAGAGGAACCGCTGTGTATACAGCGGCAATAGGAAGCACGCGACTTCAGTCGTGTGAAGCTTCACACTCTACGAATACATATCGATCCATTACGACTATCAGGACGAATTCCAGGAACAGCGTTCCGACGGAAGCGTCTATTCGGTGATTATGGAACGCACCGGTCAGTGTGTGGACCTGGGTGCAGTCTATTCTTTCCTCCTTCTTCGGGCCGGCGTACAGGCGCTGGCGGTCGACGGTCACGGGCCCAGCATGGATCATGTGTGGACCTATCTCCTGATCGACGGGAAAGGCTATCATTCGGACCCCACCTGGGCGCTGAGGTCGTCGGTCGGAGGCAACGAGCTCTTGCTGACTTGTTTCCTGGAGGATGCGGAACGCCGGGGCGGTGACGGCTTCGACATGGACGATCTGCGGCTGCCTCTGCTTCCCAAATACTGGGTGCGTTTCTCAGCTTCCCGTATCCCGGCTGAGAACGATGAACTGTGTTTCCCGGTCGGATCCTTCCTCGAATCTCTCGATGAGGACAGCAAGACCGTTCGCTACAGCGATGACAACGGGAAAGGAGAGCTCCGTTACGGCCGGCAGTGAGCACCGGCCCGAGAGCATCCTCATCCGGACGGCAAAAGCCCGGACTGCATCGGCAGTCCGGGCTCTTTTGCTTTACCGGGATAGTCAGTCATCCGTATCGAAGCGTTCGAGCACGGATTTGGAGGGGATCGGTTTGGAATCCCCGTGTCTGACCAGGAACATCGTGATGAAGGAACCGAATACGAAAACGGCCGCGTAGGGGAAGAGCAGCGTGAAGCGGAAGTCCATGAGGTATCCGGAAAGGATCGGCGTGAGCGTCTGGGCGAGCATGCTGGCGGTGTAGTAGTACCCCGTATATTTGCCCACGTTGCTGTTCTTGGAGAGCTCCACGACCATGGGATAGCTGTTGACGTTGATCGTGGCCCAGCCGATGCCCGCGAGCGCGAACAGGCAGTTCATCAGGATGCGTGAATGGCCCGCCCGCATGAAGGACGCGGCCGTAAAGGCGACGCCCAGGAGCACGATGCCCAGAAGGATGGTCTTGCGGCGGCCCCATTTCTCGGCGAAGAACCCGATGGGCACGTAGGCGATGATGGCGGACGCACTGGCCAGGGTCAGCGTGAAATTGTAGTCCAGGTTCAGGACCTTTCCCGCATAGACGCTGTACTTGCTGGTCACGGCGTTGTAGCCCATGAACCAGAGCATGACGGAAGCGAGGATCAGGATCAGGGAGCGGAGTTCCGCGCGGCTGAGTTTCTGATCGCCGCCCTTCTCTTCGTCGTCTCCCGTGTCAAGACCGTACCTGCGGCTTTCCTCGTGCATCTCGGCCACGAGCTTAGGCTCGTTCACTGTCCAGAGGAAGATGAACAGGCTGACGAGCATGATGGCCGCGATGGCTCCGAAGAAGCCGAAATAGTTCATGAGGGCGTTCTTCGCGGCTCCGGTCGAAAAGACCATGCCGAGGCCCAGGACCACGATGCCGCCTGCCGCACCCATGAGATTGATGATGGCGTTGGCTTTGCTCCGGAGGGGTTTCACCGTCACGTCGGGCATAAGGGCCACGGCGGGGGAGCGGAAGGAGGCCATGGCGAAGAGCAGGATCAGAAGGACCGAGATGAAGCAGATGAGGATCACGGGATTCTTCAGGGTCATCTGCCATGCATAGGCCTGACGGGCGGGCACGACGTAATCCGTATAGTCCGGATTCGTCTCAGACTTGCCCTGATCGTTCGTGACGGTCATGGGGATGGCCGTATATTCCTCCCTGCTGAAGCGGTCCTGCAGAACGATCTTCTCGCCTTCCGGCGTGGAGAAGGAGGGGTTCGCTTCATAGAGCACGGCCTGGGCTTCCGGGTTGGAAGGGGATACGTCCTTCACAGCGCCGAGCTGCCAGTTGTCCACGGCCGAGAGACCGAGAAAGGCGACGACCGCGATCAGCGTCCCCACGATGATGAAGGGCGTGCGGCGTCCCTTCCGGTGGGTGCACCGGTCGGAGACTGCGCCGAAGAGGGGCAGAAGAAAGAGCGCGAGGACGTTGTCCAGCGCCATGATGATGCCCGAGGGGCCCTGCGCGAGGCCGAACTTGTCAGTCAGGATCTTGGGTACGATCGTGTCATACGCCTGCCAGAACGCGCAGATGAGAAAGAACACGAAACCTACGAGTACGGTCTTTTTGTAGTTCAGTTTCACGGTATCGGCACCTCCGGAACGTTTTTGGTAAGGGGAACGGTATCGCCCAGGAGCTTCGGGATCTCTTCAAAGACCTCCTTGAGCCGTCTGAGCATGGTCTTGTAGATCGAGGCGCTCTTGGTTTCGTCCTCGATGAATTCCTGTACGGGAAGGACACGGAAATCCCATTCTTCGGGGGCTTTGTTCGTCTTCTTGCTGACCGCGACGGGCAGGGCGGACGCAGACACCAGCCGCGTCGTCCCGTCCGGACTCTTCTTCAGCGTTACATAGGCGATATATCCCGAGTCGGCCTGCGGTGCGTACATGTTGGAGATGAAATTGGAGAGGGAGTAGAAGCACAGGACCTGACGGCCGTCCGCACTCGTCAGGTATTCCGCCTTCTGGGTCACGTGCGGATGGGAGCCGAGGATCAGGTCGGCGCCCGCATCGGCCAGGGCCTGGGCCATCTTCTCCTGTTCCTTTGTGACTTTCGTGGAGCGCTCGGTCCCCCAATGGGGGAAGACGATCACAAAATCGGCACCAGCGTCCCGGGCAGCCTGGATGTCTTTCCCGACTGTTTCGACATCCAGTTCCGAGTATGCCACGTCCCGGATGTCCTTGGGCAGCGTCTCCTTGCGGATGTTCACGCCGTAGGTCGCCGCGATGATCCCGATCCGGACGCCCTTCACGTTCACGATGCAGGGCGTGTCACGCTCTTCCTGCGAGCGATAAGCGCCCGTATGGGCGATCTCGTAGGCGTCCAGGTGGTCGAGGGTCAGCCGCATGCCTTCCCAGCCTTTGTCCAGGAGATGGTCGTTGGCAAGAGTCAGGACGTCGAAGCCGGCGTCCTGCAGCGCGTCCAGGAACGTCAGAGGCGCGTTGAAGATGAGCGTGCCTTCGGAGCCGCTGTAGCTGTAGGCCTCGCCCGCGACGGGCGTCTCCAGGTTCCCCACTGTCAGATCCGCTGCGGAGAGGTACGGAGCGATGTCTGCAAGCATGGAATGGAAGTCATAGGTCTTCTCCTTGGCGTCGTATGCGTCCAGAAGCATGTAATGGTGGCACATGATATCGCCTACGGCTGCCAGCGTTACGGTGATTGCGGGATCGAAAGTCGGGGCCGGTTCCGGTGTGGGATCCGGTTCCTTTTCCGGTTCGACGGTGGGGTCCGGCGTCTTCACGGGCTCCGCGGTCGGTGCCTGCGTCGGAGCTTCCGTCGCCTCCGGAATGGCTTCCTGCGTCGGGTCGGGCGTGACGATCGCGAGATCTGCGACGTTCTGCGGGGCCGCGCAGCCCGCGCAGAGGAGTAGGGCAAGGATCAGGGCGCAAAGGGGGATCAGTCGCTTCATGGGGTTACCTCATAGATCGTACGGTGACCGTCTTCGTAAACGGCGGGATAGCGTTCCTCCAGAAGGAAGGTGCAGCCGGGATAATTATAACGTTCGTAATCGCTCACGTAGATGTATTTCGCGCCGATGCGTTCCAGGACCTCCCGGGACGTCTCCGGATCGGTGTAGATCTGCTCAAGATCCCTTTCACGCTCGCGGGTGTCCAGACCGTGCCAGTAGAGATACAGGTCGGTCCCGCACCAGACGCTGCGTCCCGCGAGGACGGCGACGGGATTCAGATGCTGCCGCCCCGTCACGAACAGATCGTCGGGATCCGTATGCTCGCGGACAAATTCCGCGGCGGCCTTGTCCTCCGCGCTGAAAAGCATGTATTCGCCGCCGCTGCGGATCTCCCGGACGACGGAGAAGACGCCGGAAGTGAAAAGCAGGAGCAGGGCGGCGCCCGCGAACCAGGCGCGGCCGGGAACGGCTTTCAGAGCACGCCAGAGATCTTCCAGATACCAGGCCGTGCCGGGAAGGCAGAGAAGATACCAGACGAGGAGCAGCTTGTTGTTGTCATAAGGATTGGGCTGGAAGTAGAAGAGCATGGCGAGCCCCCAGAGGATCCAGGCGCCCGACTGGAAAGCGAGGACCTCCCTGCGCTTTGCCCAGAGGGCGGGCAGGAACAGGAAGCCTGCGAGTCCCAGGTTCTTGAGCCAGAACCACCAGGAGGGATCCCGCTCGTTCACCCAGTCCATGCCCAGCCGCAGGAAAGCATCTCCCGTCGCCTGACGGAAGGTCCATGTGAAGAGCTGGGGCAGTGCGAGCCCGATGGCGGGAAGGCCGAAGGAAGCCCAGCGGAGGAGATAGGAGATCCATGCTTTCGGATCCTTCCAGGGAGCGTAGGCCAGGACCCATCCGAATGCGACGATCCCCGCGGCCAGATAGCTGTGGGTGTGCATCATGGGCATGGAGCCGGCAAAGATGCCCGCTGTGATCATCCAGGCATAGGAGTCTTCCTTCAGGCCGCGCTGGAGACAGAAGAGCACGGGCGGGAGCATGGCCCAGCCGAGCATCGTCGTGCGCTGAGGGACTAGCATGTCGCAGATCGGGTTCACCCAGCGAAGATCGACGTCCGTAAAGTTCGTGGGGGCGTGATAGTACTCCGTGAACATCTGGGTGAAATTGTGAGGCTCCGCCGCCGCGCCGTCCAGATACCAGAAAACGCCAAGGCCGCCGGCAAACAGGAAGAGAAGGATCGAGAACAGGGCCCTTGCATGCGTCCTCGCGGCTTCCAGAAACAGGAAATACAGACCGACGTACAGGAGCGCGCAGCAGACGAGGGAAGGGCAGATGACGGACCAGGACAGGGGAAGCCCCAGAAGGAGAAGCTCCGAGGACAGGCTGTCGATGAGGAAGGGATAGGACAGGAGCGCGCCGGGGTACAGATTGTATTCGGGCGGGAAATGCCCCTGCTCCGCAAGGCTCGTGATGAAGCCCAGATGCATGGAAAGATCCCCGTAGGTGGACTGGCCCCCGTAAAGGTCGCCGTTCCGGGGCATAAGGACGTGATTGTAGTACAAGATCCCCATGAGGACGAGGAACGCGGCGCCGACGAGCCAGAAGGACAGAGGCAGAGGCGAGAAGGTCCTGAAGGCGTTCCGCTTTTTCCGGTTCAGGAAGACAACGGCCGCGCAGAGGATGAAGAAGAACAGCGCGGACAGATGGACGTTCAGGGACGTAAACCGTCCCGAGATGCATCCGACGAGGACGGGAAGCCAGATGAGGAGCGCGAAACCGGCGGCGGCACCCAGCCAGGCCGCCATTTCGCGGCGAACCTTCGGAAAAGCGAATACGGAAACGGCTGCGCCGAGGATCGGAAAGCCGAGAAGATACAGAAGAGCCAAGGATAACCTCCCAGTCATACTATGGCTCAATTATAGCTTTTTCCTGCCCGGAACACAAGGT
>JAEEJN010000101.1 GCA_016281935.1 Bacillota bacterium | reverse complement strand
CTTTCCCGCCCATCAAAGACGAAAACGGGAACGAGGCTCCCCTCACCCACGGCACTTTCAGCGTATACCGCGAGAGCAAGGATCCAGAGGTCCGCAAGGCCGCTTTCGAGACCTATTTCGGAGAATTCAGAAAATACCAGCATACACTGGCCGCTCTTTACGGAGGCAACGTCAAGTTCGACAATTATTTCGCAAACGTACGCGGATACGCGTCCGCGGCCGAAGCCAGCCTGTTCCGCAGCAACGTCCCGATCTCCGTCTACGACAGTCTGGTGCAGGCCATCCATGAAGGACTTCCCACCATGCGCAAGTACATCGAGCTGCGCAAGAAGACCCTGGGGCTCGATGAACTCAATCTGTACGACCTGTACAATCCCATGATGGAGGAAGTCGACTTCTCGATCAGCCTGGAAGATTCCGAGCGCATGGTCAAAGGCGCCACGCTTCCTCTGGGGCAGCGTTATCAGGATCTTCTGGACGAAGCGTATGCCAATCACTGGATGGACATCTACGAGAACAAGGGCAAGACGACCGGAGCTTTCTCAGCCGGCGTATACGGCGTACATCCCTACGTGCTGCTGAACTTCACGAACACGCTGGACGACGCCTATACTATGGCGCATGAGCTCGGACATTCCATGCATTCCTACTTCTCTTCCGAAGCGAATCCCTACGTCACGTCGAACTACGCGCTTCTCGTCGCTGAAGTAGCGTCTACCGTGAACGAGGTCTTTATGACCCGTTATCTTCTGAAGACCGAGACCGACAAACGCCGCCGTGCCTACGTCCTGAACCACTTCCTGGAAGGATTCCGGACCACGGTCTTCCGTCAGACGCTGTTCGCGGAATTCGAACGCAAGGCGCACGAGATGCAGCAGGCCGGAGAAGCCCTGACGGCCGAAGCGATGAACAAGCTCTATCACGATCTGAACGCCCTGTATTACGACGGCTGCGTCATCAATGAAAGCTGCGATATCGAGTGGGCCCGTATCCCCCACTTCTACAACGCGTTCTACGTGTACCAGTATGCGACGGGCTTCTGCAGCGCCGTAGCGATCGCCGACGGCATCCTGTCCACCGGTGATCCTTCTAACTATCTCCGTTTCCTCTCCACAGGCGGAAGCGACTATCCTCTCGAGGAACTCAAGATCGCGGGAGTGGATCTGACGAAACCGGATACCGTACGCTCTGCTCTCAGAGTCTTCGACGAGGCCGTGGATGAGCTCGCCTCCCTTCTGGACGAGATCGCACAGGAAAAGTAAAGCGGACAAAAGAAGAACCCGGACCATTCGGTCCGGGTTCTTTTAGTTTCAGAAGGATTACTTCTTTTCGGAAGCCAGGAATTTGTAGCAGAGCGCAGCAAGCACACCGCCGACGAGAGGCGCCACGATGAAGACCCATACGTTGGCGAGGGCTTCGCCGCCGACGAACAGAGCCGGGCCGAAGCTGCGGGCGGGGTTCACGGAAGTTCCGGTGAAGTAGATGCCGAAGATGTGGACCAGCGTCAGGGACAGACCGATGACGAGACCGGCTACACTGCCGTATTCAGGCTTGCTGGTCACACCCAGGATCGCGATGACGAAGACGAAGGTCAGGATCACTTCAATCAGGAGGGACAGCAGGATGTTGCCGTTGAAGAGGCCGTTGGTGCCCAGACCGGAATCAGGAGCAAAGAGCTTCAGGACGCCCGCGCCCAGGATCGCGCCGACGAACTGGGCTACGACGTAGCCGCAGAAATCCTTGACGTTCATTTTGCCGGAGACCAGCATGGCGATGGAGACGGCGGGGTTGATGTGGCAGCCGGAGATGTTGCCGATGGAATAGGCCATGGCAACGATCACGAGTCCGAAGGCCAGAGCGGTCAGAAGATAGCCGGCATAGTTATCCAGTGAGCACTGGCACACGACGGCAGCGCCGCATGCGAAAAGAACGAGCACAAACGTGCCGATGCATTCCGCGATATACTTTTTGATGGAATTCATGGGATACCTCCTTCGCAGGATATTCAGTCTGTATACATTATACTTCCGCTTATATGGTTTGTACAGTATATTCATACAAAAAACAGGATAGAATATCAAAAAATGCACTGTACCGGTTCCGGATACGGTAGGCCGGAAGCCTTTGATTGCTTCCCTCTTCCCCATCCGAAGCGTGACAAAGAAAAGCCTTGACAACGGTATTTGAATCTGATATGATAGCAAAGCGAAGTTGGAGGCCGCGTGTCTTTCCACGGAGAGATGTCCGAGCGGTTTAAGGAGCTGGTCTTGAAAACCAGTGATGCCGAAAGGCACCGTGGGTTCGAATCCCACTCTCTCCGCCAAGCAACCCATTGGACAGGGCCTGGAGAAGTACTCAAGAGGTCGAAGAGGCGCCCCTGCTAAGGGTGTAGGTCGTGAAAGCGGCGCGAGGGTTCAAATCCCTCCTTCTCCGCCAGATAGGATTGCTGTTTTACCGGATGGCAATCCTGTTTTTTTTCCTGTTTTCCTTTACGGGACCTGTATCCCCTTCGGACGGATCCCCTGTCCGAAAGACATCAGAAAAAGGAGCAATACGATGGCGTCTACCAGCAGATGCGAATACTGCGGAGGCACGGTCTCGTCCACGGACGAACACTGCCCGAACTGCGGCGCTCCGAATCCGGGATACGTCGCAGATACGGAAAGACATGTTTTTCTTCCCAAGACCATCGAAGAACTGAAGGAATACTGCGCGGAGCGCGGCATGCCTCTTCTCAAGATGCGCTTTTTCATCGGCGAGGACTTCAGAGAACCCCGGGCGTTCGGCATTTACAGGGACGGTACGAATTTCATCGTATATAAAAACAAGGCGAACGGGCAGCGCGCCGTCCGTTATAACGGACCGGATGAAGCCTATGCCGTCAACGAACTGTTCATGAAACTGCTGGACGAGTGCCACAGCCGAGGCATCTATCCCGACGGCCGCAGTCAGGAGCAGCGCACCGCTTACTCGCAGCCCAGGAAGACCGGAGCGGCTGGCTGTCTCCCCCTGACGGTATTCATCGTTATCATGATATCGGTGACAATCCTTGCGGCGATCATCTCAGGGATCCGCCACCGCAACGACGGTTACTACGGTATCGGGGACGGGACGGTTTATTACCGCTACGGGAACGACTGGTACTATTCCCAGGATATCGGCGGCAGTGTCTGGTACGAAACGGATGATTTCCCCTACTCCGATTATGAAGAGTATTCCATGGGGGACGAATGGGATTCGGACTGGGGCGTCAGCGACTTCAGGGAATCGAGTGCCTGGGATGAGATCCAGGAAAGCCATTCTTCCAGTTCTTCGGACTATGACGACTGGGACAGCGGCGGTACGGATTGGGATTCGGACTGGTAAACGTTCCAATATCCGCATAATATCCTCAATATCGATCCAACACAAAAACAGGGCTTCTTTCCGATCGGACAGGAGCCCTTCTTTCATACATCCGCATACTGAATGACTTATATACGGACTTCTGTGCGTGTATGCAGAGGAATTCGAAAGTACGGTCTCTTTCTTTACAAAAAAAGAGCTTTTGGGTACAATGACAAAAGAATCAAAAAAGGAGTCCTCCATGCCGAACACAATGGGATTCACCACCGTACATGTGAGCGCCAAGGCTGAAAAAGCTCTCCGTCAGGGCCACCCCTGGGTCTACGGTGAAGAGATCACCGATCCTCCGCAGATCCCCGACGGATCCGTGGTCCAGGTCCGTTCCTCGAAGGACAGATACCTCGGAACGGGTTATTACAATTCGAATAGCAAGCTTACGGTGCGTATCGTGTCCCGAAACGCGAACGACGCCCCGGACGATGCTTTCTGGGCACGCCGTGTCCGCTATGCCCTTTCCTACCGAAAGACCGTCATGGGTCCCGACTTCCAGGCCTGCCGCCTGATCTTCGGGGACGCGGACGGCTTTCCTGGAGTCACCGTCGACCGGTTCGGGCCTGTGCTCAGCGTACAGATCCTGTCCCTCGCCATGGAACAGAACAGAGATTTCTGGCTGGGTGAGACCGTGCGCCAGCTGCGTGCCATGGGCGAGACGATAGAAGCCGTTTACGAGCGGAGCGATTCCTCCATCCGGACGCTGGAAGGCCTGGAACCCAGGACGGGATTCTGGACCGGAGAAGAAGGTCTTGCGGACGATACGGACGGTCACGTTCAGATCCGCGAGAACGGTCTGATCTTCGACGTGGATTATCTTCACGGTCAGAAAACGGGTTTTTTTCTGGATCAGAAATACAACCGTCAGGCCGTTGCCCGTCTGGCTCCCGGCATGAAAGTCCTGGACTGTTTTACCCACACGGGTGCTTTTGCCCTGAATGCGGCGCACGCCGGGGCCGAACATGTGACAGCCGTGGACGTGAGCCGTGAGGCGCTCGAGGAAGCGGCGAAAAACGCCGCGCTGAACGGCCTTCAGGACAAGGTGGAATTCCTCTGCGCGGACGTGTTCGATCTTCTGACCCGGCTTGCGGAGAAACGCGACAGGACCTACGATCTCATCATACTCGATCCTCCTGCATTCACGAAAAGCCGCAGCACCGCGAAGGACGCCATGAGAGGCTACAAGGAGATCAACATGAAAGCCATGCGTCTCCTTCCCAGAGGCGGTTATCTCGCAACCTGTTCCTGCTCTCATTTCATGCAGGAGAGCTATTTCCGCCAGATGCTCCACGACGCTGCGCAGGACGCAGGCGTACAGCTCAGACAGATCGAAGCCCGTCAGCAGTCGCCTGATCATCCGATCCTCTGGAACGTACCGGAAAGCTATTATCTGAAGGTCTATCTCTTCCAGAGCGTTTGACGGGAAAAAAACAAACAGGCCGTACGGAAAGCCGTACGGTCTTATTGATGTTTTCTTTT
>JAEEJN010000100.1 GCA_016281935.1 Bacillota bacterium | reverse complement strand
GAAGGAAACGTCCTTCAGGACTTCGATCCCTTCATCATTGATGCAGGAGACATGGCTCACGATGATCCTTTCCCTGGGATTGACCGGCTCGGGACGGTCGATATTCAGGGAAACGGCCCGTCCGACCATCATGTCGGTGAGCGCCTGGGGGTTCGTGTCTTTCGTATTCACGACGCCGATGGAGTGGCCTTTGCGCAGAACCGCGACACGGTCGGAGACACTCATGACTTCCTGCAGTTTATGCGTGATGATGATGACGGCTTTTCCGTCGTCTTTCATGTTGCGGATGACCTGGAAGAGTTTCTGGGCTTCCTGCGGAGTAAGCACCGCGGTGGGCTCGTCCAGGATCAGGATATCCGCTCCGCGGTAAAGGACTTTTACGATCTCCAGGGTCTGTTTCTGTGAGACCGTCATGTCATAGACTTTCTGGTTCGGATTCACGTCAAAGCCGTAACGGTCGCAGATCTCCCTGATCTTCGCGGCAACGGCTTTCCTGTTGAGCAGAGGCTTTCCGGGAAGACCGAGAACGACGTTTTCCGCGGCAGTGAAGACGTCCACCAGTTTGAAGTGCTGATGGATCATGCCGATGCCGAGCTCATAGGAATCTTTCGGGGAAGCGATCGTCACCGGCTGGCCCTGAACGTAGATCTGTCCCGCATCCGGATAATAGATGCCTGACAGCATGTTCATGAGAGTCGTTTTTCCGCTGCCGTTTTCACCCAGAAGAGCGAGGATCTCACCCTGCCGGACATCCAGATTCACGTGATCATTGGCAACGATGCGCCCGAAGGTCTTTGTGATGTTTTCCATCCGGATAGCGCAGTTCTCCATGATGATACCTTTCCTTGTCCAGTAATAGCTTCTTCGATCGTCCATCGAAGAAGGAAGAACGCATAACTCCGGAGCTGTGCGCTCTTCTTTCTCCGATCGTCCGGTTCGTGATCAGAGGTTTCCGATAAAAACAGAGAAGGGAGCCGTCGATATACGGCGGCTCCCGCAGGATATGGATCAGTTGGCGGTCAGTTCGGTGATGCCGTCGATGCGGATATCGAACAGAGGCGCGGAGATCAGTTCGGATTCATGGAAGTATCCGTCCCAAATCAGCTCGAGGCCTTCGAAACCGAAGGACTTGTCATAGGAGGTCAGATGCTCGCCGCCCACGGTGAACTTGGAGCAGTCGAAGACGTGGAGCTTGTCGGCCTTCAGATCGGCTTCGATCTCAGCGACCTTTTCGGCGGTTCCGGCAGCGCAGGAGGGGCCGAGGGGGGAGATCTTGACACCGGCTACGTTATAGGTCACGGTGTTGTTGCGGGGCACGGCTTCACCCTTCATGGCGTTGCCGATGATTTCGGTGTAGAGCACATCCCAGCCGTTCTGAGCGGAGGTCAGGGCAGCGGTAGGAGCAACACTCAGCATATCCACGTTGTAGCCGACGGAGTAGACGGTCTTGCCGGAGTCCAGAGCGGCCTGGACGGCGGAGGGAGCGCCGGTGGAGTCAGCATGCTGACCGATGATGACGCAGCCGCGGGCCATCAGGGCGTTGGCAGCTTCGGATTCCTTGGAAATGTCAAACCAGGAGTTGGTGTAGGTGACGTCCATGTGAGCCTCGGGAACGATGCTCTGGATGCCGAGGAAGAAAGCGGTGTAGCCGGAAACCACTTCCGCATAGGGATAAGCGCCGACATAGCCGATGTAGGGATCTTCCACCTTGCCTTCATCCATGAGCTCCTTGAGCTTCATGCCGGCAACGACACCGGAGACGTAGCGGGACTGATAGATGGAGGTGAAGTAGTTCAAGACGTTGGGGAGCTTGGAAGTAGCAGCGGTGGTGCCGGTCGCATGAGCGAACACGACTTCAGGATGCTCTTCGGCGGCCTGCCACATGAAGGACTCATGGGAGAAGGAGTTGGCGAAGATCAGGGTGCAGCCCTGCTCGACGAGGTCGATAGCAGTGTCGTAGCAGACTTCGCTCTCGGGAATGTTGTACTTGTAGATGATCTGATCGTCAGACAGGCCCAGAGCCTTCTTGGCGGCTTCCACGCCTTCAATATGGGCGTAGGTGTAGCCTTCGTTTTCGTCACCGACGAGGATGACGCCGACTTTGAAGGTGCCCTTGTCAACGGATTCCTTGACCTTGGTCGTGTCAACGGGCTTCTTCAGGGATTCTTCGATGATCTCTCCGATGGTCGGTTCGGCGGCGGGTTCTTCGGCTTTCCCGGAGTCACCGTCAACAGGAGCAGCGGGGGTTTCGGTTTTGGAGCAGGCAGCCAGAGCGAAAAGCATCATGGCAGCCAGGAGCAGTGCAAGCAGTTTCTTGCCCATTTGGATCCTCCTCAAATAATAAGGGTTATAGGCCGAAGGCCTAAACTGGATATGTTAAATTATACCATTGTCGGAAAAACCCTGTAAATAGGAAATCCGAACAAAGAACAGCGAAACCCTTGGACAAAATGATGATTTCGGCAAAATCAGCCTTCTACAGTTTGCGTCCGGGCCGTATTTTGGCTGAAAAGACGAATGCAGCCTGTTTGTCTGCCTGAGAAATCCGTATTCCTCGATTCGGGGTGCACGCAGTATATATAATAGTATAAATACCATGGATCCGGATTCGGTACGTAAAGGACAGCGGACACGAAAGGAGGCCGGGAGGGCAACGTAGGGCAGCACGAAATCACCATGAAAAAAGATGAAATATTTTTTTGAAAAAAGCAAAAAAAGTGTTGACAATCAGTTTGCAGTTTGGTACCATAGTGAAGCTGTCGCGCGAGAGACAGCGAGGTTCCTTGAAAACTGCATAGTATGAAGACAATGAACAAAACGCCTGAGAGAAATCAAGCAAGAGATTCATTTGAGGAAACAATAATTTCGGATCGAACACAGATCTGAAGCTAAGGATTTAAACATAAGAGTTTGATCCTGGCTCAGGACGAACGCTGGCGGCGT
>JAEEJN010000099.1 GCA_016281935.1 Bacillota bacterium | reverse complement strand
TCCGCATCCTGCCGCGGACATTCGCCCGAAACACTGCTTACCTGTCATTTCTACATTGCCGGACCAGATTGGGAGATGATATCCGAAGACGATTTTCCCGATTCCTATCCGGAAGCTCTCGCATTTTTCGGCAGCGAGGAACGGTTCCTGTATCATTATCAGTGGGTGGATGACAGATACATCCTGGCAGACCCGGAGTGGGAAAAAGCATACATCACAACAATGCCGGGCCTTCCTGAAGGAGAAGAGTGGCTGGTACATACAGACGCAGTCCCGTACTATGAAAAAGTCCTTGATTATCTGGATACGACCTTCTTCCGTGTCAGCGGGACGAACGGAGACACGGGGATCCTGCGCGCATCCCGTCTCGTCAGCACATATAACGGATGCTATGTGTCACGGTTTACAAGTTCCCGAAAATGGATAAGCCATCACGCATTCGGAACCGCGCTGGATCTCAACGCCAGAATGCAGCCCAACAAGAATGAACCCGAAAACAAAGAACTGATCCAGACCGAAGTCCAGGATCTTCTGACTTACAACGGGATCGTTGAAGAAGACGGTATCCTTTACTATGACTTCACCTACAGCGGTGAGTATGAGAACGACAGAAACGGAGTCCCTCAGACATGCGTCAACTATCTTCTCTACGAACTTGCATTTTACCGTGCCGGATTCGGCTGGGCCCACTATTACAAATCCTCCAGTGACGGGATGCATTTCTGTTTGTCCGAATTCATCACCTACAGTCACGAGGATCCCGAGATGGGTCTCCGCAAGGTTTTCGAGTATGCGGATCCCCAGATGGCTGAAGAACCCGAAGGTTCACAGGGCGAAAGCAAAAAAGCCTTTCATGCAAAACATCCGTAAGCGGGCACAAAAAAACAGCGTTCAAATGCGAACGCTGTTTCCTTTTTCTTAGCCTTAGCAGCTCTTGTTTTCCTTGGCGATGTCGCAAAGTTTAGCGAAAGCGGCGGCATCATATACAGCCAGTTCAGCCAGCATCTTGCGATTCATCTCGACGCCGGCATTCTTCAGGCCGTTCATCATACGGCTGTAGGACAGGCCGTTCATACGAGCGGCGGCATTGATACGCACGATCCACAGGCGACGGAAATCTCTCTTGCGGAGACGACGGCCGGTGTAGGCGTAGGAAAGGGACTTCATAACGGCTTCGGTAGCCGGACGATACTGCTTGGACTTGGCGCCAAAATAACCTTTGGCAAGCTTGAAGATTTTGCGGCGCTTCTTCAAAGCGTTGACTGCTCTTTTAACTCTAGCCATTTTCTTTTCTCCTTATCTCTGCGTATTAGCCCTGGATCAGCGTAGCGATGGTCTTGGACTCCTGCGTGCTGACATAGCCGCCGTGGCGCAGGTTACGCTTGGTCTTACGGGTCTTGCCGTTAAGCTTATGGTTCTTATAAGCTTTGGCGCGCTTGATGAGGCCGGCGCCGGTCATCTTGAACCGCTTCTTGGCGGAACTGCTGGTTTTCTGTTTCGGCATGAATGTCGTCTCCTCTCTTTGGTTTGGGGCTATTTCTTCTTCGGCCCCAGAAGCATTGTCATATTACGGCCTTCCATCAGGGGTTTGCGTTCGACCACGGCCAGATCTTCCAGTTCGGCGGCCACTCGGTTCAGGATCTCATAGCCGATTTCCGTATGAGCCATCTGGCGACCACGGAAATGGACGGAGACCTTGACCTTGTTGTCTTCCTCCGAAAGGAACTTGCGGGCGTTCTTGATTCGAACGTTCAGGTCATGTTCCTCGATCACCGGGGAGAAGCGAACTTCCTTGATGGTAATGGTTTTCTGATTGCGGCGAGCTTCCTTTTCCCGCTTGTTCATCTCAAAGCGGTACTTGCTGTAATCCATGATGCGGCAGACAGGCGGCTGTCCGTTGGGAGCGATCAGGACCAGATCGAGATCAGCTTCCTCAGCTTGCTGCAGTGCCTGTTCCAGAGATACAATACCCAGTTTTTCACCATCGGCACCGACCAGACGGACTTCCTCGGCCTGGATTTCGTCGTTGATCATAAGCTCGCTTTTAATGAGAAAACACCTCCGGAATATAAAAATACGGGCAGACAAAAGTCTACCCGTGCATGTCGAACATACGAACCTTACAACCTGATTATCGCAAGGTGAGAAGGGAGACTTCTGCTTACCCGAATATTATATCTGTTCAGTTTCCCCGTGTCAAGCGTTATTTTCCAATATTTTCGGTCAGTTTTTCCCCTCCGAGAACATGGATATGCAGATGCTTCACGCTCTGGCATCCATTCTCTCCCAGATTCGTCACAAGGCGGTATCCGCCTTCTTCCAATCCCTCCTGCCTTGCGCATTCCACAGCCGTCTTCAGCATTCCACTCACGAGCTCAGGGCACTCATCCACAGCTTCCGCGATGTTTGCCACATGGGGCTTCGCGATAACAAGGAGATGAACGGCTGCCTGGGGATTGATGTCCCGGATCACATAACAGAATTCATTTTCAACCAGTTTCGGAGAGGGTATCTCACCGTCCCTGATCGCACAGAAGATGCAGTCCATTGTTATTCCTTTCCGGGGCAGCGCCCCACAAGTCCATGGTTTTCCGCCGCACAAATTTCGGCGGAAACGATCCTGCCGATGTCATCTTTACCGGCAGGGCAGCTCACATGAAGATATTCGGGAGAAAACCCCCGGCCCAATCCGTCGTCTCCGATCTCTTCAATCAGGACGGGAAGTACAAGACCTATGCGCCGTTGTAAAGACTGTTTTTCCAGTCTTCCCGCCTCTTCACTCAACAAATGCGCTCTGCGGAGCTTTTCCTTTTTCGGAACCATACCGTCCATACGTGCTGCAGGCGTACCGCTTCGAGGTGAAAAGGGAAACACATGGATCGTATCGAAAGCGATCTCACGCGCAAAGGAGAGGCTTGTTTCGAAATCCGACTCTGTTTCACCGGGAAAACCTACAATCATATCAGTAGAAACGGTCACATCCGGGATCGCGTTTCTCACATTCTGCACATATCCGCGGAATGCCTCCGTCGTATAACGGCGGTTCATCCGTTTCAGTGTCGCATCGCATCCGGACTGAAGAGAGATATGGACATGAGGACACACATGCTTCAGATGTGCCAGCCGATCACAGAACGGCTCAGACAGAAGTGAAGGTTCCAGAGAGCCCATTCGGATACGCATAAGTCCAGGCACCTGATCCAGGGCTTCCAGAAGATCCATCAAGCCAGGAGAACCGCCCCAGTCTTTCCCATAGGAAGCCAGGTGAATGCCCGTAAGCACGAGTTCAGGAACACCGGACGCCGCGAGGGTCTCTGCTTCCTGCACAGCATCTTTCAGCGGTCGGCTGCGCAGTCCCCCGCGAACATAGGGAATGATACAATAAGTGCAGAAACGGTCGCACCCTTCCTGGACCTTCAGATTCATTCGGATATGCTCTGACGCATGGCTCACGCGCATCGTCTCGTATGATTCCTTTCGGGTAAATACGGGTATATCTGTCTGCGGTGTGTCCGATTTCAGATATGCCAGCAGTTTTTCCTTCAGTTCCATACGGGATGAAGTACCGATGACGACTCCGACGCCCGGTATCTCCGCCAATGTCTCCCCTGCTCTCTGAGCCAGGCAACCTGCTGCTACGACGATCTTCCCGGGGCCTCCGTACCGGCGCAGCATCTGACGGCTCTTCCTGTCCGCTTCCGCAGTGACCGTACAGGTGTTGATGAGAACAATATCCGCGTCTTCAGGATCCTGTACCGTAATGCAGCCTTCGCACTCCAGCATCTCAACCATGGCATCCGTGTCATACTGATTGAGGCGACAGCCCAGAGTATGCGCCCAGACCTTTTTACCAGCCAGAGTTCTCACTCTTCGGGACCTCGCGCCAAAAGGCCTACCCAGTCCTGTTTGGTCCGTCTCTCCAGCACTTTGAATCCATAAGACTCAAGCTTTTCCCGCACTTCAGCTTCCCGAACCTCGATGATGCCGGAAAAAACAGCGAGTCCGTGAGACTTCAGGTATCCCGGCAGCGTCGGTATGATGCCTAGGATCACATCCGCCACGATATTGACCATGACCATATCGAACCCGGTGCCGATCTTCTGCCGGATCTCTTCGTCTTCTACGGCATCGCCCACAAGAACTCTGCAAAGAGCCGGATCCTGCCCGTTCACTTCCATGTGTTCGGGTACGATCGTCAACGCCTTGCTGTCCACATCTACGGCAACAGCCTGTGCTGCGCCGAGATGAAGAGCCCCGATCGTGAGGATACCCGAGCCGCAGCCCAGATCCAGCACTCTGTCACCGGGATGCACGGTCTTCTCCATGAGTTCCAGACAAAGCTGGCTTGTCTGATGCTGTCCGGTTCCGAAAATATTGCCGTTGTGGAGTTTCAGGGGAATGCGGTCCGCATAAGCTTCAGGCATTTCCTCCCAGGTAGGAAGGATACAGAACCTCTCGCCTACGGGAACAGGGCGGAAGTATTTCTTCCATTCGTCGATCCATTCAGAATCAGCCTGTTTGGATGTATGACAGGCAAGGGATCCAAGGTCGACGCCAAGATCCATTGCCTTGAGTTCCTTCATCTTCTCACGAACGGCCTCCAGTTGCGCTGCGCCTGCGGCATCGTCTGCAAGCCAGATCTGCAGTGCGGGGCCTTCGTGACCCGTCAGCAGTTCATCCACGTCCGCATAATCCCAGTATTTGGCCTGTGCTTCGAGATCTCTCTTAATCTCTTCTGCGTCATCCACGACAGAAACCTGAGTGATGCCCAGTGCGTCCAGTGCTGCATAGACGACCTCGAGGCCTTCCTGCGTCGTCGGAATAGTTACCGTCAGGTAATTCATGTCTTATCCTCCGTGAACCAATCCCGGATACGGTCTCGGAAACTCTTGTTTTCCTGATATTCCTTCCCGGTCGCTCCGGATTCGAAATCCTTCAGCAGCTTCTTCTGTGCATCCGTCAGCTTTCGCGGGATCTCAACCTTGACCGTAACAAACATATCGCCGCGGCTTCTGGCGTTGGGAAGCTGTACACCGCTTCCGCGCAGTCTGAATACAGTGCCCGGCTGTGTACCTTCAGGTACCGTATAGGAGACCTTGCCGTAAAGCGTAGGGATGTCGATCGTACAGCCCAAAGCCGCCTGTGTCATGGTAAGAGGAATCTCGCAACGGATATTTTCCCCGTCCCGCTGATAGAAACGATGAGGTTTCACGCTGATTGAAATATACAGGTTGCCGTCCGGGCCTCCGTTGTAGCCGGCTTCGCCCTGTCCGCGCAGTACGATCCTTTCACCGTTGTCAATACCCGCCGGGATATTCACGGTGATCGTCCGGTTGCATCTCTTCCGGCCGCTTCCCATGCAGGAAGGGCATGGATCCGTCACGACAGAGCCTGAGCCTCCGCATCGTGGGCAGGGTCTTGAACTCTGGATGCGTCCCAGAGGCGTATTGGTGACCTGCGTCACAGTCCCGCGGCCTCCGCAGTCCGGGCATGTCTGTTTGCCGCGGCTGCTCTTGGAACCGCTCCCATGACAGTCAGGGCAGACTTCCTCGCGAGTCACACGGATGTCCTTTTTCACGCCGAACACCGCTTCCTCAAACTCGATCGTAAGGCGGTATTCCAGACTGCTTCCCTCGCGGGGACCGTTGCGTGTTCTGCGCCCGCCGCCGAAGATATCACCGCCGAAGAAGGATTCGAAGATATCACCCACGTCGAAGCCGCCGGAGAATCCGCCGCCGGAATAGCCTCCGCCTGCCTGAGGTCCGTCAAAGCCATAAGTATCGTAAGCGGCCCGTTTCTGCGCGTCGCTCAGTACCTCATATGCTTCTCCCGCCTCTTTGAATTTGGCTTCAGCCTCTGCGTCGCCCGGATGCAGGTCGGGATGGTACTTTTTGGCCAGGGTCCGGTACGCTTTTTTGATTTCATCGTCCGTGGCGTTCCGCCCTACGCCCAGCACCTCATAATAATCTCTTTTATCCGCCAATGTCTTCTTTCCTTCCTATCGAAGAAGATCAGGAATTCCGAAAAGGGGCGAAGCGTTCGCCCCTTTTCTTATTCCGTCGGTCAGTTCTTCACTTCGTAATCCGCATCTACGGATCCGTCATTGTTGCCGCCGTTTCCGGGCTGGCCGCCATTGAAACCGGCTCCGGGGCCTGCGCCATTGAAGCCGCCGTTGGGATCAGCCTGACCCTGAGCCTGCTGGTATACGGAGCCGAATACCTGCATGGAGACCTGACTGAGTTTTTCAAGAGCAGCCTTCAGCGTTTCGGTATCTCCGCCTTCTTTGGCTTTCTTCAGGTTTTCAAGCTCTGCCTGGACCTTTTCTTTATCGGCCTGATTGAGCTTGTCTCCCAACTCGTTGAGGGTCTTTTCAGTCTGATAGATGATGGACTCCGCATTGTTATGGAGTTCAACTTCTTCCTTGCGCTTCTTGTCCTCCGCAGCGTACTGCTCAGCCTCACGGACCGCACGGTTGATGTCCTCTTCGCTCATATTGGAAGAGGCCGTGATAACGACCTGGTTCTGGTTGCCTGTGCCCAGATCTTTTGCAGAAACGTGCACGATGCCGTTTGCGTCGATGTCGAAGGTAACTTCAATCTGCGGGACGCCACGGGGCGCTGCAGGGATTCCGGTCAGCTGGAAGCGTCCGAGCGTCTTATTGTACTGAGCCATTTCGCGCTCGCCCTGAAGCACATGGACTTCTACGCTGGACTGTCCATCCGCAGCAGTGGAGAACACCTGGCTCTTGCGAGTCGGGATCGTGGTGTTACGGTCGATGATGCGGGTGAAAACACCACCCAGGGTCTCGATACCCAGAGACAGAGGCGTTACATCCAGCAGAAGCACGTCTTTGACTTCGCCGCCCAGTACGCCTGCCTGGATGGCTGCACCGATCGCGACGCACTCATCCGGGTTGATGCCCTTATAAGGCTCTTTGCCGGTCACGCGCTTGACAGCTTCCTGCACTGCCGGAATACGGGTGGAACCGCCGACGAGGATCACTCGATCGATATCGTTTGCCGTAAGGCCGGCATCCTGCAGAGCCTTGTTCATGGGACCAACGGTCGCTTCGACCAGATCGGCCGTCAGTTCATTGAACTTGGCACGGGTGATCGTTACGTCAAGGTGTTTGGGGCCGGTCGCATCCATCGTGATGAAGGGCAGGTTCACGTTCGTGCTCATCATGCCGGACAGTTCGATCTTGGCCTTCTCAGCGGCTTCCTTCAGACGCTGCAGAGCCATACGGTCCTGACGCAGGTCGATTCCGTTGTCCCTGCGGAAAGAATCCGCAAGGTAATCGATCAGGCGCTGGTCGAAATCGTCGCCGCCCAGGCGGTTGTTGCCGTTGGTGGCCAGGACTTCGAATACGCCGTCGCCGATCTCAAGAAGACTGACGTCGAATGTACCGCCGCCCAGGTCATAGACCAGGATTTTCTGGTTGTTTTCTTTATCGAGGCCGTAAGCAAGCGCGGCAGCCGTAGGCTCGTTGATGATACGCAGGACTTCGAGGCCTGCGATCTTGCCTGCATCTTTGGTCGCCTGGCGCTGTGCATCGGAGAAGTAAGCGGGAACAGTAATAACTGCCTGGGTCACGGTCTCGCCGAGATAGGCTTCCGCATCCGCTTTCAGTTTCATAAGGATGAAGGCGGAGATCTCCTGGGGGCCATAACTGTTGTTGTCGATATTGACCTTGAAGCTGGTGCCCATCTCACGTTTGATGGAAGAAATGGTCCGGTCGTGGTTCGTGACAGCCTGACGTTTTGCGACGGTGCCTACGAGGCGCTCGCCGTTGTTCAGAAAAGCCACGACGGAAGGCGTGGTGCGGTTGCCTTCGGGATTGGGGATGACGACGGGCTCGCCGCCTTCCAGAACTGCTACGCAGGAATTGGTCGTACCGAGATCGATGCCGATGATTTTAGACATAACTTATATCCTCCTGAAAATGGATTTTTGATTTATTGGGCCACCTGCACCATAGCGGCGCGGATCACGCGCCCACGGGCAGTATAGCCTTTTTGAAACACGTTGACGATCGTGCCTGCAGGATGTTCATCATCCGCCTCGCACTGCATCACCGCGTGATGAACGTTGGGATCGAAGGGGATACCCGTATCGACTGCTTCCAGTCCCAATCCGGCCATGGCATCCTGCATCTGGCGCAGGATCATATCGACGCCCTGCTTGAACGGAGTATCCTCCGCCTCCGCGGCAAGGGCTCTTTCCAGATTGTCCAGGACAGGCAGCATCGCGGCAAGTGCCTGACGCGTTCCTTCATCCCTTGAATCCGCCATCGCCGACACGTTGCGCTTGCGGTAGTTGTCGAATTCTGCCTGAAGTCTCTGGGCATGAGACAGATATTCAGCAGCTTTCGCTTCTGCTTCCGCGATCGGATCCCTTTCGGGTTCTGCGGCTTCCGATTCTCCGGTTGGCTCTTCAGTCTCCGGTTCTTCCTGCGGAACAGGCTCCTGCTCCTTCAGGATCTCTTCCGCCTCTTCAGCCGCTTTTTTCTTTTTAGTCATTCTTCTGCTCCTTATCCGGGTGCTTACGTCCCTGCGCCGCTGCCAAAGCGGTATTCAGAGAACGTCCGACCTGGTTCATTATTCCGATGACGTGCGCATAATCCATACGCACAGGTCCGATCACCCCAAGAGTGCCCATCGTGCGATTGGCAACTCGGTACCCTGCCGTGATGACCGAATAATCCTTGAGGTCCGCATCTCCGTTCTCTCCTCCTATGGTCACAGAGAGATCGCGGTGGGTCCGCTTGCTCATCAGCCGGTAGAAGCGTTCATGAGACTCCATCATCTGCAGGAAGTCTCTCGCCCTCTCCATATCCCAGTATTCGGGATGCTGAAAGATGTTGACCGTTCCTTCCATAATCAGGTCTCCCTGATCGGCCTGGACTACGGAGTCCTCCAGAGCCCGTGACAATTCGTCAAAGAAAGAACTGTAACGGTTTCGTTCCTGACGCAACTCCTGCGCTGCCGCAAGATTGATATCCGTAAGCGCATGCCCGGCAAAGCGTTCAGTCAGGATCCGCGACACCGCCAGAAGGTGCTCTTCCGTCATCTCTTCTGGAATCCGAATGATCTTGTCCTTTACGACAGCTGTATCAGTCACCAGAACGACCAGCGCTGATCCGCGATCCAGCAGCACAAGCTGGATCCTGCGCAGTCTTGCTCTCCTCATCTGGGGAGCCAGGACCATCGCCGTATAGTGGGTCAGATCGCTCATCAGGCTGGCAGCCTGGTGCATGAGTTCTTCGGTCTCCCAGGAACCATCTGCAAGATCCTGTATGGCTCTGCGTTCCTGTTCCGGAAGGGAGGTTCCTTCCATCAGTTCATCCACGTAGACTCGGTAAGCGAGATTGCTCGGTACGCGCCCGGCGGATGTATGCGGTTGGATCAGCAGGCCCATCTCCTCCAGATCACTCATTTCATTACGGAGCGTTGCGGATGAAAGATCCTGCACATACCGGCGGGAAAGAGTTCTGGACCCGACCGGCTGAGCCGTAGCCACATAGTCGTCGACGATCGCTTTCAGGATCCGCCTTTTGCGTTCATTGAGGTCCATGCTTCCCCCTCCTTTTGTTGTTAGCACTCTCTGCAGATGAGTGCTAACACTTTGTACTATACACATCGCTCATTGTTTTGTCAATACTTTTTTTGAAAAGTTTTTCTGATCCACTGAAATGGATAACGGACTATGCCGTTCCGTATATCGGTTCATAAGCACACAAAAAACCCCGCACATCATGTGCGGGGCTTTGGCTCCCCAGGTCTGACTCGAACAGACAACCCTTCGGTTAACAGCCGAATGCTCTGCCATTGAGCTACTGAGGAATATCCGGAACGATGGATATTGTACTCCCCGCTTCTGGAAAAGTCAAGAGGTAATTTTCAAAAACTTCAGCAAGCAGAACAATGCATCCGATCACAAATAGCAGTCCCCGAAACAGGTCTGAGTTTCGGGGACAATCATTATCATTCTACGGTCAGCATCATGGCCACCCGGGCAAACTCGGGTTTCAGATCTCTCTCTGCCGTCATCTCCAGGTATGGCAGTCCGGTCGCAGCCCAGTGAACACGCCGTACGGCAGGCTTGCGGCCCAAGGATTTACCCGTTTCATCATGCGGGACAGCGTGATAAACCATCATGTCATCTCCCGTTTCATGATCCTTCACGAAACTGTTATGTCCGGGGCCGTATTCACCGGGTACGCTTTCTTTCGTCAGAATGGGATACGGAAGCCAGTCCCATGCCGCAGGATCCAACAGATTGGTCCCGGCTTTTGCCCGGAGAAGGCCGAGATCATACAAATCTGCCATCCCCGTGGAAGACCCCGAAACAGTAATGAACAGGTCGTCTCCGTGACGAAGAAGATAGGGGCCTTCGTCAACCTCCGTTTCATAGCGGTCCCATCCGTACATGGGACGAACGACACACTGAGGCTCGCTTGTTGCCTGCCACGGGGATTTGGGATCGATTGTCGCGATGTAGATATCCGCAGGTTCGGGAGCGTCCTTTCCATCGACTATGGGCCATTTGCGGTCCGACCACATCACATAGTGGACCCCGTCAACGCAGAAATAGGTCATATCCAGCGAGATGCCGCCTTCTGTCAGGGGCTTTCCATTCGGTTTCACGCACAGACGCGGCGCTTCCCAGGCCAAAGGATCAGCAGGATCTCCATGGCAGCACAGCACATGTGCCTGCACGGACGAGACAGGTCCCAGGCAGCGCGCCGTCAGGATGCAGGGAACGCCGTCGATCCAATGAAGTTCAGCGGCCCAGGTACCGATTCTCTGAGCACCGGGCACGTCAGCCACATGATGGACGACAATCGGTTCAGCTGTAAACACATCTTCCAGCCGGGAAGCCGTCCTCAGAACGATGTCCTGCCCGCCGGATGAAGTCAGATAATACCGTCCTTCATGAAACACAACGGCCGGATCCGACATGTTGCCTCTTCCGCGCATAGGGGCGCCTGGCCTCTCAGACAGTTCCATCGGGAACGGCCAGACTTTGTTTCTGATCGTACCATGCAGCAGATACTCACCGGGCGACTTTGTATCGACGGCTTCCAGTTCGGCATGATCCCAATCGATCGATTTTTCATGCGTTGATCCATCGCTGTACAGGCAAAGCGCTTTAGGCAGATGGTTCTCATCCAGCTCGTCTCCGCGCTTCAGTACGATTCGCATGGGAGCCACACCCACGTTTTCTATCACACCGAGATAACGGTCAATGACATCTGCCTCTTCTTCGCTGATCTCAATTATGTTGCCCGGTACGGCACCTTGAATCCCGCAGTCCGAGCATGCAAACAGAGTACGCTCATCGGATTTCTCCACATCCCAGATTTCTCGGAAACAGCGGGTTTTCCCATGGAATATACCTTTCTCAGTTTCCCATTCCACCAGGCATTCGTCCCCATCCTGCCTGCAGCGGGGACGGCGGATCATTCCTTCCGCAACTTTGAGGAAGCCTGATTCCTCAAAACGTACGAGGTCATTTGAACGGAAGACCATGATGCTTCCCTCGCTCAGGGGATCCGGCGCATTCCGGTTGCGGCGTACTGCCAGGATCACGAAGGTCCCGTCCTTCATGCGGAAGGCCCACGGATCGATCAAGGTTTTGGTCGTACCCTCATGAGGTCCCTCGTCAAAGGTCCCTTTCGCAAACAAAACGCCCGTATTGTTCCGGAGCGGCGTGAACCGCACGCCGTCCCTTGACAGCGCAAAATGCACGGCGTGCTCCCAGTCACAGTTCCAGGCTACATGTCCGGGATAGTTACTGTCGTCATAGCAGCCTTCTCCGGATTTTGTATAAGCAAAAACATAGGCCATGATGGCTTCCTCCCTGCTGATGATCTAATGAAAGCGTACACGGAAACAGGACTTCCGTCAAGGAGACGGACTCGCTTTTCTTCCTCAAAGATCTGTCATATAATAGTATTATGGATATGGATCTTACACTAACCCCTATCGCTCATATCGAGAATGCGCTTCCATCCAAATTCGGAACACCGAGGCAGAGCGGCCTTGTTCCGGAACTCGTCTCCCGCGTCGTGTTTGAACCCGGTTTCAGAGATGCGAACGGGATACGCGGGCTTGAAGGCTTCTCGCACATCTGGCTGATATGGGGATTTCATCTGAACAGGAAAGCAGAATGGAATCCGACCGTCCGTCCGCCCCGTCTGGGAGGGAACGAAAGGATCGGCGTCTTCGCGACCCGTTCTCCTTTCCGTCCCAATCCCGTCGGGCTGTCCTGCGTCGTGCTGGAAAGAACGGGAACAGACAGCGGAATCCCATATTTGATCGTATCAGGCACCGACCTTGCGGACGGGACTCCGATCTATGACATCAAGCCGTATCTGCCGTTCACGGACAGCCGACCGGACGCAAAGGCAGGGTATGTAGACTCACGTCCTCGGAAGCTGCTCGAAATACGGGATCCCGACGGCCTTTTTTTCAATCTTTCAGAAGAGGACAGGATAGTCCTGCAGGGTCTTCTGGCTCAGGATCCCCGCCCGGCTTATCAGACGGATCCGGAAACCATGTACGGCATGCGTTACGGAAAGTGGGACATCCGGTTCCGAGCCGATGAGAAAGCTGTCATCATTCTCTCGATAGAGCCTGAAGACGCCGAACGCGTAAAATAGCCCAAAGGATTGCTTTTTTTCGGGGGGTATGCTATGCTCGTGGATGAAGGTTCATCATACAGATTCAAGGAGGCAGCCACCTATGAAAATCCGAAAAGCTGCAGAAGACTACCTGGAAGCTATGCTCATGCTCCGTGAACAGAAAGGCTTCATCCGCTCTGTCGATATCGCTGAGCAACTGGGTGTGACGAAGCCCAGCGTGAGTTATGCCACAAAACATCTGAGAGAAAACGGATACATCTCCATGGACAAAGATGGGCTCATCACTCTGCTCCCTCCCGGCATGAGAATCGCCAAATCCATCTACACACGTCACAAAGTCCTGAGCCGGTTCCTTATCAGCTTGGGCGTCGATCCGGAGATTGCAAGAGAAGACGCCTGCAAAATCGAGCACGACCTGACCGAGGAGAGCTTTCAAGCGATTCGCCGCCATACGGAAGAAGCGGGATCGTGACATCCAGTCATATTGACAAATAAAACGCCCGACATCATTTCAGATGCCGGGCTTTTTCATACTATGTACTTTACGTTTGTTCCTTACGGAATGCAAGCCTTATCCGGGAAGACGGAAAGCCTTGCGGAAGGGATCATCACAATTCTCACGGAAAGGCCGCATGACGAAAGACAGGCTGCGTTTTTCCTGTTTGAGCTGATGCTTGGGCAGAGGAATCGGTCCGCAGGAATTGCTTCCAAGCCCGTTCTGCGCAGCATCGATGTTCAGATAGACTGCATCTTCTCTTTCAAGTTCATAAGGATGGTCAGCCGCATCCAGAGCTTCGTCCGTATAGTGACGGGCTGTGAAAATGAATTCAGGTTCAGCAGCAAAGATCAGGCCTTCGCCGACGTTGTCCGTCAGAGCCACGAAAGCCGTGTGTCCGTGTGCACCGTTCTCCTGAGGCCGCACATAGTCTTCATGAAGATCTTCCACAAACGCAGTGTACAGATCGATGAAAGCGGATTCTTCCTTGTCGATATAGTTCTCATGAGGACCTTTTCCGAAGTAGATCACACGGTCAAGACGGTCTGCCAGTTTGAAGCTCACACCCAAGCGGGGCAGATAGGGCAGATCCATCTTGAATCCTCTGCCGCCTCGAGGCTCGAAGTGAGGATCGAAATCGGCTTTCACACGGATCGAACCATCAGGATAGACACTGTATGCAAGCTGTTCATCGCATCCGATTTTCTGGCTCGGAGCCCCGGTGCGCACCGAGAACTGCAGATCCACGCGGTCCTCCTCAGCTTTGTAGGAGAAGGAAGCCACCCGATGCTGCAGATGATCCAGCCGATACGCACGCCACTTAGCCTGAATCCCTGTGGGAATCCCTTCATGAGGCACACCGTCGTTGTCTACAGGCGCACGCCAGAGATTGGGACGAGGTCCTTCCTCCACGAGCTGGGTATCTCGATAACTGTACTCACAGAGCCCGCCGGTCGTAAGATCGAACGCAGCGGAGAACTCGTCTCCTTCAACCAGCAGAATCTTCTCTTCATCAAACACCTGGGCGCTGAGGACACCTTCAATCTTTTCTTCGGCCGCTACGGGACGATTCAGGATGAACTGTTCCTCCGCTACGACATAACCAGGATCAGCCCATTCGGTTTTGTCCTTCTGAGAGAACTGAATCTTCAGAGTCACAAAAGCCTGTTCGGGGATCTTGGGCAGATCAAGAGGCACCGTCACGGTACCGCCTGCGGGCAGATCCTCGATATTGAGCTTGCCGCCTGCGATCTGACGGGCGTTCGCCTGCAGATACCAGATACCATCCAGATCGGACAGGTCGATGAAGTCACGCCGGTTGATGAAGGTCACTTTCCCATCCTCATAGCACATATCTACGGGCTGGATGATCTTCTTGTATTCCAGAAGGCCGGTGTGGGGTTCGCGGTCCGGATAGTTCAGACCGTCCACACAGAAGATACCGTCATGAGGATACTCTCCGAAATCTCCGCCGTAAGCGAAGAAGTCTTCTCCCGTCTCACTGGTCTGGAGGATCCCGTGGTCGACCCACTCCCAGATACAGCCTCCGATGAGTCTCGGATAGCGATAGATCTCATTCCAGTATTCACGAAGAGCACCGGGGCCGTTGCCCATGGCATGCGCATATTCGCACATGAAGTAAGGTCTGGGATCATCGCTCTCACCCTCATCGTGGATGCCCTTGCGCATTCCCTCCTCGAAGATCGAGGGATCCGGAGAATAAACAGGCGGATACATCGTGGATACGATATCACAGTAGGGAGCGTCATAGGCGCGCTCATGGTGTGTCAGGCGGGAAGGATCCATCTCATGAGACATCTTGATCATTTCCTGCTGATGGGTCCCCACTCCGGATTCATTGCCGATCGACCAGATGATGACACTGGGATGGTTGAAGTCACGCAGGATCATGCGCTCCATGCGGGCTTTGTATGCCGGCAGGTAGTCCGGATCAGAAGACAGGGCGAATCCGTTCACGCCATCACCGTGAGTCTCCAGATCCGTTTCGTCCACCACATAGAATCCATAAATGTCCGCAAGATCCAGAAGTCTGGGATCCGGCGGATAGTGGGACGTACGGATGCAGTTGATGTTATGGCGCTTCATCAGGTTCACATCTTCCAGAAGCGTCTCCATAGGAGTCACAAATCCCAGAAGGTAATGTGTATCATGATGGTTCACGCCTTTGAGTTTTACAGGGCGTCCGTTCACGAGCAGCGCTGCATTGGAAGCAACTTCGATCACGCGGAAGCCAACTGCAACGCGATGTACGGAAACCGTTTCCTCTTCTTCCGTCAGTTCCGCATACAGAGTATACAGATTCGGAGTCTCAGCAGTCCAGGGAGCAACAGAGGGGATCTCCCAGAAAAGCGTAAGATCTTTTTCTTCACCGGAAGCAACTGTCACATCCAGAGACTGGCTGCAGACCGTATCACCGTCCTCATCTTCCAGCGTCAGCTTCAGCACAGCTGATTTATCTGTCTCGCCGTCATTGGCGAACATGGTACGGATCTTAAGGGTTCCGTCCTTGTACTCGTTGACAAGTCCCGGAGTGATCTGCATGTCACGCAGACGCAGAGAAGGTTCTGAAATCAGGGCGACGTCACGGAAAATGCCGGAGAGACGCCACTTGTCCTGATCCTCCAGATAAGTCCCGTCGCTCCACTTGAAAACTTTGACCGCCAGGACATTCTCACCTTCCTGGATTTTGTCGGTCACATCGAATTCGGCGGGGACATGGGGAACTTTGTCCATACCGACATAGACACCGTTCAGATAGACTTCAAAGCAGGAATCCACACCGTCGAAGACGATGCGCGTACGGCGTTCCGGATCCAGACGGCTCACACGGAAGACCTTGCGGTAGCACCCCACAGGGTTATCGTCAGGTACATAAGGCGGATCATAAGGGATAGGATACTGGACGTTCACATACTGAGGCTCGTCATAGCCCTCCATCTGCCAGCATCCGGGAACAGTCAGGTCATCCCATTCCGCATCATAGCAGTCGGGATCCGTAAAGTCATCCGGTACTTCCATGGGGTTCGCGCACCAGAGAAAGCGCCAGGTCCCATTCAGCTGACGGTAATAGCGGGAATCACCGCGAAGACCGTCATGGGCGCTCTCCAGGCTGTGAAATGGAAAAGCCAGGCTCCTGCCTGCTTCACGGTTCACATGCAGCAGACCGGGGTTCTGCCAGAAGGGAAGATTGTTCGGTAAAGCCATTAGTCATACCTCCCGAAGAAAGTCATTTTGCCGATACCATTATATCGGAATCAGACATCCGAATCAACAGAAATCAATCCCGGACATGCTCTCTTGATAGCTTTTCCGATGAAGGCACAGGGCTTGACGGAAGCAGATTTCTATGGTAACTATATAAGGCAACAGGAGGTAGCATCGACTGAATGAGTAAAAAACTTGTAGTCGCGGAAAAGCCGTCCGTCGGACGGGACATTGCCCGGGTTCTGGGTTGCAGAGGCCGTGGAATGGGCTGTCTCATCGGCGACGAATACGTAGTCACATGGGCAATCGGGCATCTGGTCTCCCTGGCCAGTCCTGAAGAGCTAGACCCGAAATACCAGAAATGGAACATGCAGGATCTTCCCATCCTGCCGAAAGAAATGAAACTCAAGGTGCTGGAACGTGTTCAGCGCCAATTCGATATCGTATCCCAGCTCATGAACGATGAAGAGATCGGATCGATCATATGCGCCACCGACTCAGGTCGGGAAGGCGAACTGATTTTCCGTCTCATCTATCAGGTCGCGGAATGCAGAAAGCCTTTTGAACGGCTGTGGATCTCATCCATGACAGACGACGCGATCGAAGAAGGCTTTGCCAATCTGCGTCCAGGTTCTGATTATGACAACCTGTATGCGTCAGCACAGTGCCGCTCGGAAGCGGACTGGCTCGTCGGAATGAACGGAAGCCGTGCTTATTCGGTGTCCTATGGCACTCATCTGTCCGTAGGACGGGTACAGTCTCCTACTCTTGCCCTCATCGTACGCCGTGAGGAAGAGCGTCAGTCTTTTGTTCCAGAAGCATATTGGGAACTCACCGCTTCGTTCGGTTCCTATAAGGGGACATGGTTCGATCCATCCCGTGAAAAAGATGCTACCCACATCACGCAGACCGACTATCCCAGAATCCGTGCGATCGCGGACAATCTGAAAGGACAGAGCGCGGAAGTCACGAAAGTGGAAATCAAAGAAGAATCGACGAAGCCACCTCTGCTTTACGATCTGACGGAGCTTCAGCGTGACGCGAACCGCCGTTTCGGCTGGCCTGCCAGCAAAACGCTCCGGATCGCTCAGAGCCTGTACGAAAAAAGGAAAGTCATCACCTATCCCCGTACAGACTCCCGTTATCTTTCCCACGATCTGGTCCGCACGCTCAAAAGCCGCCTGGCCAAGTTCCAGTGCGCCCCCTGGCAGCCTTTTGCCGACGAAGCCATGCAGAGCGACAGGAATCTGTTCGGCCGTTTCATCAATGACAGCCGGATCACGGATCACCATGCGATCATCCCCACCGGTCGCACAGCTGAAACCAAAGGCTGGAGCGATGATGAAAAGACGCTTTTCGATCTTGTGGCACGCCGTTTCATTGCGATGTTCCTTCCCGATCAGGTTGCAAAGCTGACGACTGCCATCACGGTGGCATCCGGAGAATCCTTCCTTTCTCACGGACGCAACCTTCTTCAGGAAGGCTGGTCCAAAGTCTATGCTCCGATTGCCGCAAAACGTGTGGCAAAGGATGACGTTCAGGCCGATTTCCCCGATCTTACGGAGGGGATGGCCCGTAAAGTCACTTCCTGTAAAATGGCGGAGAAAAAAACGCAGCCGCCTGCCGCATATACGGAAGCTATGCTTCTGTCTGCCATGGAACATGCAGGGCGTCAGATCGAAGACGAAGAACTTCGGCTCCAGATGGCCGACTCCGGGCTCGGAACCCCTGCGACCCGTGCTTCCATCATTGAACGGCTGATCCAGGTCGGTTATATCCGCAGAGTCGGCAGACTGCTCAAACCTACCGAAAAGGGTATGGCCCTGATCAAGATCCTGCCTTTTACGCTCACCAGTGCCGAAACGACGGGAAGATGGGAAAAGGGCTTGGCGGAAATCGGCCGCGGAGAACGCGATCCCGGACACTTCATGGAAGAGATCCGCGGTCTGACCTGCACAATCGTGGAAGATGCGAAAGAAAGACGCGTAGGTGTCACGTTCCCCGAAGAAAGTTTTGCTCCGCGGGATCCATCTGCTGCAAAAGTCGCTTTGGGGACCTGTCCCCTGTGCGGTGGAACCGTATATGAGAATTCCAAGGGATTCTATTGTTCCAACTGGAGGGCCCGTGGCTGCCGGTTCACACTGTGGAAGCAGCAGAAAGGCGACGACGGCCGTCCGGCACTCGGTCCGGAACAGATCAGAACTCTTCTGGAGAATGGGACTCTGGCTTTCACCGAAGGCACGCTCGAACTGCAGAAGACAGCTCCCTTCTATCTCTGGAAGCCGGGCAAAGCCTGACCATGCGTCTGGATAAGTACCTGACGCTCTGCGGCCTTGGCAGCCGGAGAGAAGTCCGAAAGATCATTGCCTCCGGAGGGATCGAGGTAGACAGTATCCCCGTCTTAAAGCCGGAAACAGAGGTCCATAACGGCGCACGCGTTACCTGGGACGGGGAAAATCTCGTCTACCGTCCGTATGTCGTGATCGCCATGAACAAACCGGCAGGATATCTGACAGCAACGCGCGACGCGCACGCAAAGACAGTTCTGGATCTGCTCCCGCCGGAGCTGCAGCGCCGCGATCTCTCCCCCGCCGGACGTCTTGATAAGGATACTACCGGGCTGCTGATTCTGACGGACCGGGGCGATCTGGTCCACCGTCTGATCTCTCCGCGTCATGAAATCTCCAAGGTCTACTCAGCCGAACTGGACCGTCCTGCTGACGGTTCCGATGCGGAAGCGTTCGCAAAGGGATTGGATCTGGGCGATTTCACGTCGCTTCCCGCCGTTCTGGAGATCCTTCCCGGATCTGAAGCCAGAGTTACGGTGCACGAAGGAAAATACCATCAGGTCAAAAGAATGTTCGAAGCTCGGGGAAAGACTGTGCTCAGTCTGCACAGAGAGGCAGTCGGCCCCATTCATTTGCCTCCTGAACTTTCTCCGGGAGAATGGCGTTACTTCACGGAAGAAGAATGCCGCATCCTGTTGGATGCCTGCGGGCTTAAAATCTGAAACAACCATAAAGCCTCGTACCGGACGGTACGAGGCTTTTCCTTCTCCGAACGGAACGCTTCGTTACTTTCTGCGAAGGATCAGTACGGACAGAGAATTGGCAGGCGCAGGATACTGGAACGTTCTGGCCGCTCCTTCACGAAGGAAACTCATCTCCTTGACGTGTTCCGGATCCTCAGGTGTGTTCTGCGCAAGAGGATCGTCTGTCAGCAGTTTCAATTCGTATCCGTCCTCGACTTCGGTATCCAGACAGATCTCGATGTTTTCATCCTTGTCCGTGAAATTCACGATCTTGACAATCACTTTTCCATCGTCTGTATCCGCAACAGCTTCCACGGCAGGGTAGTGCGGCAGCACGGCACTGACCGTTTTTTCTCCGTCGATATAGCAGTCAAATCCGCCCTTATAGCTCACGACTTTGAAATCATGCCAGCCGAGTTCCAGTTCTTTCCCGCTCTTTTCACTCAGGAGATCGGACTTGACGGAACGTGAAGTCTGAACCCAGTTGCCTTTATCCGTGATCCGCCATGTGAAGCCGCGCGCGTTGCGGGGTGTCCACTCCTCCATGCCTCCGTTATTGACGAATGCCTGGATATCCAGGGAACCGGCAAAACAGACCGAGATCGAGAATTCAGATGCTTCCTTAGGTTCGTCTCCGAAGGTGACAGCTGTTTCCGTAGGTGATGCAAGGTGCAGGGTAGGACCCATGGAGGGTCGGGGTTCCGGATCTCCCGGTACAGTGACAAATCCGCCGTCTTTTTCTGCGACCGTGCCTTTGAGTGTATGGGACACGCCGGCATCGGCTCCGTCCACCATTGCGTCACGGAATGCGAATCCATCAGGTGCGCTGACGGAATAGATGCCCTTCATCGGTTTGAAGATCGTTTCCGCTTCCACCTTCGCATCCACGAAATCACGTCCGCGATAGCCGCCCATCAGTTTCAGCATAGGCCACGAAGGAATGCCGTAGCTCATTTTATTGTCGAAACACAGAAGGTTCGGGTACCATTTGTAATAAGTCAGGTTTTCGAGAAGAGGTGCATAGCATGCCAGCCTGCAGACGTCCTGATTCTTCTCAAGACCCATCAAGAACATGGCTTCACCCAGGGCGGCACGCAGTGTCGCCGGCTGGCCCTGTGTCACGGCATATTCGCCGATAAATACGCCCGGACCGGGTCGTTTGTATCCGTCATAGCGGTGCACACTCTCTGCAAAGAATTCCGGTGTGGAATAGTAGTGCTCATCCACGATCTCGGAAGGCAGTCCTCTCTCTTCTACATGCAGACAGGTCAGGAAAGTGATGTCGGGATAACGCGACTTGAGTTCGCGGTACATCCATTCATAATACTCATAATACTCTTCACAGTATGACTCATTTCCGATCTCAACATAATCCATGCCGAAAGGTTCGGGATGACCTGCTGCGGCACGCATATCGCCGTACTTCGTTCCTGTAGGCGCAGTGGCATACTCGATCGCAGCGATTGCTTCGTCCAGGATCCGCTGTTTCTGTTCTCCCTTGAAGAACTGCACGCAGGTAAACACGTCGCCTATGCCGCAGTTGACGACATAGAGTTTTTTCATGGAAAGATCTTCGCAAAGCTGCAAGAATTCATGATAACCGAATCCGTTGCTGGTCCGGTAGTTCCACATGTTCCAGAAGGACGGACGTTCCCAGACGGGACCCGTGATCCGTGAAAAGAACGGGATCGTCGCGAAATTGAATCCCTCCACGAAGCCGCCGCCCGGATAACGGAGAAAAGCAGGTTTCATTGCCGCCAGCTTTTCCACGAGGTCTTTGCGAAGCCCGTGTCCGTTGTAGGTATCCGCCGGCATGAGTGACACGAATCCGATATGCAGTTCACAGGCGTCCTCAGCTTCCAGGACGAACAGAGTCTGGCCGTCCGTTCCGCAGCTGACGAAAGTACAATCATAGCGGGCATAGCCTTTGTTTCCGACCTGGAATCTGTTTTCGGAATAGACCATACCGGATCTGGAAATGAGCTTCACGGACACACGGACGGGTTTGTCTGCAAAAGCAAACATATAAAAAGGATAAGCTTTTCCCGTTTCCACATAGATGCCCTGATAACCTACATTACGGATCCTGCCGCCGGCTTCGAACTTCACGCGGAGAGACGTCTCGCGCTTATCGTTCAGGCAGCACGTCGCATCGAGATCCATTTCTGCGTTTTCAGAATACCATCCCGGGATCGGTGTCGGTTCGATTCCGTTGGGCTCCAGCCAGCGGGTCAGTCCTTCACCATGGTTGAATTCTCCTTTATAGCCGGTAGTCTTTTCAACGAAATACTCGGTGTCGCCCTCAAATGCTTCGCAGTTGTCCGGCATGAGCGAATCCTCAAAAGAACGGTTGCGGATCATTTCGGGATAGATGCCCGAATCGCTTCCCCTGTTCAGGTCTTCATAGAAAATGCCGTACAGATCTTTCTGAACAGGAAATTTCGGCGATCCAGTCTGTATGGTGATGCGTGTCATGTGATCCTCCTTTTGTGTTCGTTTTCTCCAATTCATTGTATCATACGGTCATGTGCTGTCCAGTTACTTTTTGTTCGAACAGTAAAAAAGGGAGCTCCGCTCAGTTAAGCGGCCTCCTTGTGTTTTGATGAGCTTAAAAGATATCCTTTTCTATGTGCCGGTCTGTCTTTTTTTCTTTCTTCCTGTCTCCATGAGCCGGACCAGTTCCGAGGCCAAAAGAAAACCTTCCCGAATATCCAGCTCAGCTACTCTTTCATCCTGATACCATTTTGCCGTATGCAGTTCGGATATCTTTTCATGCAGCGCATCCGTATGGTCTAGGACCCAGACGGATAACGCCTGTCGGAAAGCAGATGCGTCAGCAGACGACGTAAGCACTGCCGGCATTTCGGCAGGGCCGGTCTGAAGCCATCTGGCGTTCTCCCTGCATCGCCGGATCAGATAATTCTGCGCCAGAACTTCATAGGCCCTGTGATGATAGAAGCGGTAGTATTCCTCATTATGGGCCATTGTACAGTAATCACACGCAAAATGTGCAAGCGTTCCCAGAAGCCAGTCCCGTCTCCATCCGTCCGGCATGCTCCGCACTCTCTCAGCACGATCCAGGAACTTGCTTCCGGATTCTCTCCAGCGGTGTATGGGTTTCAGCTCAAACCAGTCCGGCATCAGGCACCCCAGTTGGAAAGCCAGGGATCTCCTGCCCCTTAAGGCTGCTTCTCCGACTATCCAGTGTACAACCCATCTCATACTGTTTCCGCTCCTCCTTCATATACGATTCATTATAGGTTCTGAAAAATGCTTGTCAATCCTTTCAAAGTTTCCTGCACGCTGCGAAGAGAGAGAACGGAATCACACATCCGGACATGAGATCCAGCAGGTCCGTACCGGAATTCACCCGTTCAAGGGGACAATCGGGACCGCCAAGCACAGGACGCGCTGCAAGCTCTCTTTCCTCCATCGCATGATAAGCTCTGTAAACACATCTTGCAGTACAGTCCACGATGAGGGGATATTCCGAACAGCTTTCCAGAAACTTGAGATTCTCCTGTGTGTGCTCGAGAAGAACCGGTTCAAGGCTGAGAAAGACCTTCCCCTGACCATATCTGCATGCCATATAGGTTTCTCTGTTCTGACATTCTCCGTACAGAGAAGCCAGAAACGCAGCTTCCGCCAGAAGGCTGAGTCCTCCCGCATTCCGATAATACCGGATATCGGCGATCTCGCCTTGAAAATACAACGCAATAGTAGGACGAAACGACATAAGGCCTCCTTTCTGCAGTTATCCGGCAATACCTTGGCACGCTCCCCGCATGATGCGGATCCCGGCAGTGCTTCCCCGGCAGAGGAACGCTATACTGCAAAAAAAACGTCCCGACCGGACAGAGGATACAGTTCACCTCTGATAATCGATCGGGACATCCTTATGAAAGCCTTCGGGCTTTTTGTGCGGAACTCATATTATCATGCCGTTGCCCTTCAAGTCAAGCCCGAAAAATGGTACGGTTCGAAATCTCCGGTTGCGCAGACTGCAGCATTCGGATACACTGGTATCGTCGCAGGGCATGAAACGTTCCTCGGCAGAAAGGTTTTCAAATGTCTCTTCTGCTCCTATTCAATCTGGAAGGCAAAAAACGGCGCGGCATCCGAAAAGCGGCAGAATCTCTCGGGATCCGCTGCCGGATCGTTCCCACGGAGGATTTCGGAAAAACGATCGGCGTCCTTACGGAAACAGACGCTTCTGATGCCGACATTTCTCCCTGTTCGTTCTCTGAGGAAATGCTGATTCTGCACGAGCTCAGCGGCTCACAGCTGAACGCTTTCCTGGATATACTTCGGAAAGAGGATTTACAGGTCGCTCTGAAAGCAGTATCGACCGAATCGAACAGAAGCTGGACGGCAGCCCGGCTGTGTGAAGAGCTTAAAGCCGAACACAGTGCCCTGCAGCGCATCCGCAATGCCCGATGATCAATTCCGTTCCAACTGAACTGTTTATCTTTCTGCATCAATCTATATTACGTCTTTTCGGTTTTTGTGTTAGTATAGAAACAGTTAAGTGAATCTATAAAATGACAGGAGGAAAGTCCATGGTCAGCAACAGCCAGCCGATCAAAGCAGCTAATTTCGGCACTTATACCAATGACGAGATCCCGATCCGAGACGCTTATGTCCTCACCAGCGGAGAACGGTACTATCTTTTCGGAACAGTCGGAACGGAAGCGTTCGGCACTCTGGCCAAGAGCGGTTTCCAGGTATATGTCGGAACCGATCTCGAGACCTGGGAAGGCCCCTACACCGCATTCGCCAACGACGGAACCAGTTGGGCAACATGGCGTTACTGGGCACCGGAAGTCTATGAGATCAACGGAAGTTTCTATCTGTTCGCCGGCTGGAGCCATCCGTCTGTGGAGCAGCGCCTGTGCGTACTGAAAGCCAAGAACCCGCTTGGTCCCTATGAGATCCTGAATGCCGACATCGGACCCGGCAACGATCCGACTCTGTACGAAAAGGATGGCCGATACTATCTTCTGTATAACGATCCGGACGGGCTGAGGACCGGTGAGCACTACAAGCCGGGGATGTACTGCAATGAACTGACAGATGACCTTTCCCGTTTCAGAAGCCCGCGCAAATGGGTCTTTGACGCAACGGAAAAAGAGCTGACCCTAGGGATCGTATGCAGGATGCCCGAAGGTTGGGAGACTTATACGACGCCTACGGGAAGACTGATCGTCATGTGGTCCGGACGTACGTCCAACGGTAACTGGTATGCCAGCAGCCTTGCCTATTTCGACGAAGGTCTGGACGGGAAGATCTCTTTCTCGAACGAGTTCTTTACTCCGTTCAACATGGGGCACAACAATTTCTTCTATTCCATTGACGGCAGCCGTCTGATGATGGCTACGCATTACCCGGATAACGATCATCCTCATCCCGCATTTCTGCCTGTAAACTATGATGCGGAGAAGGATTCTCTGACAGTCGATACGAAAGGTTTCATGGAAAAATACGGGGCAGAGTATCTGCAGACGTTTGCAGACTATACTCCGATGAGCAGAGCTGAAGCAGAAGCAGAAGCAAAATAACAGAGACTTTGTTCATCTATCCCGGATCCCGGATCCATATCGAATGGATCCGGGATCCCTCTATTTTCAGAATGAAGCATTTTACGCATCGTTGAATCTTACGTATTCTTGAATACCGGCTTGACAAGCATACACGTATTTGCGTATACTTGTATGCATAAATTCCAGGGAGGTGCCCTAATGCTAGAACTATCCGGAAAGACAAACCTGCTGGAACACTCCCATTACCGTTATTCCCTGCAGGATGTAGAAAACCCGAATCTCTATCGCGATCTGTTCAACTATGAAGAGGTCCCCAAGATCAGTTTCAACCACACCCGTGTGCCTACCGGCATGCCCGAAGAGATCTGGATCACCGATACCACATTCCGCGACGGACAGCAGTCGATCGAACCTTACTCCGTCAAGCAGATCGTAGATCTGTATAAGCTCATGAGCAAACTGGGCGGCCCTTTCGGGATCATCCGCCAGACGGAGTTCTTCGCATACAGCAAAAAAGATCAGAAAGCCATTGAGGAATGCCTGAATCTCGGACTGAAGTTTCCCGAGATTACGACCTGGATCCGGGCCAGCAAGAAAGACTTCCAGCTGGTCAGGGATCTGGAGATCAAGGAAACGGGGATCCTGGTGTCCTGCAGTGATTACCACATCTTCAACAAGCTGCACAAGACGCGCAAGGAAGCGATGGACATGTATCTCGCGACCGTAAAAGACGCGTTCGAGGCCGGTATCGTCCCCCGCTGTCACCTTGAAGATCTGACACGTGCTGATTTCTACGGTTTCGTCGTTCCTTTCGTCAACGAACTCATGAAGCTTTCCCAAGAAGCCGGCATCCCGGTCAAGATCCGCGCATGCGATACCATGGGTTACGGCGTCCCCTATACGGAAGTCGAACTTCCGCGAAGCGTTGCCGGCATCATCTTTGGCCTCCAGCACTATTCGGATGTCCCCAGCCGTTGGCTGGAATGGCATGGCCACAACGATTTCGGTCTGGCCGTTGCCAACGCATCCACAGCCTGGCTGTACGGTGCTTCCGCTGTCAACTGCACACTGCTGGGGATCGGCGAACGCACAGGCAACGTGCCTCTCGAATCCATGGTCATGCAGTATGCCGCATTCCGCGGTTCCATGGACGGCATGAATCCCACCGTTATTACGGAGATCGCCGATTACTACCGCAATGAGATCGGTTACGACGTTCCTCCCATGACGCCTTTCGCCGGAGAAGCCATCAACGTGACCCGTGCAGGCGTACATGCAGACGGACTCATGAAAGACGAGGAGATCTACAACATTTTCGACACCGACAGGATCCTTGGCCGCAGGCCCTCCGTCCTCATCGGGAGCTCCTCCGGTCTTGCGGGAATCGCTTATTGGATCAACGGTCATTACAATCTCTCCGGAGATGCGCTGATGACGAAGAACGATCCTCTGGTCGTGTCTCTGAAGGAATGGATCGACAAAGAGTATGAGGACGGACGTCAGAATGTCCTCAGTAATACCGAACTCGAACAGAAGATCCTGGAATTGACGGGAGGCGCTGTCCCCGGCAGCGCGGATAAGGAGTAAAGGATGCAGAAAAACGTATCATTGGCCGAACAGGTCTTTGAGAGACTTGAACAGGATATCCTGACAGGAAAGTATTCCAGAGGAGATATTCTTACGGAAGCTCAGATCTGTCAGGAATACGGCGTGAGCAGGACTCCGGTCCGAGCGGCTCTCGATCTCCTGGAAGCAGAGCACATCGTAGAAAGCAGCAGCAAGGGAACGACCGTCCTGGGCGTCACCGAACAGGATGCAGACGACATTTATGAGATCCGGCGCAGAGTCGAAGTTTTGGCGGCCGCCTACTGTGCAAGAAGGATCACGCCGGAACAGCTGCAGATCCTGAACGACATTCTTGATTATCAGGAGCTCTGTGCCGAAAAAAAGAACAGCGAGCAGGTCAAGGCTTTGGACAGTGAATTTCACACCCGCCTGTACGAATTCAGTGGGAGCATCGTTTTGTACGACACCCTGGTCCCCCTGCACCGCAAGATCCAGAAATACCGTCAGCAGTCCGTCGAAGTCAAAAGCCGCGCCAAAGCATCCAATGCGGAACACCGCGCGATAGTGGAAGCGATTGCATCCGGTGACCCGGAAAAAGCTGAGCAGGCCATGCTGGCCCACCTGACGAGCGCACAGAATCATCTGAAAGAAATCAAGGCCATATAGCAGAGGAGTAAGCGCCATGTCCATGATAGAAAACAAAGGCTCCGGGTACATCCTGCACAACGGAGTGCCGGTAAAAGCCGAGTCTCCCGATCTTTCCACCAGGAACAGAACGATTGCCTATCAGATTCTCAACGCTCATGCGGTTTCCCGCAGTGACGGGAAGATGAAAATCCGTTTTGATGCCATGCTGTCCCATGACATCACATATGTAGGCGTTATCCAGACGGCCAGAGCTTCCGGGATGACCGAGTTCCCTCTTCCCTATGCTCTGACCAACTGTCACAATTCTTTGGCAGCCGTCGGCGGTACCATCAACGAAGATGATCACGCGTTCGGTCTGTCTGCAGCAAAAAAGTACGGCGGTATCTATGTACCCCCGAACCAGAGCGTCATCCACCAGTTTGCACGCGAGAAATTCGCCGGATGTGGGAAGATGATCCTGGCTTCCGATTCACATACCCGTTACGGCTGTTACGGCACACTCGGTGTAGGTGAAGGCGGCGGTGAACTTGTCAAGCAGCTTCTCGACAACACCTGGGACATCGAAGATCCCGAGGTCGTCCTTGTATGGATGGACGGAAAGCTTCCGCACGGTATCGGTCCGCATGACGTGGCGATCGCACTGGTCGGAGCGACCTTCCCGGACGGTCTCGTAAAGAACCGCATTCTGGAGTTTGCAGGGCCGGGCATTGCTCAGATGAACATGGATTTCAGGATCGGCATCGACGTCATGACTACGGAAACCAGCTGTCTGACATCCATATGGCCGACAGATGAAAAAGTCAAAAAATACTATGACCTTGTAGGCCGTCCCGAAGATTATCGGCCTCTGGCTGCAGAGGAAGGTGCGTATTATGACCGCATGTTTGAGGTGCATCTGGATGAGATGGAATCCATGATCGCACTCCCCTTCCATCCCTCCAACGCCTATACCGTACATGACCTGCAGGAAAGACCTGAAGAGATCCTGAGAGAAGTGGAAGCCAGATGCAATGCCGTTCTGGAAGGCGGCGTCACGCTTGATCTCCTTCGCAATCTTGGATCTGACGGAAAAGTCCGCTGCGAACAGGGCGTAATCGTAGGGTGCTCAGGCGGAATGTATGAGAACATCGAGGAAGCTGCCGCGATCCTTCGCGGAAAGAGCATCGGAAACGGATTCTTCGATCTCTCCGTCTATCCCTCCTCCCAGCCTGTCAATCTGGCGCTGATCAAATCCGGGCTTGCCGCTGATCTGATCGAAGCCGGCGCCGTCCTGAAACCGCCTTTCTGCGGACCTTGTTTCGGAGCGGGCGACACGCCTTCGAATCACGGGCTCTCCATCCGCCATGCGACAAGAAACTTCCCAAGCAGGGAAGGCTCCAAGCCTTCCAGCGGACAGATTGCCGCAGTCGCTCTCATGGACGCCCGTTCAATCGCCGCTACGGCAGCAAACGGCGGTATCCTGACAGCTGCTACGGACATCGACTACGATTTCGATCCGATCCCTTACGTATACGATGATTCCGTCTATGCGAAACGCTGTTATTACGGATTCGGCAAAGCTCAAAAGGATGATCCGCTCGTATACGGTCCCAACATCAGGGACTGGCCTGTCATGCCTCATATGGAAAAGGATCTTCTCGTCTCTCTCTGTGCCGTTATCCAGGACGAAGTAACGACGACGGATGAACTCATTCCTTCCGGCGAAGTATCCTCCTATCGTTCCAACCCCTACAAACTGGCTGAATTCGCTCTGTCCCGCCGTGTTCCGGAATATGTAGGAAGAAGTCAGGCCATCCGTGCTATGGAGGAAGGCAGGGAGAAGGGCTCAGTCCCGCAGGAAATACAGGCGGTTCTGAAAAACATCGGTGCATCCGCGGAAAACGTCTCTGTCGGCAGCTGCGTTTTTGCCCGCAAACCCGGAGATGGTTCTGCCAGGGAACAGGCTGCTTCCTGCCAGAAAGTACTGGGTGGTTTTGCTAACGTCGCGTATGAATACGCTACAAAGCGTTATCGTTCCAACTGCATCAACTGGGGCATCGTTCCTTTCACGATGGATCCCGATACGGATTTCGAGTTTAACGCCGGCGACTGGCTCTATGTTCCGGACGTCAGGGAAAAGCTCCTGTCCGGGGTGGAGACTTTCGAAGCAAAAATCCTGCGCGGAGATGAATCGATCCCGATTACGCTCATGTGCAGAGGGCTCACCCGTGAGGAGGCTCGGATCCTTACGGAAGGCTGCCTTATGAACTACTACGCCGCCGGTTACGGCAAATAAATCACAGTCAGGAAAGGAAGGAGCCGCGGACCGTACCGCGCATCTCATGAACGAATTGATTGAAGCATCCGTTGCCCATTTCCGCACCCTTCTGAGCGAGCAGATCGCCCGCCAGGAACGTATGGAAAAATCATCCGGCGCGAAGGATTTTCGCACGCTGGACAAAATCACGATCGGACTGGTCCCCGGAGACGGGATCGGGCCAATCATTTCTTCAGGCGCCCGCAAGATCCTCGAAGTCCTGCTCAAGGACGAGATCTCATCCGGAAAGATCGAACTCAGGCTGATTGAAGGACTTACACTTGAAAACAGGATTGAGAAGAAGGTCTCCGTACCTGACGACGTCCTGGCATCGATCCGTGAATGTGACGTTCTGCTGAAAGGGCCTACCACAACGCCTCACGGCGGATGGCTGGAAAGCGCTAACGTTGTTCTGCGGCGTGAACTTGACCTTTATTCCAACGTACGGCCGGTTCGTGTTCCTGAAAAGGGAATCGACTGGACCTTCTTCCGCGAAAACACAGAGGGCGAATATGCTCTCGGCAGCAAAGGAATCGAAATCCCCGGAAAGCTCGCTATGGATTTCAAAGTCACGACGGATGCGGGAACAAGACGAATCGCCAGAGCCGCTTTCGAATACGCAAAGAATAACGGAAAAACCCGCGTTTCCATCGTGACCAAAGCGAATATCATGAAAAAGACGGACGGGTCCTTCTCCGCTGTCTGCCATGAGATCGCAGAAGAATATCCAGGGATCATCGCTGACGATTTCTACATCGACATCATGTGTGCCAATCTCATCAACGAGTCAATGCAGAAAGGATTCCAGGTCTTCCTTCTTCCCAATCTGTACGGAGATATCATCACGGATGAAGCTGCACAGATCCAGGGCGGCGTAGGAACGGCGGGAAGTGCCAATACGGGAGACGAATACGCCATGTTCGAACCGATCCACGGTTCCGCGCCCAGACTGATTGAAGAAGGGCTCGGCGAATACGCAAGTCCCGAAAGCATTCTGACGGCTGCCGTCATGATGCTGCGGCATATCGCGCTGCCGGATAAAGCAGCTCAGCTGGAAAACGCCATGCAGTCCGTGACATGCAGGGCAAACGGAACGAGAGAAGGAGCGACCTGCGCTGAATACTGCGACGAAGTCATGCAGGCTCTCTGATCCATTTCGACATATGCAGAACGCCCCGGAGAAGTCCGGGGCGTTTGATTATCGCTGATTCATATTATGGGCATAATTTTTCGGCAAGTCTTACCGCCGCCATAGCATCCCGGGCATATCCATCCGCACCGATCCTGTCTGCGTATTCCTGCGTCAGAACGGCTCCGCCTACCATGACTTTGCACCATGGCGCTTTTTCATGGACCAGCGTGATCGTCTCTTCCATCGCCGGAACCGTTGTCGTCATAAGGGCGCTCAAAGCACAGATCGGCGCGTGAAGCTGCTCCACTGCTTCCAGGATCCGTTCCGGGGCTACATCTTTTCCGAGATCCAGCACATCGAATCCGTAGTTTTCCAGCAGAAGACGGACGATGTTCTTCCCGATATCATGAATATCTCCCTTGACCGTTGCGATAACGAGCGAACAGCGTCTTCCGCTTTCCGTACGGTTCTGCATGGCCGCTTTGATCTCCGTAAAGGCGGCATCCGCTGCTTCTGCGCTCATCATCAGCTGGGGCAGGAAGAGTGTTTTCTTTTCAAAGCCTTTTCCCACTTCATCCAATGCGGGTATGATCTCATTCTGGATCAGTTCAAGTCCGTCTTCGCCTGAAGCAAGAGCTTCTTTGGCTGCACGCGATGCTTCCTGCAGGAGTCCTTTCTCTACAGCATAGCGCAGACCTTTTCCCGATTCTGCCGGTACGGTTGAAAGAATCGGCGCAGATGCGTCGCTGCCTGCATATGTGCGTAAGGAAGCATAACGGATATAGCCTTCACAGTTGACATCCATTCCATGCAATGCCAGATGGCTGAAAAATGCTCCCAGCATGGCATCAGACTTCGGATTCATGATCGCAGCGGAAAGGCCGGTCTTCAATGCTTCTGCCAGGAAAACGCTGCCGATGATTTCTCGGGACGGAAGCCCGAATGACACGTTGCTCACACCCAGGACCGTCGCGCACCTCGTCCTTTCTCGGATCATTTTCAGCGCATCGAGCGTAATCCGGGCGGCTTTAGGGTCCGCGCTGACCGTCATAGTCAGGGGATCGAACACGATATCCTTTCGGGAGATGCCCTGCCTCTCCGCTTCTCTCAGTATACGCTCCGCTATCTCCAAACGGCCTTCCGGAGTCTCAGGTATCCCGTTCTCATCCAAAGTGAGCGCTACCAGTACGCCTCCGTATTTCCTGACAAGCGGGAAAACCGCATCCATGGATGCCCGGGTCCCGTTCACGGAATTGATCATTGCTTTTCCGTTATAGATTCGAAGTGCACTGTCCAAAGCCCTGGGATCAGCACTGTCCAGCTGAAGCGGAAGATCTGTCACCGTCTGAAGTTCCTGAACGACTTTTGTCAGCATTTCCGCCTCGTCGATCCCGGGAGCACCCACATTCACATCCAGGATCTGCGCTCCGCGCTCCTCCTGTGAAATGCCTTCCGACAGCACATAACCGATATCGCCTTCTGCCAGTGCACGGCGGAATCTTTTTTTGCCGGTGGGATTGATCCTCTCACCGATCATAACAGGAACGTCCCCCAGATGCACGGAATGGCTTCTGGATGAAACGACTGTATCATGTTTTTCTTCGAGAGTCGGGGGAACCTGTCCTTCAGCTCCCGAACGGAGGGCACGGATATAATCCGGCGTCGTTCCGCAGCAACCTCCAAGGATACGGAGGCCTTCCGGAATCAGTGCGGTCACGGTATCGGCAAAGTCCTGAGGGCCGACACTGTATACGGTCCTGCCCTCTTTCTGCTGAGGAAGTCCCGCATTCGGCTTCATGAGAACGGGGACTGACGCTGTCTCCAGGTAGCGTTTTACGATAGGCGCCATGATGTCCGGGCCGTAGGAGCAGTTGATTCCCACAGCATCTGCACCCATGCCTTCCAGCATCGCCACCATAGCTTCCGGATCCGTCCCGGTCAAAAGCTTGCCGTCTTCACCGTATGCATTGGACACAAGGACCGGAAGAGAACTGTTTTCCTTGACAGCGAGAAGAGCAGCCTTGGTCTCATAGCTGTCGTTCATCGTCTCGATGAACACACAATCCGCGCCTTCTCTGACACCATACCGAACGATCTGCGCAAAAGCCGAAACAGCATCTTCGAAATCGAGTGTGCCGAACGGTTTTAGAAGCTGACCGCAGGGACCGATATCCAGTGCGATGAATCGCTCACGTTCTCCCGCGAGCCGACGGGCTTCCCTCGCGCAGGCAAAAGCAGCCCTGACCATATCTGAACAGGTCTCCGGATCATAACGCAGAGGATGTACCCCAAACGTGTTGGCAAGAACCATATCGCTGCCTGCTTCATAATAAGACAAATGGATCGCAGTGATATCTTCCGGATGTGTCAGGTTCCATGTTTCGGGGGCTTCACCCGGCCTCAGGCCGCGCGCCTGCAGCAGTGTACCCATACCTCCGTCAAGAAAGAAAGGCCCTGTCCTCAGTTTATCCGTCAACTTCATGTTTTTTCTCCTTCAGGCCAATGATCGCAGTCACGCTTTTGGCGGGCTGCATCAGCAAACTGTCTGTCAGTGTGATCCCAACCGTCTTCTCGCTGTCCAAAGCACGAAGCACATCCCGCTGCAGTTCGAGCGGGAGATCCCCATATCCCGGCGAAAAACGTTCCGTGAGCCGGTATTCCGGGAAAAGTCCTCCCAGTATCCGGCAAAGCTCATCGCAGGCACCTTCGACCCTTTCAGCGCCTATTGCATGCATCAGAAGGCCGTTTACCGGTGATCTCAGGGAAGCTCGTCCTATCATGCGGTCCATCTCATACCCGGCCGTACAGGCAAACAGCACGATATCACAGCAGCCCTCAAGCCTGTGGGCAAGATTTCGGGATGACACGAATGAAAAGCCAAGATCCAGTTCAGAGCCGGAAGCTGACAGGGGGAATCGAGCCCACACTGCCCGGCAGCGTATCTTTCCGCTGACCTCGCCAAGGCAGATATCCAAGGGCAGGGATTCCGGTACTGGCGCGTTTTTCGGTATCTGTGCGTATCGCAGGATTTCCCGTTTATCGAAAGGAAGCTCCGGCAGAATCAGCGTGTGGAGAGAAGGATCGTTCAAAAGCGCCTCCCGAGCATACGTGAAAGGTTGTTCATGATCGCAAGGGCAACGTCCGGCTTATTCATGGTATAGACATGTACATGACGGATCCCGTTGGCATACAGGTCTATGATCTGATCCGTCGCATAGATGATGCCGGCCTGCTTCATCGCGGAAGGAGACGAGCCGAATCGGTCCACCAAAGCAGTAAACCGGCGGGGCATGAAACTTCCGGACAGTTCCAGCGCTCTGCGCACCTGGTTCGCACCTGTGATGGGCATGATCCCAGGTATGACAGGTACGGTCACGCCTGCCTCTCTCAGTTTATAGAGAAAATTGTAGAGCAGATTGTTGTCAAAGAACATCTGAGTCGTCAGGAAATCAGCGCCTGCTTCTACTTTTTCTCGAAGATAGCGGATATCCTCCTTTTGGCTAGCGCTTTCAGGATGCACTTCCGGATAGCATGCCGCTCCGATACAGAAATCGCCCCTGCTGCGAATCTCGCGGATCAGATCGGCTGCATGCAGATAGGGACTGCAGACAAGGCGCTCTCTCTCGATGCTGTCAGGAAGATCGCCGCGGAGTGCCATGATGTTCTGGATGCCGTTCTCCTGAAGTTCGTCCAGATAGGCATGTACGGCTTCTCTGGATGCACCGACACATGTGAGATGCGCCAGAGTCTCCACACTTTCCGTCTGTTGGAGGGCTTTGGCAATCTCTGCCGTGTATCGGCTCCCCTTTCCTCCCGCTCCATAAGTCACTGATATGAACGACGGCTTCAGTTCCGCGATCGCTCGGGTAGCTGAGAGCACGTTCTCGAAAGATGTGTCATCCTTCGGAGGAAATACTTCAAAAGACAGCGTCAGCCGTTCATCTTTTATGCTGTCGATGATTTTCATGGGATCTGCTCCTGGTATGATATGGCGATGGAACGCTTTAGTTCAGTATATCCCAAAAAGATGCCTGTTTCAACCGCGCAGCACTGATCCGTCTCCTCTATTGTCCTTTTTTCCCGCCCATGATATCATAACGAACGAAACGAAATGAAAAAGTTTTGTCTAAGCGGAGATGTATAAATGCACAGAAACGATACACTGGACATCGCTAAAGGGCTTGGGATGCTTTTCGTTGTTTTAGGCCACATGTCATGGAGTTTTGCTTTCCGGGCTACCTATTCTTTTCACATGCCCCTGTTTTTTCTGATCGCCGGATGGCTTCTCAGCGAAAAGCTGTCACCCCGTGATTACCTGAACAGACGTTTCCGCTCACTGATGCCGGCCTATCTGTTCACTGCAGTATGCATGATCCTTCTTTCTGCGGTCGTTAACACGGTATCCGGGAAATCCGGCCAGATTCCTGCAGGGATGCTTCGTGTTTTCATCCGTGCTCTATACGGTTCCGGACTCACGTTGAATCCTTCCCTGTTCGGTATCGGGCAGATCGGCGCCATCTGGTTTCTCCTGGCAATGCTCGAGTCGACCGCTTTCGTCAGATGGCTGATATCCATATGCCGGAAAACCGCCGTACAGGTCGTTGCAGTTCTGATCATCTTTGTCATATCCTGTGTTACCGCCCGATGGATATGGCTTCCCGGAAGCATCCAGGCAGGGGGGACTGCCAGTCTGTTCGTCTATCTTGGCTGGTATGCGCGCACACAGGAAAAGTCAGGAAAGATACGATTGGACATGCCTGTCCAATATCTGGCTCTCGCACTCGGCACAGCCGCATGGATCGCTGCGTTCCTGCTGAATAAAGGCCTGATGGTCTGCAGCGCATCCTTTCCTTTTCCTCTTGTGACGATCCCTCTGGCCATTCTGATTTCGTGCGGCGTCATCTCTCTTTCCTCACTGCTGAGCCGCTTCAGTCTCGTTCGGCATACAGTCGGTTTTCTTGGGCAGCATTCTCTCATCGTTCTGTCTTTCCATCTGATGGAACTGGACTACTGTCCTTGGTATCTCCTGTACAAAGCAATGGAGAGCGGAGGTGTTTCCATTCTTGTTCAGCACCTGACAGTGTTTGTGATGAAAATTCTTTTGTGTTCGATGCTCACCCTTATCGCTCTGCGCATTCCCTTTCTCCGCAGAGTATTCCGCATTGCACAGTCTTCCCCCGGTTCCGCTCACTAGTACAAACGGCACAGCAAGAAGCTGTGCCGCTTAGTTTTTTACCGAATCTTCGTCTATTCCGGGCGTCGGCCGTTGCAGAGATAAAACACGGTCAGAAGGCCCGGCCCACAGTGTGCACCGATGACAACACCCAGCTGAGTGATCGTGATCGTTCCGGTCTGGGGAAAGGCTTTTTTGATTTCATCACGGATGTATCCTGCATCCTCTGCGCAGTCCGCATGGAGAATATGGATCTCTAGGCCCGCCGTATCAATTTCGGAGAGATCATGCAGGACTCCGGAAAGAATGGACTTCAGAGCCATTTTACGGCCCCTTGCCTTTTTCACAACATCCAACGTACCGCGATCAGGAACATAAAGCACAGGCTTGATGCCCAGAATCGACCCCACTAGAGCCGTTGCGTTGGAAACGCGTCCTCCCATTTTCAGGTAATTCAGGTCATCTACCGTAAAGCGGTGGGCGATTTTCAGCTTGTTCTCCTCGCCCCAGGCAACGGCTTCATCAAAAGACGCTCCGGCTTCCATCCTGCGAACCATCTCCACGACCAGAGTACCCAATCCTCCGGAGATGCATCGCGTGTCCATGATGTACAAGCGGCGGTCAGGATACTCTGATCTGATCATCTCCAGTGCGTCAAGGGATTTCTGATAAGATGCAGACATCTCTCTTGACATATCAAGAAAAATCACATCTCTGCCGGTCTCCAGAAGGCTTTTGAAGAACTCATAATAGATCATCTCATTGATCATGGAAGTTTTGAGAAGATCTCCTTTGCGCATACCGGCATAAACCGCTGCACGGCTTTCCTCGCGGCAGTCATCCTCTCTGATTTCTCCGTTGACCGTATATGTATACGGAATAAAAGGCACACGGTGCTCATCAAGCCATGTCCTGGGCAGATCTGAAGTCGACGACGTAGCGATGATATAGTCGCTCATAGTTTACCCTCCTGTTCTTGTTCGTCATTCATTATAGGACCTTTCAAACGTACTTTCAACATCCCTTTTCCGCTCCTCTGCAGCTTGAACATACGGTTCCTTGTATTTTATTCTGTCCTGTTGTAAGATACGGATAGGATTCGGGTACCGCCCGTACGGAAAGGAGACACATGGTCAGAAAGTGGTATCGGCTGGATACGGCAGCTCTCATTTTCCCGGCTGTTGCACGGCGGGACTGGTGCAATGTGTTCCGCGTTTCCGCATGTCTGAAAGAGAATGTGGATCCCGGGATCCTGCAGAGAGCATTGGATGATCTCCGTCCTCGCTTTCCATCCTTTTTCGTATGTCTGCGAAAGGGCTTTTTCTGGTATTATCTTGAAGAAAACCGCAGGCCAGTCGCCGTACAGCCGGATTACGCTTATCCCCTCACTTTCATGAGCAGCCGGGAACTGAGAAGAAACTGTCTGCGCGTTTTGT
>JAEEJN010000098.1 GCA_016281935.1 Bacillota bacterium | reverse complement strand
TTTTCGTATGTCTGCGAAAGGGCTTTTTCTGGTATTATCTTGAAGAAAACCGCAGGCCAGTCGCCGTACAGCCGGATTACGCTTATCCCCTCACTTTCATGAGCAGCCGGGAACTGAGAAGAAACTGTCTGCGCGTTTTGTATTTTAAAAACAGGATCGCCGTCGAATTCTTTCACTCTCTGACAGATGGACGCGGTGGTTCAGTTTTTCTCAGCAATCTGGTTTCACGCTATCTTGAACTCAGCGAAGGGATCTCCGTTCCAAGAACAGAGCCCCTTAAGGATCTTTCCGAAGATGCTCCTGCCGAAGAACTCGAAGACAGCTTCTTCCGCTATGCGGGAGAGTTTGCGGAAAAGCGTGATGACGGAAGAGCATATCATCTCCAGGGAACACCGGAAAGAGACGGATTCAAGCATCTGACGACCGGGATCGTGAAAACAAAACCGTTGCTGGAACTGGCTCATCGGTATCATGTATCGGTGACGTCTTTTTTGGGAGCAGTCATGGCGGAAAGCGTCATGGGAATTCAGGACACCGACACACCGCGCCGCCGTCAGCTGCCCGTCAAGATCTCCTTCCCCGTCGATCTGCGCCGTCTGTTTCCAAGCAGAACGCTCAGGAACTTTTCTCTAGTGCTCCATCTTGGTGTAGATCCCCGTTTGGGTGATTATTCTCTGGAGGATCTCTGCTCAAGCATCTATCACCAGCTTCTGGCATCTGCCACACGTCAGCATATGGCAGGGATGATCGCCGCAAATGTGGAACCTCAGAAAATCATCGCTCTCCGTCTTGCTCCTGTTTTCATCAAAAACTTTGTTATGGATCTTGTCTATAAAAGCAGCGGAGAATCCGGAGGAAGCCTGAACATCTCCAATCTCGGGGAATTCTCTCTCCCTACTTCTCTTCAGGACAGGATTGACAGAGTTGAGTTCATCATTGGCCCCCAGCGCAGCTACCCCAACAACTGTTCTGTCATCAGCTGCGGAGGCCTCACCTACATCAATATGATCCGGAACATCCGGGAATCGGAACTGGAAAGGCGTTTTTTCTCACGCCTTGTCGATCTGGGTCTGGAAGTAACGATTGAAAGCAACCGGAGGTGAACATGTACTGCGTCAAATGCGGAGTCAAACTGCAGGAAGGCACAACGGTCTGTCCGCTCTGTCAGACTCCTGTCTGGAATCCGGATGAAACCATGGCCGAAAAAAACTACCCTGACACTCTCCCGGAGCACCACAATGAATCTGATGTTTCCGGTGCAGCCGCGATGCTGGTCATCAGCGCACTCGCAATAGCAGTCACGCTGGTCGTCTGCTTCAAACTCTACGGTTCCCTGAACTGGGGCGGCTATGTCATCGGAGCGATCGCTCTCTTCTATATTTTAGCGATTCTGCCCCGGTGGTTCCGCCATCCCATGAGTCAGGTATTCGTGCCCGTCGCTCATGCTGCCGTCGCACTTTACGTACTGTATATCTGCATTGCAATAGGCGGAAACTGGTTCCTGACATTTGCCCTTCCGGTCATCGCAGGCAGCTGTCTTCTTTCCACTGCGATCGTCTGCTTGCTCAAATATATCCATGGAGGACGTCTCTTCATGTTCGGCGGTCTCCTCATCCTGATCGGAGGGTTTTCTGTTCTCGTAGAATTCTTCCAGCATCTGACCTTCGGTTCAGAGATGTTCCGCTGGAGCATTTATTCATTGTCCGGTTTCGGAGCTGCAGGTCTGTTCCTCATCATAGCGGGCATCATCCCGTCTCTCCGGCGTTCCTTGGAAAAAAGATTCTTTATCTAGGAGACAGCATGGCTAGGCATTTGTTTCTGACTGAAAAGCGCATCATTCCTGTAAGGAATCATAAGATCAAACTGTTGATCCTCAAGCCACTGGAACGCCACCGCGAAAAAGTTCCCGGTGTGCTCTGGGTTCATGGAGGCGGCTATCAGTCAGGATCGGCCCGAACCATCTTCGCGACTCGGGCTCTGTCCCTCGTTGTAAAATTCGGAGCCGTTTTGATTGCTCCTGAATATCGTCTTTCACGAAATCATCCTTATCCCGCTGCATTGCACGACTGCTATACTTCCCTTCTGTATCTGAAGGATCATGCCGAAGAACTGGGCATCAGAAGCGATCAGATCATGGTCGGAGGTGAAAGCGCCGGCGGAGGCATGGCAGCCGCCCTGTGCATGCTGGCGCATGACAGAGGAGATGTCCAGATCGCATACCAGATGCCGATCTATCCTATGCTCGATGACCGCGATACCCGCTCTTCGGGGGACAATCATGCTCCCAACTGGAATACGAAGCGCAATCACGCAGCCTGGAAACGGTATCTGCGCGACGCATACGGGACAGATATCGTATCCTGTTACGCTGCCCCTGCAAGGCGCACGGATTATTCCGGGCTTCCGCCCTGTTATACCTATGTCGGTGACATAGAACCCTTCTATGCAGAAACCGTGGATTATATCGAGCACCTCAAAGAAGCGGGAATTGAAGCAGAAGTGGATGTCTATCCGAACTGGTTCCATGCGTATGATCTGTTTTTCCCTGTAAGACCGGTTGTCCGGGAAGCAGTCAAGAGATTCGAAGATCACTTTGATTACACTGTCAAACACTATTTTGCTCCTCAAAGCAGCGAGTCCAGCACACGTTGAGATAAGGCCCGGATCTGACAGTCACCATGCAGGCGGATCCGGGCTCTTTTATTTATTATGGCTATGTGAAAAGAGTAGCCAAACATCTTTATCATGGTTATAATAAATTAAGGTTCCTATCTCACTGCACATCCGCATCGGAGTAACACTATGAACAGGATCAAAAGCGTTTTTGTTTCCAATCCTATGATATGGGTCACAGCCGGCATCGAGGCATTTTTCTGGATGGCAATAGCAGCCAGCAGTTATCAGACCGTTTATCTCAAGGGTCTTGGAATGGATGCGACGGTGATCGGATACATCTCCGCTCTCTGCAGTGCTGTTTCAATCGTCGCCACACCTGTCTGGGGCATTCTCTGTGATAAGTTCAGAGATACGCGTCGTGTCACAGCTCTGTGCATCGTAATCGGCGGAGTCCTTTGGGCATTGATTCCTTTCACATCCAGTTGGGTGCTGGGGCCGATCTCCTTTTTTCTGATCAGCATCCCCTTTGTCAGTTTCTTCCGGGCACCCGGCACCACACTGATGGAGTCTGTGGTCCTGGACACTTGTGCAAGGAACAACATCGTGTATTCCCGCATACGGATCGGAGGATCTTTGGGATACGCCGTGTTCAGCTTCATTCTCGTACGTATCATACCTAAACTGGGTTATGTCAGCATTTTCTATCTCTACGGACTCATTATGCTCCCTGCAGTCCTGCTGATCCTTCTGACCGGCAAAGGCGAAGCTAAAGGCATAGCCAAACCTCTGTCTTTCAGAGAAATGCAGCTGGGAACGCTTATGAGCAATCCCAGTTTTCTGTGTTTCACAGTGTTTTCCTTCGCAATCACCATGAGTCTGACTTCCTCCTTCACATATATCCCTTACATGCTGGAAGCGGTCGGTGCCAGCGAATCCCTGATGGGACTGTCGGTTGGACTCCGTGCCCTGGTTGAAGTCCCTGCACTTCTGTCAGCTCCTTTTCTCTGCAGACGCCTTTCCGTTCGGGGAACCCTTTTGATCTCGGCTTTCGTCCTGACCTGTGAGCATCTGCTTTACCTCGTCGCTGGGAATCTGCCTTTCCTTTTGTTTCTGTCGGTTCTTCACGGATTCGGGGAAGGTCTCAAGATAGCTCTGCTCATGTATTACGTCAAAGCCCTTGCGCCTCCCCACCTTCAGGCAACGGCTCAGGCTGTGAATGCAACGATAGCGGGGCTGGCAACGATTCTGGGCAATGCCGTAGCCGGGCACATCATTTCCGCATTCGGCGTCCGGGGCTTCTATGCATTCATCGGATTCGTGCTTATTGCGGGCACGCTGTTTTGGCTCATCAGCCTCCGGTTTACCCCCAGAGTGGATGTCAAATACTGAAACAGCACTTCTTCTGAGTCGCATATGAGAACAAAGAAAGGCAAAAGATCCGTTCAGAACGAACGGATCTTTTCTGTTTGGATGCGAACGGATCTCCTCACACCGTTGGGTCAGAGCGTATTCACGGATACTATCTGCCTCCAGCCCGGATACTGGCCATGGCCGGCGTACAATGCAAGCTGATTCTGTTCCAGTTCATCTATCGCTTCGGTCTCTCCGCGAATATAGCCCTGCAGTCTTTCTCTGCAGCTTCTCAAACGGAGCATCAGGCCTCCCAGCCTGATCTCCTGCACCTCAAATCCCTCCGGCTTGTTCTCGCTGTACCACCATTCACGATACACCTTGAAGAAAGTCTCCATTCTCCTTTCCGTCTCCTTATAATCCGCACACAGGATTTCAAGTTCTTCCATATGTCTCAAAGCATAGGCCTTACGGGTACGCACTCCCAGTTCCGTCTTCAGTTCGAGGACCCTGCAAAGCGCTTCCGCCGCTGCAAACAGGCAAGACCAGCGTCCTCCCTTCACAAGGCTCAGTCGGTCTGCACATGATCCATACTTTCTGCCGTCTCCTTCCGACACCGTACTGTCCATAAGGCCTACGAAGGGATCATTGAACAGAAGATATTTCTCTGCATTGACGATCTTATCCGTTTCTCCGTTCGGAGTACCGGGAAGATCCAGAAGCAAGAAATCATCCCAGCTGATACCGAACCGGTCCCTGAAGCGCTTTCTCACTTCCGATTCGTCTGTCATCCCCTGTGCCATGCAGGCAGCAGCATACAATGCAGGCAGCATGGCAAAACGGGAGCACGTCCCGCCGTCGTCTCCCCATAACGTGAAGAACATATCGGATACTCCCGACTTTCTGCATGATGAAACTGCAGCTTTCGTTGCTTTTATGGAATAACCGTTATGCGGAGCATAACCTGCCCATGTCCAGAGACCGCCGGCAAACCATGTCCCGGTTCGGATGCTCTCATGAGCACGGAGCATCCCGATGTAGTGTTCTTCATCCAATGAATAGTAATCCCAGTAAACCAGGGAAACATTGTCCGGAATCTTCTCAGCTACTGAGCGATCAATCTCCGCCGTTTGGTAGTACTCTCCTCCTGTGGCCAGGCGGAAGAACATATCCGACCACATGATCAGACGGAATCCGTACTTTTTTCCTATTTCCGCTACACGATTCAGATGGGAAAGCAGGATCCCGAACCGATCCTGATCCCCGTGAAGGTCATAGTACTTTCCCCGTCCGATCATGTGGGCTTCATCCATGCCGATGTTCACGGTCCGACTTGAAAAAACATCTGCAAGTGATGCAAAGATATGGTCGATCAGTTCATAGACTCTTTCATCCCCCGCAAGAAGAATATCGCCCGTGTCCGTATGTTCCCGATATTCCGGCCAGCGTACAATGGCATTCAGATGGGCCAGCGTCTGGATGCAGGGGATCAGTTCCATCCCCCTGTCCCGTGCATAGTCATCCAGCTCCCGCAGTTCTTCCCGGGAGTACCTTCCTCTCATATACCCGAACCAAGGCTCGCTGATCACTTCATAAGTATCCTCTGTATACAGAAGCAAACAGTTGTAACCGAGACTTGATGTGATATCGATCCACTCCTTAACGGCTTCCGGACGCATGACAGCGTTTCTTGAACAGTCGACCATTGTCCCCAAACGATCATAAATAGCTCCCATATCTGTCCTCCCTCCTGTTTCCCGAAGTCATTATATACAACAATCCTCCTTTCCATCAAGCGTCAGGCTGACGATATGTCAGCAGGATGACTATTCATATCATGCACGCAGTCTTGCATTCTTCTCCGTTTTCCTGTATGATAACGCAATCCGTTTGAAAAGGAGGCACCGAATGAAACGGTTCATACCTTATGAAAAGCTCTCGAAGAAAAAGAAAAAAGAGCTTGACAGACTCAACAGGGCAGATTGGGGCTCAATCGACCCCAGGACCCGAAAACCGGAAGACCCGAAGGCATACAACAGGAAGAAGGCACAGACTTGGAATCAGGATGATTTCCCGTCTGTGCCTTATTTGATGGATCTGTCGATTCTCAGTATGTCGTAAAAACAGGCCGTTATTTCTCCGAACGGACTTCGTCGAATACTTTCTGGATCTCCTCATTCGGGGCAGGAGTTACGAGAGATACGATGACGTTCACGATCAGCCCGAAGAGGAAAGCGGGAAGCAGCTCATAAATCGAGAAGATACCACCAATTCTGGCAATGATGAACTTCCAGATGAAGACCATAGCACCACCCGCGATCATGCCCGCGATTGCTCCGAATTTATTGGAACGTTTCCAGAAGAGTGCGAGAATCATCACGGGACCGAAAGCAGCTCCGAACCCTGCCCAGGCAAAAGATACGATCTTGAACACGTTCGAGTCCTTGTCCCAGGCGAGGATTACGCCGATGACGGAAATCACGATCAGTGTGACACGCGCCACGACCATTTGACCCACTTCGCTCAATTTTACACGGAAAAGCCCGCCAAGAAGATTCTCGCTCGCCGCGGAAGAAGCCGCCAGGAGCTGGCTGTCAGCAGTCGACATGGTAGAAGCAAGGATCCCGGCAAGGATAACGCCTGCGACCAGAGCCGCGCCGAAGCCAAAGGTAGACAGATGATTGGAGATATAGATAATGATCCTCTCACTGTCCTCCAACGGCGCGATGACTCCTTCCTTGACCATACCCAGACCGACGATGCCGATCAGGATAGCTACAGCCATGGAGATCACGACCCAAACGGATGCGACCCTGCGGGAGACTTTGACCTTCTCGGGATCTTCGATCGCCATGAAACGGAGAAGGATATGAGGCATTCCGAAATATCCGAGTCCCCATGCCATCGTCGAACAGATCGTAAAGAAAGTATAAGGTGCTGCGGCTCCGGTCTCAGGATTATGCGTCTGGAACATCGCAAGATAACCTGACAGGTCTTTCGTTTTCTCGATCACCCGTTCCATGCCTCCGGCCTGCGATATACCGAACAGGAGAACGATCACCAAGGCTATCGTCATGACAATAGACTGTATAAGGTCAGTCAATGAAGCTGCATTGAATCCGCCCATGGAAGTGTATCCTACGATGATAATCGCCGATACCATCATGGCGATGTGATAATCGACACCGAACAGCGTGCCGAACAGCTTCCCGCATGCCGCAAATCCCGATGCTGTATAAGGCACGAAGAACACGATGATTACGAGAGCCGCGACGGCCAGGATGATGTTCTTGTTTTCCTGATACCGTCTGGAGAAGAAATCGGGAACAGTGATTGCACCGATCCTGGCTGAATACTGACGCAGTTTCTTTGCAACGATGAGCCAGTTCAGATAGGTACCGATCGCCAGACCGATCACGGTCCAACCAACGTCAGCAAGGCCCGTCAGATACGCAAGACCGGGAAGCCCCATCAGGAGATAACTGGACATATCTGAGGCTTCTGCGCTCATGGCAGTGACCAGCGGACTCAGTTTGCGGCCGCCGAGATAAAAGTCTCCGACGTTCTTGTTCCTGCCGGAATACACGATTCCGATGATCACCACGATGGCCATGTAAGCCACAATGGAAATCATGATTCCGATTTGTGCGCTTGTCATTTGATAAACTCCTTTCTTCTCAACAACAGAGGGCACAGAGCAGTTACACGAATCGCACCGCCGCGTTGTCGCGTTACTGCACTAAATCATTAAGAGCAAAAAAAACATCTGTCATAATCATTTCTTGCTCTTGGGGACATGCATAGGTTTCTCCTGTCCTGTGATGAGTCTCAGGATATTGCTCCGATGACGCCATAAGACAAAGATAGCCGTAATGACCGCGAACGGAGGAAGAATACCGTCCGGAGGAAGCGACGGAATCAGCACAAGTACAAGAGCGTACAGAGGAAACCCCGTCACAGCTGCAAGTGAAACGATCCTGGTGGACAGCGCGATGATCAGGAGATAAGCCGCCAGACAGGCTCCGCCGGCAGGAAACAGCGCGACCATGGCGCCGAGACCCGTTGCGACGCATTTTCCTCCGCGAAAACGCAGAAACAACGGGAATGCATGTCCCAGGATGGCAGCAACAGCAGTCAGATAGCCCATCTGTCTTCCAACAAACGTTGCGACAAGGAACGGGATAACAAAGCCTTTGCAGAAGTCACCCACAAAGGTCAGGACGGCGGGAAGCCATCCCATGCTTCGCAGCACATTGGTCGTTCCCGGATTCCCCGAACCTACACGCCGCAGATCAAATCCGCCCCATGCTCTTGCAATCCATACAGCGGGAGAAAGTGATCCCGTCAGATAAGTCACTACCAGGATAATGGCACAAGCCCATACAGGAAGATCCATTGTCAGTCCTTATCATCCCGGTCCCGGCACAATACACGGATCGGTGTTCCTTCCAGATCGAAAGTTTTACGGAGATAATTCTCCAGATAGCGCTGATACGAAAAATGCATCAGTCTGGAATCATTGACAAACAGGATGAAAGTCGGCGGCACTTCTCTCGCCTGCGTTCCGTAGAGGATCCGCAGACGCCGACCTTTATCGGACGGCGGCTCCACTGCGGCGACCGCATCCTGTATGACATCATTCAGCACGCCCGTAGTCGTACGGAAGCGGCTCTTGGCAAACACATCCTTCACCTGCTCAAGGACTCGGGTGATGCGCTGACCTGTTTTGCATGAAACAGAAAGGATAGGAGCATAGGTCATGAAAGAAAGAGTTGTATACACCTCATTCTTCATTTTTTCCAGCGTATGCTCGTCTTTCTCCACGAGATCCCATTTATTCAGAAGGATCACCGTAGCCTTGCCTTCATCATGGCAGTATCCGGCAATCTTGGCATCCTGTTCAGAGATCCCGTCCTGAGCATCGACGACAAGGATCGCAACATCGCATCTGCGCACTGCAGTCAGAGAACGGAGTACGGAATAACGCTCTATGGAGTTCTGTTCGATCCTGGCACGGCGGCGCATGCCCGCCGTATCGATCAGGAGATAATCCTGCCCATCTACGGTAAGGCGGGAATCGATTGCATCTCTCGTAGTACCGGGGATGTCGGAAACAATGACTCTTTCCTCACCCAGAAGCGCATTGACAAGAGATGATTTCCCGGCATTCGGCTTTCCGACCACTGCGATCTTGATCGTGCTGTCGTCTTCTTCTTCGTTTTCTTCGTCATCCGCATCCTCCGGGAATGCAGCGACCGCTTCATCCAATACATCTCCGATCCCCATGCCTTGTACGGCAGACATGGTAAACGGTTCTCCGAGTCCGAGTCCATAGTAGTCGAACTTGATGTCTTCCTGATTGATATGATCAACCTTGTTGACAGCTAAGACCAGCGGTTTCCCGCATCGGCGAAGCGTATCAGCTACATCGTAGTCTTCAGCGGTCAGCCCGTTCCGGCCGTCCATGATGAAGATGATGACATCAGCAAGGTCGGCAGCCGCAAGCGCCTGTTCCCGCATATGAGAATAAAGCACATCTTCAGAGAACAGTTCAAGACCGCCGGTATCGATCAGTGTAAAGGCGTGTCCCATCCAGGTACAGTCGGCATAGATACGGTCTCTTGTCACTCCGGGAGTATCCTCCACAATGGAGATCCTTCTCCCGGTAACCCGGTTGAAGAAAGTCGACTTACCCACATTCGGTCTGCCGACGATCGCAACGATCGGTCTCATTCGTACTCCACCTCCGCATCTACCCATCCTACTGCTTTGAAGGCAAGGTCTCCACCCTCATCGTAAACACGTGTCACAGGCACACCCAAGCGGTCAGCCAGTTCCTCCACGCTCATATCATCCAAAAAGATCGGTTCATCCCGTTTCACACAGCAATCCGGGATCAAAACCTCTTCACCAAGATCAATGTTCTGCAAGGCCGATGCGATATCGCCTCCCGTAAGAAGTCCGGCCACATCGATCGATTCCCCGAAAAAATGATTAACGACAGGAACCACTCGAACGGAAAGGTTTTCCACCCGTTTCATGAGCCGCTCCGCCACGCGCTTGATCGTCGGTCCGGCAGCTACACCCGTCACCATCGTGATGTGCCTGGGTTCATCCAGCTTTTCCGGCAGTTCGTCCCAGACTTCTTCCAGTCCCTGAAAAAACAGGTCGAACATTCCGACACCGTTTCCCCACTGAGGAGACCCTTCCTCTATGTCACCATAACGGGGCCATGGAAGTCCCGCTATCCCATACATCTCATCCGATGCATACACGAACCGGAATCCTGTTTTCTTCAGAGATATTTCTGCGTAGCGTTCCACGATTTGTATCACGGAACGAGCGGTTTCCTGGCTCATAGGAGTCAGCGGCTCCAGTTTCTCACGGTGACAAGTCATTCCGAGCGGAACGACTGCAAGTGAAACGGCATGTGGTCTCAGTTCCATGATATCCTGGATCGTCCGTTCCAGAATCTCTCCGTCGTTGATTCCGGGGCACAGAACGACCTGGCAATGATACTCGATTCCTCCGTCTCCCAGTCTGCGCAGCTGATCCATAATTCTTCCTGCCCGAGGATTCCGAAGAAGACGGATACGGGTCTCAGGATCAGTAGCGTGGACAGAGATGTACAAAGGAGATACACGTCTCCGGATGATCCTGTCAAAATCCCGATCTGAGATGTTGGTCAGGCTGACGTAATTGCCGAACATCAGACTGTAACGCCAGTCATCGTCTTTCCAATAAAGAGATTCTCTCATCCCTTCAGGAAGCTGATCAATGAAACAGAACAGACAACGATTCGCACAGTGGCGTTCCTGGGGATACAGATCCGCATCCACATCCATTCCCGGATGTTCGAGATCCGGATTCTGTACGACGAAATCCTTTTCCCCTTTATCCGTCATCGCTCTGACCGTGAACACGGGACGAAACACGAAAAAATCCCAGTCTATGAAATCCAAAATGGGCTCCCCATCGATCGAGAGCAACTCCATTCCGTTGCGAAGACCAGACCGCCAGGCCGGACCGCCGCGCTTCACCGACTGAAGCTTCATAAGCTTCCTCCCCTGCCTTATGTGAACTGCAAAGTATATACAGCCCCTATAATAAAATATTATATCGCAGATATGGCCCGGACGCAAATTAACAGATGCTGAAAGCATACACACCGAGCATGCAATCTCTGTTTTTCGAGTACAAAAAACCTTTCCCTTTTGCGGAAGTTTATTCCACCGGGAAAGGTTGTTTTGATTCTGTCAGGTTTTCAGAGTATCCAGCCTTTACCGCGGGCCCATGTCCGAGCTGCACCTGCAAGATAAAGGGAACCGGCAACAACCAACGGAGCCTCATGCGCTGTCGCGAGCGCGAGGCCGCGTTCCAGTGCCTCCGTTTGATCTTTGCAGATCTCTACTTCCCCCCTGATCCGTCCTGTATAATCCTGTGCATACTCTTCCGCGGGGAGAGCTTTTGTCCACATCGGTTCCGTTACGATCACGTCCCTGACACAGGGTGCAAGAATACGCGCGATACCGAGAGAATCCTTCGTATGCATGACACCTGTCACAAGCACGGGATCGGCTGCTGGGAAGAATTGTCTGAGGCATCGGGTCAATTCTTCAGCTCCTTGAGGATTGTGTGCCCCATCCAGAAGAACAAAAGGTGAACGGCTGACAATCTCCAGACGTCCAGGCCAGCGTGCCTGAGCGATCCCGTCACGAATAGCAGGAAGATTTACTTCCCAATGGGAATCCTGCCCCAGCACCATGGCTGCAAGTATCGCTGTTGCGGCGTTTAGCAGCTGATAGCTTCCCAAAAGCGCCGTCTCGAACAGCCCCAGATCCATACCCTGATATCTCATGCTGAAAGTCTGCCCGGACAGGCTTGCCTGTTCGAGACGCACATGCGCTCTTCCGGCATCATATACGGGACAGCCGACGGTCTTGGCCTGATGTAAAAGCACGGCATAGGCGGCATCGTACGGCTGCGGGTAAAGAATGACAGGAGTATCCGGTTTGAATATCCCTGCTTTTTCTCCGGCTATGGCTTCCACGGTATCTCCGAGAACAGAAGTGTGATCGAGTCCAATCGCTGTGACCACGCACAGATCCGGCCGTACTACATTGGTAGCATCCAGTCTTCCGCCAAGGCCTGTTTCGAGAACGACGATGTCGACTTTCGCATCCAGATAGATAAGGAAAGCACAGGCTGTCACCAGTTCAAAGAACGTCGGATGATCGAATCCGTCTCCCGTCATTGCCCGAGCAGCTTCGCAGACGCGCGTAGCCGCAGCGGCTATGGCATCTTCCGATGCTTCTCTGCCGTCGATGCGGATCCTTTCCGTAAATTTCTCCAGATAAGGGGATGTATACAGTCCTGTACGGTAGCCTGCACGGCGGAGGATGGAATCCAGATAGGAACAGACAGATCCTTTGCCGTTTGTGCCGGCAACATGGATAAACCGCAGGCTGTCCTGAGGATCTCCAAGGCGTGACAACAGTTCCCTGATTCCCTCAAGGCCGTGCTTTTTGCTGCCGTAGAGGGAGGCATGGGTCATATAATCCACGCTTTCTTCGTAATTCATGGGTCTCCTTTATGCTTCCAGAGCTTCCATGTGACGAAGCAGTTCAGCAAGTTTCTCGCGGTTGGCAGCGCAGTTCATGCGCTCCTTTTCCACGACTGCCGCCGGAGCTTTGTCGGTAAAGCCGGGATTTTTCAGTTTAGTCTCAGACCTGGCGATTTCATTTTCCAGTCTCGCTTTTTCTTTGGCCAGTCTGGCTTTCTCAGCTTCAAGATCCACGAGATCTTCCATGGGCAGGAAAGCGTTGAACCCCTGTCCCACGATGGATACGGCTCCTTTGGGAGCATCCGCACCGGCAGACATGGGAACGACTTCCGAAACAGCAGCCATCCGGCGGAGCGCAGCGGTCTGGGCTTCAAAGAATCTGCAGACGTCTTCTTCCGCAGAAAGGAGCAGACGGCACTTGCGTCCGACAGGAACCTTCATCTCGGAACGGATATTGCGGATGGACCGGATCAGATCCATCGCCGCACTGATGCGTGCAGCGTCATCGGGGAAACTGTACTCCATGACTTCGTTAGGCCAGGGCGCTTTGATGAGACGGCCCTCGGCTCCGGGAAGGTATCCGTAGATCTCTTCTGTCAGGAAAGGCATGAACGGATGAAGCAGTTTGAGACAAACAGTAAGCGCATAAACGAGCACACTCCTTGCCGCTTCTTTTCCTTCCGCATCATCTCCATAAAGACGGTCTTTGGACCATTCGATGTACCAGTCGCAGAACTCACTCCAGATGAAATCATAGACCTTGCCGGCAGCCATGCCCAATTCATAGGATTCCATATGGTCTGTCAGTTCCTTCGTGACTTCGCTCATACGGTGGAGCAGCCAGCGGTCTTCCGGAGCGAGCTTCACTTCGTTCACATTCCGAAGAGGATCGTCTCCCACTCCCATGAGAACGAAACGGGATGCATTCCAGATCTTATTGGCAAAATTGCGTGCGGCTTCGATCTTGGCCGTAGAATAACGCATATCGTTTCCGGGAGATGTGCCCATCGTAAGGGAGAAGCGCAGAGCGTCTGCCCCGTACTGGGCTATGACTTCCAGAGGATCAATACCATTTCCGAGCGACTTGCTCATTTTCCTGCCCTGTTCATCCCGGACGAGTCCGTGGATCAGGACTTTGGAGAAAGGCGCTTTGCCCGTATACTCATATCCAGAGAACACCATACGGGCCACCCAGAAGAAAATGATATCGTAGCCGGTCACAAGAGCCTGTGTCGGATAGAAGTATTTGAGGTCTTCCGTTTCTTCCGGCCATCCAAGTGTCGAGAAGGGCCAGAGTGCTGAAGAGAACCAGGTATCCAGCACATCTTCATCCTGATGCAGTTTGCCTCCGCAGTCAGGGCATACCGTGGGATCTTCACGAAGGACATGGATCTTACCGCAGGATTCACAGTACCATGCCGGGATACGGTGTCCCCACCACAGCTGACGGGAAATGCACCAGTCCCGGATATGCTCCATATAGGAATCATAAACGGATACGTAACGCGCGGGAATGAATTCCACTTCTCCGGAGTGCACGCCTTCATTGGCTCGCTTAGCCAGATCGGCCATGGAAACGAACCACTGACGGGAGATCAGAGGCTCGACCGTGGAATGGCAGCGGTAGCATGTACCCACGTTATGAGCATAATCCTCGATGGAATCCATGAGGCCGAGGGCCTGCATGTCGTCCACAACCGCTTCTCTGGCCTTCAGTGCGGAAAGACCGCGGTACTTCTCAGGCACTTCGTCATTCAGCGTTCCATCCTCATTCAGGATGTTGATGATGGGCAGACTGTGGCGCTGGGCCATATCATAGTCGTTAGGGTCATGCGCAGGAGTGATTTTGACAGCACCGGATCCGAAATCCATCTCTACATAGCTGTCGGCAATGATCGGGATCTCCCGGTCAGCCAAAGGCAGCAGCACTGTTTTCCCGACGAGATCCGTATAGCGGGGATCGTCGGGGTTGACGGCGACAGCCGTATCACCCAGCATAGTCTCCGGACGGGTCGTCGCTACCTCGATGAATCCGTTCCCGTCCTTCAGGGGATACTTCATGTGCCAAAGATGGCTTGCCTGTTCCTCATACTCTACTTCAGCGTCGGAAAGCGCAGTCTGGCAGACAGGGCACCAGTTAATCAGTCTGTTGCCTCTGTAGATAAGTCCTTTTTCATAGAGTCGTACGAACACTTCCCGTACAGCTCGGTTACAGCCTTCGTCGAGAGTAAAGCGTTCCCTTTTCCAGTCACAGGAAGAACCGAGTTTTCTCAGCTGCTGCACGATGCGGCCGCCGTACTGACGCTTCCATTCCCAGGCACGTTCCAGGAAGCCTTCACGTCCGAGATCTTCTTTGCTGATTCCCTGTTCCTTGAGCATGTCCACGATCTTGACCTCAGTTGCGATCGAGGCATGATCCGTTCCGGGCAGCCACAGGGTACACTTCCCTCTCATCCTCTGGAAACGGATGATCTCATCCTGCAGGGTTTCATCCAGGGCATGTCCCATATGGAGCTGCCCCGTGATGTTGGGCGGCGGGATCACGATTGTGAAGGGTTCCCTAGATTCATCCGGTTCTTCGTGGAAACATCCTTCTTCTTCCCATGCGCGGTAAATCTCGTCTTCCACCGCACCGGGATTGTACACTTTTTCCATTTCTTTCATGATCAATCAACCTCTAGATCAGTATTAGGAGTATTATGCCGGCCAGAGCCAGCACCATAGATACGATTTTACAGACCAGCGTGATGCGATCCGCATCCGTTTTGTCCTTACCTTTCCGCAGCAGAATGGGAAGAATAAAACCTATGAAAGCCCCGGCCAGAATCAGGACCAGGCCGGAAAGATCCTTAGGATCTGTCCAGTTCATATTCCCTCCTTTCCACTCAAAAAACGGAACCCTCCTCAAGGACGGAGGGTTCCGCGGTACCACCTTGCTTCAGGCATGCAACACATGCCTGCACTCATACCATAACGCCGGTCAGCGGCCTCTCGGCACAGCTCCGAAGCGACCCTTCTCCCGCGAAAGCAGCGTCCTTCCAGCTCGGGGATACCCGCAGACGCCTCTCTATGCATTCGGAGGGGATACTTCCTCTTCTTCACAGCCAAAAATATAAAATAATTATAGGACTCAGCTCTGTATTTGTCAACGAATGAAATCATGAATCCTCCAAAGAAGAATAGATGTCACAAATGATAATGATACTGCCGGAACGATGCGGAAGGCTCGCTCAAAGCATGACGGTTTTCAAAATCGGTCTATCGAACTAAGGTACATAGAATGGTACAATACAGACAAGGAGAAAACAGTCTCTGCCTTACCGGCAAGAGATTCTGTGTTTGCGAAAACGAAAGGAGATTCAACATGCTGACAGTCAGGATTCTAAGAGAAAACGGGAACCATGCTCCCAGAAAAGAACTCATTTCACTCTATGCAAGCGATATGGACTACGTCCCCTATATCCGAAAAAGCAGAATCGCCGGAGACGGCACAATCAGTTTGGAAGCGCCGCAGGAGCCTGTCATCCTGCATGCCAAGATCTCAATCCCGGGATACGGACGCGATATGTGGATCAGCAGTGACAACTGCGGCGAGGGCTATATGGATGGTGCTGAAGTAGATTTCATCCATGATGCTGCCCTGAGCCGGATCCATGATATCCGACAGGTAATTGACGGAAAGGAATTCACACCTTCTCCGCGCTGTCTGTCCCTGCTCAGGGACGCTGAAACCCTGCTCAAGCTCAGTGAATCAAACAGTATCAAAGCTCCCGCTTACAACATGGCTTCCCTGGGGGCAGGACTGTGGAGCGGTGAAGCCGCGGTCATCGAGAGAGCGAAGGCTCGAATCACCAGAAGCGGGAAAAGAGACATGCTTTTCGGGGCAGGCGGATTCCGTTATCCCTATGACGGATGGGGACGCAGCCGCCGCAGTGGCAAAGAGATCGTATATCCGGAGCTCCCGAGCATGAAAGAGAACTTCGACAGCATCTTCAACTATGCGACTCTGCCTTTCTATCTTGCTGAAAGAGAACCAGAATACGGGAAACCAGACTTCAGCTATCTGGATCATCTTCAGGATGCTTTTGACGAGGCAGGCATCACGACGAAAGGACATCCTCTCTGGTGGGCTCATACCGCAGGTATGCCGGAATGGACCAAAGGTCTTCGCTACGAAGATGGCTCCATGAAAAAAGAGATCCGCAGGACGATCACAGAAACTCTGCATCACTTCCGCGGACGGACCAAGTATTACGATGCGATCAATGAGAATCATGACTGGTGCAATGCCTATAACCTGACTCAGGATCAGCAGACCGATATCACCAAGCACTGTGTGGACTGTATCCACGATGCAGACCCTGATGCCAAAGTCGTCATCAACACATGCTTCATGTTCGGTGAGAACGCAGCCGACGGGCGGACCCAATGGGGACCGACGTGGGAACGCAATCTTGTTCCCTACACAGCAATCCAGCGGGTCGAAGCCCTGGGAACACAGTATGATGCGATCGGTATGCAGCTGTACAATCCCGCCAGAGACATGCTGGCGATCGACAAGCTGTTCGAACGTTTCGGCTCGTTCGGGCGCCGTCTCCATCTGACTGAACTCGGCATTCCCTCATTCCCCACAGAGATCCGGCCCAATTCGACACCGGGTGATATTTACTGTCTGGAATACATGTATTACGGGATCTGGCATGAACTGGATTGGAATGAACGGCTCCAGGCCGACTGGATCGAGCAGTTCTATACGATCTGTTATTCACACCCCGAAGTGGAAGCCATCACGATGTGGAGCATGGAAGATCCCGGTTATGTGCCCGCATCCGGTCTGTTCACGAAGGACTATGAACCAAAGGAAGCCTTCTTCCGCATCAAGGAACTGGAAAAATCCTGGGGATTTGATTTTGGAAAACGCTGATCAGTGTTTTTCCACTGTATCGGACAGTCCCGACGTTCTCCTGTTCAGGATGAACGCCAGGACCATGCCGGCCAGGGCGATTCCCATGGAGACGTAGAAGTTTGCGCTGTAACCCCGTACGAGCTGAGGCTGACTCATGATCGGGCTGAAGGAAAACTTCTCGATCACCGCTCCCGCGATCACAGGCCCCAGGAACATGCCAAGGCCATACACAGCCTGATAGATTCCCATGGCTGCACCGCGTTTTTCGTTCGGAACCGTCTCGATCGCACTCGCCATCGTCAGCGGCATTATCAGGCCTACGCCTGATCCCAGAAGCACCTGGACCGCAAGAAGCGAGAAGAGAGAACGTGTGAGTGGATACAGGAAACATGCGACAGCCATCAGAGCAAAACCCGCCATCAGGACGGTCCTACGTCCAAATCTTCGTGAAAAGACCGTTCCGCTGAAACGGGAAACGATCGTGTTGGGCAGAAGATTTGCGACAGACAGATAACCCAGCTGTGCCGTTGTAAGTCCTATTACGTCCCGAGCCCAGTTTTGAACGAAACCCTGTACCGTAGCCCAGGCAACGAGCTGATAGACCGTAGCCAGAACCGTGCCGGAGACGAGTTCTTTGTTTTTGGCCACCTCCAGGAACCCCCGCAGCGTCATGGGATCTCCCGTAGGAGGCTGTTCGCGAACTGCTGACATGACCGCGAGCCCCATGATACCGGAAGCGGTTGCCAGCAGGAAAGCACTGACGGTACTGACACGT
>JAEEJN010000097.1 GCA_016281935.1 Bacillota bacterium | reverse complement strand
CTGACCGTCAAGGCCGGAAAACCCGTGATCACTGCCCAGCCCGCGAACAAAACGGTGACGGCCGGCAGCACGGCGAAGTTCACCGTCACCGCGACGGGCACCGATCTGACCTATCAGTGGCAGTACAGCAAGGACAACGGCCAGACCTGGATCAACTGCACGTCTTCCGGATACAACAAGGCATCCTTCTCCTTCACGGCGAAGGCCTCCATGACCGGAAGGCTCTACCGCTGCAAGGTCACGAACAGCGCAGGCTCCGTGACTTCATCCACAGCCAAGCTCACCGTCAAATAAGCCGATCACAGAACACCTTCTCTCCCTCCGCGGATATCCCGCGGAGGTTTTTTCAGGCAAATCCGGAGCTCGGCATGTTTTTCATCCCCAGATCCTGAGATCCGCATATTTTGTTCTTTCATATTCCGCTTTTTCCATATACAGTATTCATATTTATGGTATACTTGAATAAAGGAACGCCATCCATATCGGCCGGGACGACAGTTTCCGACGTATGAGGATTTGAAGGAGGTTATCCCATGAAGACCAAAAGGCTGACCGGCATAGTTCTCGCGGTCCTCTTTGCGCTGACAGCCCTTCCGCTGTTCCCCTTTCAGGCACGGGCAGAGGCGGAGAGCATAGAGATCAATGCCGATAATTTTCCCGACCCCGTATTCCGAAATTACGTGCTGAGGACCCTCAACGGAAATCAGACGTCGATGACCCGCGCCGCGGCGCAGGCCGTGACGGAGATCGACGTGCACAACAAGGGTATCACAGACCTGACGGGCATCGCCTATTTCACGGGGATCACGAGCCTGAAATGTCAGGAAAACCAGCTGACGTCCCTGGATCTTCAGGGAAACGCCAAACTGGAGACCCTTCAATGCAACAGCAATCCCGGCCTGGTCCAGATCACGCTCAGCACAGCAGGCAAGAAACTGATTACGCTGAATGCCCGAGACACACAGCTCGAAACGCTGGACGTGAGCGGACACACAGGACTGAAATCATTACTCATCAACAATCTTGCTTCCCTGACGGAACTGAACACGAGCGGCTGCGAGAAACTGGGTTCACTGAACGTCTCCGGATGCACGGGGCTGGTCTCTCTGGACTGTTCCGGCTGCAGAATCGGCTCGATCTATCTGGCCGACAAGCCGTCGCTCAAGCATCTGAACTGCAGCAATACCAGTATGACCAGACTGGACGTGAGCAACAACCCCGCACTTGAAAGCCTTAATTGCGGCCACACTTCGATTCTTTCCCTGGATATATCAGCCAATACGGCGCTGGTCCGTCTGGACATCAACAGCTGCAGGAGCCTGAAAATAGAGGACTTCAGCCAGAACACGAATCTTGAGTACCTCGACGTTTCCAACACTTCCACGAATTCGCTTGACGTTTCAGGCCATACCGCGCTGAAAGAACTCTATGCGGAGGACAATTATGCCCTGAGAGATCTGGACTGCTCCGGATGCTCGCTGACGGTATTGTCGGTCTGGCATTCCAACAATCTGGGTACGCTCGACTGCAGCGGGAACCAGCTGACCTCGCTGGAACTCGGACCCAGCATGACGTCCCTGCGGAGCCTGGACTGTACCGGCAACAGCCTCGCGGAACTGGATATCGGCTGGTGTCCCGAACTTTGTCTGGACTATCACGAAGGCACGATGCAGGAAGGCTCGGGCTTCACCCGGTGGAACCTGACCAAAGAAAACTCTGAAACGGTTTCACTGAAGATCGACAGCACCACGGCCCTGATCCCCGGTCTTCCCATCCCCGTCATCACGGTGCAGCCTGTTCATGAGATCGCCGCCGTCGGCGGGCCCGCAACGCTCTCCGTAGAAGCCGAATACGCCACTTCCTATCAGTGGCAGTACAGCAAGGACGAAGGGGTCACCTGGATCGACTGCACGGCGCCCGGATCGGACAGCGACACCTTCTCTTTCACGGCAACGAAATCCATGGACGGCAGGAGATACCGCGTCATCGCGAAGAACGACCGTTGGAGCATCGAGTCCGACGTGGTCAGGCTCAAGCTCTTCGGGATCACGGCGCATCCTTCCGCTCAGACCGTAGCGGCCGACGCCACAGCGGCCTTCTCAGTCGAAACATTCGGAGCGTCCCTGTCTCATCGGTGGCAGTACAGCAAGGACGGCGGCGAGACCTGGATCGACTGTACCTCCTCCGGGGCGGGCAGAGCGACTTTCTCCTTCATCGCCAGAGACACCATGAACGGCAGGCTCTACCGCTGCAGAGTCTCAAGGGATGACGCCGTCACGTATTCCGAACCGGCGATGCTCACCGTGACCGGCACGTCGACTCCCCCCGTCATCACGGCACATCCTTCCCACAAAACGGTCACCAAGGGCAAGACCGTCAGATTCACCGTCTCCGCGACCGGGCCCAACCTGAAGTATCAGTGGCAGTACAGCAAGGACAACGGAAAGACTTGGATCGACTGCGCTTCGGCAGGCTATAACACCGCAGCCTTCTCCTTCACGGCCAGGGAAGCCATGAACGGCAGACGGTACCGCTGCAAAGTCTACAACGGCATCGACAGGGTGTTCTCCAACAGCGCGAATCTGACGATCTCCGATGTCAAGCCCGCGATCACGTCCCAGCCCGCAGCCCAGAGCGTCGCGGCCGGCAAGACCGCAAAGTTCACCGTTGCGGCAGCCGGATCCGGCCTGAAATACCAGTGGCAGTACAGTAAGGACAACGGCAAGACCTGGACCAACTGCAAGTCTGCGGGGTATGACATGGCAGCGTTCTCCTTCAAGCCGACAGCGTCCATGACCGGCAGGCTCTACCGCTGCAAGGTCTCCAACAGCTACGGATCCGTGACCTCCTCCGACGCCAAGCTCACGGTGAAGTAAACGGTATCACAGACCTGTTTCCTCCCTCTCCGGGAATCCGGGGAGGGAGTCCTTTTTTCCGTCCGGTCTTCCCCGCATTTGCGGGCAGGCCGTATCCGCACTTTTGCGCATGAGAAAAGAGCTTCTCCGAAGAGAAGCCCCTGAGTCGAAACAGAACGGATATCAGGCTTTGGGCGTCGTGTTCGCACGGATCACGGCCGTGTTCTCCACCAGTTCCGCATAGCCGTAGATCAGCGTCTTCATGACCCAGGCGAAGAAGATACCGAGGCCGCCCGCTACAGCACCGCCGAGGATGCCGAGGAGAATGAATAATCCTTCTCCGTCGAATGCCGCGGAGATGCCGATGATCGTGCCCAGTCCGACCAGGATGGCCAGGATGAGAGCGACCCAGTAAAAGATGTTCGCGATCTTTCTGATGCTGTTTGCAGTTTCCATGTTGTCCTCCGTTTTTTTGTCACCAGCCCTCTGCCGGTGCGTGAAATCATAAGGAAAGCGGCACATGTACTGTGCCGCGATCCTTCGTATTCAGTTCTATTCGCCTTCGTCGGCCGGGATGACCAGATCCTCTTCGGAAACTTCCAGTCCGTCGGTCACGACCGTCGTGATCTCGTCGCGCTTGGCGCAGAAGGAGCACAGACGGGTGCGGTTGGCGGCGATGGCCTGTTCCACAGTGCCGTAGGTGAGCTCGTCGCTGTGGTTCAGAGCCTGGCAGTCGTCATGGGTATGATAGACATGGCCGAAGGGAGACCAGTAGACGTCGTCGGTGATCGCCTGCTGCGCGGCCTCCAGCTGTTCGGATGAAACGGGGTTGAAGTCATAGCTCGCGAGACCGCCGATGAGGAGGGCGATGATGGCCACGACCACCGCGATGGCCTTGGTCTTCCTGTCCGTCTCCTTGTTGACGAGGATCACGATGATGAAGGGCAGGAAGGCGAGCACGGCCACGATGACGCCCATGTTGTTCCAGAGCCAGAACAGGAGCTTGTTCTTCTCGGACGCGGGCTTGATGTGGTTGGCCTTCTTCCAGAGCTGCGATCCGATGATGACGCAGGCCAGATCCAGGACCAGAAGGATGATCAGGGTCCAGATGGAGGGCAGGAAGGGAACGGTGAACTTGCCGAGCACGACCAGGAGCGCCAGCACTTCAAAGATGATGGCGACTACCCACAGAGCGATCGCGCCGATGCGCAGACCGGTGGCGTTGCCCACGGGCGGCGCTTCCTTGGGTGCCTTCTTGCGGGAACCGGCGGCTACTTCTTCGCCCGTATCCGCAGATACGATCTTTTTCTTCTTTTCTTCAGCCATGAGTTTTTCCTCCGTGATTTGGATACTGAAAAGGACTGTCTGTATTATAAAATGAATCCGTTTGAATTACAAGTTCGTTTTGTGTATTTTCATCGGAAAACGGGCTCTGTTTTCGGGGAGAATTGACATTTTGAACGGCATTTCCTATAATGTCACTGAAAGAAACCGGAAGGAGAAAACTCATGGATATGAACGATTTGATGGGCACTCTTCTGAGCGGAGACAGCCTGAAGAACATCGGCAAAGTGACCGGCACGTCCGAAGGCGACGTCAAGAAGGTCCTGGCTTCCGCCCTGCCCAGCCTGATCTCTGGCGCACAGGGACAGGCGCAGAAGGAAGGCTCCGGATTCGCCGGCGCCTTGCAGCAGCACGGAAAAGCCGATACCTCGAACCTCGGCTCCTTCCTTTCCGGCGTGGATCTGGAAGACGGCTCCAAGATCGTGGGACACCTCCTGGGACGGAGCAAGTCGGCGACGACCCGCAAGGCGGCCCAGGCATCCGGCCTGGACTCCGACAAGACGAACGCCATCCTCTCCGCTGCGGCTCCCCTGCTCATGTCCCTTCTCGGACAGCAGACGGCGACGGAAGCCCCCGCGGCCGCAGCCCAGCCCAACACCGGATCCCTTCTGGGCGGGATCGTCGGATCCCTCCTGTCCAACGTCAACGTGGGCAGCCTCCTCATGAACCTTCTCGGATCTACGGACACGTCCTCGAGCAGCGGTTCCTCCACTACCGCGAAGAAAAAGAAGACGACGTCCACGGCCAAGAAGAAGCCTGCGACTTCGGCGGCGAAGAAAAAGCCCGCTTCCACCACCGCGAAAAAGAAACCCGCATCCACCGGGAACAAGAAATAACGGATCTCATCGGCGCCCCGAATGGGGCGCTTTCTTTTTTAGGATCCCCGTGTCCTTCCCGATTGATTTTCCTTCTATCATGTAGTATCATAATAACGGAAACATCAATTAGATTACTAATCTTTCGAAAAGACACGTTCATTTACGGATCCGGTTCCGAGACGGTCCGGCCGAAAGATCAGAAAACACAGAAAAGGAGAAACCCATGCTGAGAACAGTACAGACGAAATACGGCACCCTGCAGGGCGTGCCTTCCGGCGATCCCCGCATCACGGTCTTCAAGGGCGTGCCCTACGCCAAGCCTCCGGTCGGCGAACTGCGCTGGAGAGCCCCCCGCGAGCCCGAACCCTGGGACGGGGTCCTCGTGGCCGATAAGTTCGGTCCCATCGCTCCGCAGCCCCAGCCCGGCGAAGACTGGACGGATTTCTACACGAAGGAGCTGAACCCCACGGGATACGAGTGGGAGATGAGCGAGGACTGCCTCTATCTCAACATCTGGTCCCCCGCCCGCTCGACGTCCGAGAAACTGCCCGTCTTCTTCTACATCCACGGAGGCGGCTTCACCGCGGGCTATCCCTATGAAGTGGAGTTCGACGGCGAGCGCGTGGCAAGGAACGGCGTCATCTTCATCACCGTAGGCTATCGTCTGAACGCTTTGGGCTTCTTCTCCCACAAGGATCTCGACGAGGAGTCCCAGGGCAACCAGGGCCTTCTGGACCAGCTCCAGGCACTGAAGTGGGTCAAGGAGAATATCGCGGCGTTCGGTGGCGATCCCGACCGCGTCACGATCTGCGGTCAGTCCGCGGGCGGCATGTCCGTGGCCTGCCACATGAACTCTCCTCTGGGCAAAGGCCTGTTCTCCGGCGCCATCATGATGTCCGGCGGCGGCATCCGTCCTCCCGAAGGCGGCGTCGGCCCCTGGCTCTCCCTGGAACAGGGACAGAAGAACGGCCAGGATCTCCTGGACTACCTGGGCGTCAAGACGATCGACGAAGCGCGCGGACTGCCCTGGCAGCTCATCGTGCGCACGGCTCTGGGACGCTGGCCCGGCGGCCGCATCGGCCCCATGATCTGGCGCACTACGGTGGACGGCGTCTATATGACGGAGGAGACCCGCGATTCCATCCTGAACGGTCATACCCTGGACATACCCGTCATGATCGGCTGCTGCAAGGGCGAGAACCTCCCGCGCATGCTGCGCGGCGATCTGGCTTCCCGCGAAGCCTTCACGGCTGAGGCACGCAGGCGCTACGGCGACCGGGCTGACGAGCTGCTCTCCAAGGTCGACCTGTCCTCCGAGGAAGCATTCGAGAAGTTCGTGCGCGGCGAACTCGGTCTGGCCGGCGGCTTCACGGGCGCCATGGCCACGGCCCGGAAATTCTCCGAACTGGGCCGAAAAGCCTACACATTCGTCTTCGACCACGACATCCCCGGCGACGAGGCCGGTTCCTTCCACGGCTCCGACATGTGGTTCGTCTTCGATTCCCTCGGACACTCCTGGCGTCCCTTCGAAGGCAAACACTATGATCTTGCCCGTCAGGTCTCTTCCTACTGGGCCAACTTCGTTAAGAACGGGGATCCCAACGGATGCGACCGCATCGGAAAGCCTCTGCCCGAATGGAAGCCCTTCACGCCGGACGAGATGTTCACGATCGTGTTCCGCGATCAGCCCGAACAGCTGAAGGAAGGCAGCGACGAGATCAAGGCCTTCACCCAGAAATACATGCTGAACGAACTCTGATCCGATATCAGATCGTAAATGCCCGAAACATGGGTCATGCTGCGGCAAAACCGTCGTTTTGCCGCAGCTTTTTTTGCTGGATCCACTTCTACACGGGCAATGCCGCTCATTTCCGAAACCATGACGGTCGGGGTGTGATGATGTTTGTATCCTGTCGGAACAGAAATTTGTGGAAACCTCATCTCTATTCACATAAAAATATACCATAACGGGTATATTTTTATGCGTTTTACCATATATTATACCCTTTCTAATATAATCTTCATATTTCATATTGACAGTATCCCCGTTCGGGTATAAAATGAAGTTATGAATGAGATCGCTGTTTTTATCAAGAAAAAAAGAAAAGAATCCGGCCTGACTCAGGAGGAGTTCGCCATGCGCTCCGGTCTTGGACTTCGTTTTGTCCGGGATCTGGAACAAGGAAAGGAGACAGTGCGCATGGATAAGGTCAATCAGGCTCTCGCCATGTTCGGCATGAAAGCTGTACCCGGAAGGAGTGCAGAATAATGGAACCGGGATTCAGAACCGCATACGTATATGTGAGAGAGGATTATGCCGGCACGCTCAGTGAAACGGACGACGGATACGAATTCCGGTATGATCCGGATTATCTCTCAAATCCGGATGCTCCGCCGGTCAGCCTGACTCTTCCCAGACAGGAACAGCCTTTCCTGTCGAAGACTCTATTTGCCTTTTTTGACGGTCTGATCCCGGAAGGCTGGCTCCTGGATCTGGTCTCACGGAACTGGAAGATCGACCAGCGCGACCGTTTCGGTCTCCTTCTCGTCGCATGCAGAGACTGTATCGGAGCCGTGAGCATCAGGGAGGATAAAGCATGAGGTGCCTTTGCTGCGGAAAACCGATAACAGAGAAGGCTTCCGCCGCGGAAACGGAAGCGCAGTGGCATTCCGCCTGTATCCGTCGTTTTTTCGGGACAAGAGTCCTGCCGGAACTGGACATTTCGGAAGAATCGCTGACCCGCATTGCTCTGGAGAACTCCAACAAAGGCATAACCGTGCCCGGCGTACAGAAGAAGATGTCGCTTCACCTCAAAACCAATGAAGGGACACCCCGCCTGACGCTGGTCAACTATCCTTCCGGATATATCCTCAAGCCGCAGACGGAGCATTTTGAGGCTCTTCCGGAGGCCGAACACCTGGTCATGCAGATGGCTCAGGCAACAGGTATCTCCGTCGTTCCTCACGCGCTGATCCGCATGCCGTCGGGAAACCGTTTTTCTGTTGCCTACATCACCAAACGGATCGACCGCATCCTGCCAACGAGGAATGATCCCGGGATCAGGATGCTGGCAATGGAAGACTTCTGTCAGTTGGAACAGAGACTCACTGAAAACAAATATCAGGGATCCTATGAGCGTTGCGCCGAAGTCGTTTCCCGGTATTCACAGAACCCCGGACTCGACCTGTCCGAACTTTTCTTCAGGATCGTGTTTTCGTTTGCAGTCGGAAACTCCGATATGCATCTGAAAAACTTCTCCATGATCGAAACGGCGCCGGCCAGTCAGAAGTACGTGCTCTCCGAAGCCTATGATATGCTGCCCGTCAACGTGATCCTGCCGGGCGATACCGAACAGCTTGCATTGACCCTCAATGGGAAAAAGAGAAACATCCGCAGGAACGATTTTCTGAAGTTTGCAGATGCCAAAGGATTACCGCAGGATGCCGCCGTGAAAATGATCCGAAAGACGATTTCCATGAAGGAGCGATACCTGGCGATGTGCAGGGAATCCGATCTTCCCGCAACGATAAAGGAAAGGTTCTGCGGACTGATCGAGGAAAGGACGGCCGCTCTGCAGCCAGGGCGGTGAAAAGATCGGTACCGGGCATAACGAAAGCGCCGGCTTGAAGCCGGCGCTCTGTTTATATCTGGATTACTTCTTGATGATGATGACGTAGAAGCCGTACTTCTTGGCTTCAACGGTGACCTTGCCGTCTTCGTTGGCCAGGCACTCGTCCTTGATCACGACGCCGTAGTCGGCCTCGCCCTTCCAGGGCAGGACGTTGCG
>JAEEJN010000096.1 GCA_016281935.1 Bacillota bacterium | reverse complement strand
TTGCTCTCCTTATGGTTCGGAAAGCCGCTCATGCCGCCGTATGTGCGGATATCGTCAAATCCTTCCTTCCTGCCGGTCAGTATCTTATGGGTGTAGGACTGGTGTCCCACGTCCCAGACGATCCTGTCCCGCGGGAAATCATACGCGAGAAAGGCAGCCGCGGTCAGTTCCACGGCGCCGAGACTCGAAGCGAGATGGCCGCCGTTCTGGGCGGTCACCGCTATGATCTCCTGACGGATCTCCTCACAGAGAAGGGAGATCTCCTCGTCGGTCAGGTCCCGGAGATCCGAAGGATCCCCGATCCGGTCCAAGTATTCACCCATGATACATCTCAAAGTAGCAGCCGATGGCGACGAGCACGCCGAGAATGGCTCCTGCGAAGACTTCGATCGGCTCGTGACCGATCAGCTCCTTGAGCAGCGCTTCGTCGATCTCTTCGGCGGAGAACAGCCTTTCCATAAGATCGTTGATGACTTTCGCCTGTTTGCCCGTTTCCTTGCGGACGCCGGACGCGTCGTACATGACGATCAGGGAAACGATCGCCATGCCTCCTGTCAGAGGCGAATTGAAACCCTGCGTCAGGCCCAGCATGATGGTCGCGCATACGACGAGCGCGCTGTGGGAGCTGGGCATGCCGCCGGAACCGACCATCCTCTCCCAGGACAGATGCCGGTTCATTCTCCAGTTGATGAGGGTCTTGAGCACCTGGGCGATCAGCCAGGCGATGAGTGCGGGTACAAATACGGGGTTTTCCCATATCTGCAGAAAAAAGTTCTTCATGCCGGTCAGTGATCCCTTTCAAGAAGATCTGCCGTAAGGTCTTTCAGATAACTGCGGGCGGCGTCAGGAAGCGATCCAAGGGCTTCCTCGGCCCTGTCCCTGTAATCCCGTGCAGCCTGTGCCGCTCCCTCGATGCCGAGGGCGCTGACGAACGTCGTTTTGCCGGCGAGAGCGTCTTTTCCGATGCTCTTGCCGAGAAGGGCCTCGTCGCCCACCGCGTCCAGGAGATCGTCCTGGATCTGGAACAGGAGCCCGATCGCGTCTCCGTAGGTCTCGAGGGAAGAAATCAGGTCTTCCCTGCCCGCCGTGAAAGCGGCGCAGACGAGGCTTGCGCGCAGAAGGGCGCCGGTCTTGAGCCTTTCGAGTTCCGTCAGCGTTTCCAGCGACGCAGGTTCCTTTTCGGCGAGGAGATCCATGCACTGGCCCCCTCCCATGCCGCAAACGCCGGCGCAGCGGGACAGATAGGCCGCGGCTTTCAGGAATCCCGTCCGTACGGCGGGATCTTCCGGAAGCGCGTGCAGGATGACTTCATAAGCGAGATTGCTCAGTCCGTCTCCCGCGAGGATCGCCTGGGCTTCCCCGTAGACCACGTGGTTCGTCGGCTTGCCGCGCCGCAGGACGTCGTTGTCCATGGCGGGAAGATCGTCGTGGATGAGAGAATAGCTGTGGATCATCTCGATCGCGCAGGCGAGAGGCATGACGTCTTTCTCCCGTCCTCCCAACAGTTCGCAGAGCTGTATCATGACGACGGGACGGATCCTTTTCCCGCCCGCGAGCAGGCTGTAGCCCATGGATTCGCGGATCAGTCCGGGACAGTCGAGCCCTTCGAGGATGGAACGCAGTTCCCGCTCGACGCGGCCCGCCGTCTCTCTCCATGCTGTCTCTCCGATGAGTCTCATTCTTCTTCTCCTGCATCGAAGGGAACGGCTTTCATTTCTTCCCCGTTCTGTGTCAGGATCTCGATCCTCGCGCGGGCCTGCGTCAGGTATTTCTCGCATTCGTCGGCAAGACGCACGCCTTCCTCATAGAGTTTCAGCGTGTCTTCCAGACTGCTGCTCCCCTTTTCGAGCGAAGCGATGATCTCGTCCAGACGCTTTGTCATGGATTCGTAAGATTCAGTCTTTTCCATATCTTTCCTCTGATTTATCTGTGACCTGTACTTTCAGGTTCCCTCCCGCGTAGTACAGACGGAGAGGATCTCCGACGTCCACGTCTTCGGCAGACACAAGAGGTCTTCCGTCGGGGAGGATCGCCATGGCATAGCCTCTTTCGAGGACTCTTGCGGGCGAGAATGCGCGGAGCACTTCCTTCGTGTGGACGAGCTTCTGTTCTTCCGTCCTCATGCGCGATGTCACGGAGAGATCCAGTCTGGCGCGGGAAGCGCTGATCCTGGCGATCTCCTGGACGTAGCGCGCGTCGGGCGTCAGAAGAGAGAGCACGTGCCTGCGCCGTTTGAGCTGTTCTTCCATCCTGGACACGGCCTGGTCTGCGGATACGTCGAGAGCCCTGCGCGTGTTCATGAGCACCGTCCGGAGTGCGGATGCGTCGGGAACGGCGCGTTCGGCGGCCATGGAAGGCGTCGCGGCCTGTTCGTCGGCCACGAGGTCGGTCAGCGAGAGGTTGATCTCATGTCCGACCGCGGAGATGACGGGCACTGGGCACGCCGCTACGGCTCTCGCGACTCTTTCGTCATTGAAGGCCCAGAGATCCTCCACAGATCCCCCGCCCCTGCCGATGATGACGACGTCGCAGACCGGATGCTCACTGAAATACGCGAGCGCCTTGAGCAGCTGGTCCGGTGCGTCTTCCCCCTGCACCGCGACCGGGTACAGGAGGATGCGGACCCATGGCATGCGCCTCGTGGCTACGCGGATGATATCGCGTATGGCGGCTCCGGAAGGAGACGTGATGACTCCCACGCATCCGGGCATCTGCGGGAGAGGACGCTTTCTTGCGGGATCCAGGAGTCCTTCCGAGCGCAGCCTTTCGATCGACTGGCGCAGGAGCTCCTGCCACATGCCTACGCCTTCCGCCCGGACCTGTTCCACGATGAGCTGGAACTGACCGTCCCGGGGATAGAGGCCCGCAGATCCGATCACCTGGACCTTGGCTCCGTCCCGCAGGACGGAAAGGCCTCTGGGATCCTGCGAATTGGCGAACCAGGCGCAGCTGATGCGGCTCCTGTCGTCCCGGAGCGAAAAGTAGCAGTGGCCCGAAGAATAGCGTTTGAAGTTGCTCACTTCGCCTCTCACGCGGATCCGTCTGAGGATCGGATCCGACTGGAGGCTGCGCTGGACGTAGGTATTCAGTTCTGTTACAGAGAATACCAGTTCATCCATGACGGCGGGCGGCTTCCATCGTGTTGTGCATGAGCATGGCGACGGTCATGGGGCCTACGCCGCCGGGAACGGGCGTGCGCAGAGAAGCCTTTTCATCGGCACCCTGCCCTTCGACGTCTCCTTTGAGTCCGTCGTCCGTACGGTTGATGCCCACGTCGATGACGACGCATCCGGGCTTCAGCCAGTCGCCGGGGATCATGTCGGCTTTTCCGACGGCCGCGACGAGGATGTCGGCGCTCTGCACGTAGGATCTGAGATCCTTCGTGCGGGAATGGCAGATGGTCACGGTCGCGTTCTGCGCGAGCAGCAGCATGGCCATGGGCTTGCCTACGATGTTGCTGCGGCCGACGACGACGGCGTGCTTGCCTTCGATCTCCACGTTATAGTGGGAAAGGATCCGCATGACGCCCTGAGGCGTGCAGGGAACGAAGCCTTCCTTGCCGGCGGCGAGGCGGCCGAGGTTCACCGTGTGCAGTCCGTCCACGTCCTTGTCGGGATCGATCGAGGCGAGGATCTCGGATTCATCGAGTCCGCGCGGCAGAGGGAGCTGGACCATGACGCCGTCCACTGCGGGATCCGCATTCAGACCGCGGATGATGTCCAGGAGCTCTTCCTTCGTCGTTTCGGCAGCGAGACGCATGACGCGGGATTCGATGCCGCAGGCTTTGCAGGCGCGCGCCTTGTTTCGTACGTAGATCTTGGAAGCGGGGTCTTCACCCACGAGAAGGACCGCCAGTACGGGTTTGCGTCCGCGCTCGGCTTCGAAAGCCTGAGCCTCTTCCAGTGTTTCTTCCCATACGATCTGGGAAAGTGCTTTGCCGTCCATTAACTGAGCCATATTGTCACCTCATCATAAAAATCGCGGAGCCTGCCAGAAGCTCCGCCTCACGGTTACGGATTATTCTTCTTCGGATACGGGCACTTCTTCCGCGGCAGCGCCCTTTTCCTTCAGGCAGGAGGAAAGGATGCCGTTGATGTAGGAACCCGAATCAGGCGTGGAATAGCTTTTGGCCATTTCCACGCATTCGTTGATCGTTGCCTTGTCGGGGATGTCGTCTCTCCAGAAGATCTCGAAGATGCCGAGACGCAGGATCGAAAGGTCCACTTTGGGAAGGCGGTCGATCTTCCAGCCCACCGCATAGCGGCTGATGGCCGCGTCGATCTCTTCCAGATGCTCAGCGACGCCCTTCAGGACGGAATCCATGTATTCTCCGTCGGCTTCTTCAAGAGGCAGGACCTCCATCGCGATGTCCTGCGTGCCGGACAGGTCTTCCCCGCCCGTTTCCCGGCTGTACAGGATCTGCATTGCGCAGATCCTGGAACCCTGCCGTGTTTTACGGTCCATGTCTTTACTCCAGTATCAATGCTTTTTGAGCTTTTCGGAAAGCGTGTCCACGATCTCCGAGAAACGTTCGGGCTCATCGCCCCTGAATCCGATGCACCATCCGACCGCACCCATGACGGCAAGAAGGAGCGTCCTCCAGACACCGATCGTCAGGAAAAGGATTCCGATGACGACGAACAGCGCTGTCCAAAGGACCCTTTCACGATACGGAGCATAGATCTCCCATAAGCTTTTCATGTCTGCCTCCGATTATTCTTTCGTCACAGCCTTGGAGGAGGACTTGGGAGAAATGGAATTGTCCACGAGGACGGAAGCCGTTTCGACCTTCAGTCCGGTCGTCTGCTGGATCATCTCGCACAGACCGCCCTGGACCTGACGGGTGAGTTCGGGAATGTTTACGCCCTGGTTCACGGCCATCTTCACGGATACGTCCAGCGTACCCTGCTCGAGCGTCTTCACCCAGAGATGGGCCGTCTGCACGTCGGGATAGCTGAGCACGTACTGCTTGGCGAGCGCCTGCACGGTGGATAGCGCGATCGTTACGGAGCCGGATTCCGTCAGTCCGATGACTGCCGTATTGCTCTGGCGCTTGGGAACGTCCCTGCGGCAGGCAGAGACGAACAGCCGGAGCGCGATCAGGAAGAGAACGGCCGCGACTGCCGTGAAGATGACGGTGTTGATCCAATAACCCTGATAGGCCTTCAGGTAGAACGTGATCGTATCCACCGGCACGATGCCGTACGCATACAGGACGATAGCGCCTGCAAGCGCGAGGAGCAGCAGCACGACGAGAAAGATCAGGATCCTGTCAAATACGCGAACTTTCATAGCTTCATCCTCCGAATTGATCCAAAAACAAAGAGGCGCCACTGCCCGCATGGGCATCCCCATACGGGCACGGGTGCCGTCTGGGCCCTGTCGTCAGGGCACCGGTGTTATTCTTCCGTCTCCTCGGGAAGAGCGGGGACTTCCTGCTCCTTCTCGAACACGATGTTCTGGATGTTGACGTCGACGGTGGCGACTTCGAGTCCCGTCATCGTCTCGATGGCCTTGCTGATGCTCTTCTGCACCTCGACTGCGACTTCCTGGAGCTTGACGCCGTAGACTACGACAATGCTGGCATCCAGGCTGACTTTGCCGTCTTCCACGGAGACTTTGATGCCCTTCGTCAGGTTCTTGCGTCCGAGAAAATCAGCCAGGCCGCTGCCGCTCATGCTGGCAACACCCTTGACTTCGGAGGTCGCCAGACCGGCAATGGTCGCGATGACGTCGGAAGCGAAATTGATCGTGCCGTTATCGGTCACTTTTTGGATCTCATTGACCTTTTTGGTATCTGCCATGGTTGTTACCTCCTTTTTTTACAGTATATCAAACTTTCCGATACAATGCAATTGCCGTGATGAAAATCAGACCTTGCGGAAGTCTGATCTGTCCGTTCAGAGAACAAGGCCCGCAGGCCGGAAACCGCTGTCTCCCTGCCGCGGGTTTTGCCTATTACGGTACTCGTTTGCGCCTTATCTGTTGGCCATCCGATAGATCTCAAGGACGTCCGCCTTGGACAGTTCCCTGAAGTGACCGAGGAATTAGAGGTCTCGCTGCCGGCCGCAGCGATCGTCAGGACGACGCCTACCGGGAAGCATCTCTCGACCTTCTTGCCGAGATAGAAATCCCAGACGTCTTCGTCCGGATGTCCGAGGCCCACCGCGATGCCTTTCGCCGTTATGATATCCTTCTGTTCCGCATAACCGGCGTATATCCTTCTTTTCCGCAACCCGATTGTGCGCGGATACGGAAAAGGATATAATGGACAAAAAGGAGGCGCCTATGAAACAGCACTGGAAACCCGGAACCCTGGAATCCCCGCTGCCTGCGGTCATGGTCAGCTGCGGCCGGGGCGAAGACGCCAATATCCTGACCGTGGCCTGGACGGGCATCGTATGCTCGCACCCGGCGAAGCTGTACATCTCCGTCCGTCCCGAAAGGCATTCCCACGCCATCCTGAAAAAAGAACGGGAATTCACCGTGAACCTCACGACCCGGGAACTCGTCCGGGCCGCGGATACCTGCGGCGTCGTATCCGGCGCAAAGGTCAACAAGTTCGAGCTCTGCCGCCTGGATCCGGAACCGGGAACGACCGTATCCTGCCCCGGCATCTCCCAGAGCCCGCTGCAGATCGAATGCAGGGTCACCGACGTCATCCCGCTCGGTTCCCACGACATGTTCCTCGCGGACATCACGGGAATCAACGTGGACGAGGAGCTTCTGGACGACAAAGGATCCCTGCATCTGGAAAGGGCGGACCTCGTCTCCTATTCGCACGGGACTTACTATACGCTGGGCAAAGCTCTTGGAACTTTCGGATTCTCCGTCAGAAAGAAAAAGACGAAGAACTGATCCCCTGCGTTCTGAAAAAAAAGATCAATGAATTCGATATTCAGAATAACGAAAAAGAGGGCCGAAGCCCTCTTTTTTGATTTCCGATCCGAAGATCAGAGGATGAATTTGGGATCTTTCGCGGGCTGGGAAGCCAGTTCCGCTTTCTTCTCCTCGTATCCGGGACGGCCGAAGATCGCATAGGTCGCGTTCTTGCCTTCCTCGACGCCGGGCTGATCGAAAGCATTGATGCTCAGGAGCTCGCCGGCGACGGCGGTCTTGAATTCCCACAGATACATGAGCTGGCCCAGAGTGAAGGCGTTCACTTCGGGCAGGATGATCGTCTGATTGACCTTGCCGGCCTTGGTCAGCGCATATTCGGTGGCGCTGCACTCGGCTTTGATCAGTTCGTTCATCGTATGTCCGCAGAGGAAATTGACGTTGGGCATGTCGTCGAAGCCGCCGGGGATCTTCACTTCGGCGCGGTAGTTGTCCACCGCGAGGAAGGTGACGACCTTGTCGAAGGGGCCTTCGGCGTAGAGCTGCACCTGGCTGTGCTGATCCGTGACGCCCAGGGATTTGACGGGAGTCTGGCCCACGTGCACGACCTTCCCGCGTACGGAGAATTTCTTGCCGAGGGATTCGGCCCACAGCTGGGCATACCAGTCGGCCATGTATTTCAGGCTGTCGGCGTAAGGCATGAGCACTTCGATGTTCTTGCCCTTGGTCATGAGGAGATAGCCCAGGATGCCTGCCATCCAGCCGGGGTTCTTGCGCATGTCTTCTTCTTCTTCGCAGATCTCCTGCATATAAGCAGCGCCGGCCAGGAGGCCTTCGATGTCGATGCCGGTCACGGCAGCGGGAAGAAGACCCACGGGAGAAAGCTCGGAGAAACGGCCGCCCACGCCGTCGGGGATGACGAAGGTCTTGAGGCCGTTCTCCTTGGCAAGACGGATCAGATTGCCTTTTTTCTTATCGGTGGTCGCGATGACGTGCTTGGTCCATGCGTTGCCCAGTTTTTCCTTCAGCCAGGTCGTCAGGATGATGTACTGGCTCATGGTCTCGGACGTGCCGCCGGATTTGGTGATCACGTTGAAGCAGGTGGTTTTGGGATCGATGACGTCGAACAGCGCAGCCATGCGCTCGGGATCGACGTTGTCTTCCACGTAGAAGCGGGGACCGTTGCGCTTTTCGGCGGGAAGCTCGTTGTAGTGCAGATGGTTCAGGGCCTGCTGCACGGCGATCGGGCCGAGAGCGGAGCCGCCGATGCCCAGAACGACGAAGGTGTCAAAATTCCTGCGGATGCGGGCGGCGGTCTTCAGAATATCGTCCACCACTTTGCGCTGGCCGGTAGGAAGCTTGGTCCATCCCATCATCTGGGAGGCTTTGCCCCATTTGTGGGACAGGCTCCTGCGGGCGCGTTCCGCACGGGGCATGATCTTTGCCAGATCGGCTTCCGTGACGGCGCCTACCTGTTTTTCGAATCCGGTCTGGGCGGACGCGTCCATGTGTTCATCCATGAGATGGTTCACGTCCAGACGGATACGCATGGACTCTCTCCATGCCTGATCTTCATACTGTTTCATGGCAATCTCCTCTTTTGAGTCTCACTGGCGGAACTTGCTGTTCCTAAGCTAAATATATCGGATTCGGGCACGATTTACAAGCACCTGAATGAAATTTGGCCTTTTTCTTGTCAAAGAAAAGGGAAACTTCTATAATGATTCCAAACGGGAGCGGCCCCAAAGGGCCGGTACCGGGAAGGAGCCGGAGATGGAAGGAAAATCAAAGGAACGGAAGAACGCCGGACGATGGCGTTTTCTTGCCGTATGCCTTCCCCTGGCCGCGCTGGCGCCGCTGACCTGGCTCGCGACGAAAGCACTCTCGAGACATCCCGAATTCGTCGAAAGGTTCTATTCCAGGGGTCTCTTCCCCATCCTTTCCCAGCCTGTGAGCCTTCTGACGGGATGGCTCCCGATCTCCGCCGCCGAACTCATCCTCGTATTCGGTTCTCTGGCTCTTCTTGCATCCATCGGGATCCAGACCTACAGGATGTTCTCCAGACCCGATCCCTGGATCCGCCTTACCAAGACGGTCAGCCTTCTTCTTGCTCTGGCAGGATGCGCCTACTGTCTGTTCTATCTCCTCTGGGGATGGAACTACCACAGGCTCACCCTGGAACGCACCCTGGGACTTCCGGACACGGAAATGTCGACGGAACTGCTGGAAAAAGTCTGTTCCGAACTGATCCCCGAAGCGGCTGAATTGAGAAAGGGCCTTCCGGAAGACGAAAACGGATGCGTCGTCCTCCCCGACGACCTCGTGTCCGAGCTGACGAGGATCAATTCGAACTACATCGCGCTCTCCGAGACCTATCCGGGACTGTGGGGCCGCATGTACGCGCCTCCCAAGATCGTCGTCGGATCCCGCTTCATGAGCTGGGGCGACACGTCGGGCATCTTTATCCCCTTTACGGAGGAAGCGAACCTGAACTGCGATATGCCCGCCTTCCTGCAGCTGTCGACCGCATCTCACGAGGCGGCCCACCAGCGGGGCGTTGCCCGGGAAGACGAAGCCAATTTCATGGCTTTCCTGTCCTGCAGATCCTCCGACCGGCCCGAATTCGTTTATTCCGGGACGATGCTCGCGCTCATCTACTGCATGAACGAACTACATGACGACGATTACGACGCTTTCGCCCGCTGCTATTCGCTCTACAGCGATGCGCAGAGACGGGACCTCGCCCAGCACAACGCCTACTGGAAGGCCTTCGAAGGTCCTGTTCAGGAAGCGTCGGACACGATGAACGACAACTATCTCAAATCGAACGCGCAGCCGGAAGGGATCCGGAGCTACGACCGGGTCGTGGCTCTGGTCCTTAAATGGTACGCAGCGGAAATAAGCAGATAAAGGTTCAGATCATCTATAATCAAAGGAGAAAAAATGGATTTCCAGGAACTCTTGAACTCTTTCACCGATTCAGTCGGCAATTTCGGGCTGAAGCAGATCCTTCCCGCGGTCGCGGTGCTCGTCGCCTGCCTGCTCATCCGCAAAGGCATCCTGACACTGCTGAAAAAACAGCTCGACGCGCGTCCCCAGGGCAAGCAGATCGCCCCGATCGTGACGGCGGCCGTTTCCATCGCCCTGATCGTCCTGACGCTCATCATCGTATGCAGCATCCTGAGCATCCCCATGACGTCCCTCGTTGCTATTCTCAGCGTATTCACCCTCGCGATCTCCATGGCCGCACAGGGCGCCCTGACCAACGTCGCCGGCTGCATCACCATCCTGTACTCGAAGCCTTTCGCCGTGGGCGACTACGTGTCCATCGGCGGAACGGACGGCACCGTGACCGAGATCGGGCTGTTCTACACGAGACTGCGCACTTTCGATTCCAAGGCCGTATCCGTACCGAATTCCACGGTCGCTTCCGCCACGGTCACGGATTTCTCCACGCATCCCACCCGGCGCATGGACATCAATATCTCCGCATCCTATGACGACGACGTGGATCACGTGCTGAGGGTCCTCTCGGATTTTGCGAACTCCTGCGACAAGGTCCTCAAAGATCCTGCCCCGTTCGTAGCCGTGACCGAATACGGGAATTCCGCCATCAGCTACGTCATCCGTGTCTGGGTCAAGAGCCCCGATTATTTCGAAGTCATGTTCGGCATACAGAACAGCCTTGCAAGAGTTTTCCGTGAAAACGGTATCCAGATGACCTACGACCACGTCAACGTTCATCTGATGAAGGAGGAATAAATGATTTTAGGCGCTTTGGAAGCCGGCGGGACCAAAATGGTCTGCGCCGTAGGAAAGGAAGACGGCACGATCCTGTGCACGGAGACTTTCCCCACACTCACCCCTGAAGAAACGCTGCCTCAGCTCATCCGTTTCTTCGCCGGCAAGAACGTCGAGTCCGTCGGCATCGGGAGCTTCGGACCGGTCGATCTCGACCTGGCCTCCCCCACCTACGGTTCGATCACGACGACGCCCAAACTCGCCTGGCAGCATACCCCTATCGCGTCCCGCTTCAGGGACGCCCTCGGCGTCCCGGTCGGTTTCGACACGGACGTGAACGGTGCGGCATACGGCGAGGCCCTTCTCGGCGCGGGCCGCGGGTGTTCCAGTCTGCTCTACGTGACAGTCGGGACCGGGATCGGCGGAGGCGTCATCCTCGAGGGAAAACCGATGCACGGCATGCTCCACTGCGAGCTCGGACACATCCTTCTCCGTCCCGAAGCGGACGATCCCTCGCCGGACGGCTTCTGCCCGTTCCATAAGGGCTGCCTGGAAGGCCTGGCCAGCGGTCCGGCTCTTGAGAAACGCTGGGGCAGGCCCGGACGCGATCTCGGTCCCGATCATCCCGCATGGGATCTGGAAGCGCGTTATCTCGCGCAGATGTGCGCAGACGTCATCGTGACGCTCTCTCCGCAGAAGATCATCCTGGGAGGCGGGGTCATGCACCAGGATCAGCTTTTCCCGCTGATCCGCCGCTATACGAAGGAATACCTCAACGGCTATATCCAGACGCCGGAAGTCACCGGCGGCATGGAAGACTATATCGTATCCCCTGGACTCGGAGACAGGGCCGGTATCACCGGTGCTCTGCTCCTCGCAAAAGACGCACTGAAATGAAGGAGGCAGCATGATCATCATCCGCAACGGTCTCGTCCATGACGCTGTCAACGAGACGCCCTACAAAGCTGACATCGCCGTGGAAAACGGCAAGATCCTCGCGATCGCTCCCGATTATCCCGCTCCCGCTGATGCCGAAGTGATCGACGCTTCCGGCCTGGAAGTCTATCCGGGCTTCGTCGAAGCCCACGGCCATACGGGCCTGGACGGCTCCGGAATCGGCTATGAAGGCCAGGACTACAACGAGATGAACGACATCCTCTCTCCCCAGCTGAGAGGCATCGACGGATTCCAGCCCTTCGATCCCGCGATCACCGAAGCCCGCAACGCCGGCGTCACGACGATCTGCGTCGGCCCCGGAAGCGCGAACGTGCTCGGCGGCACTTTCACCGTCGTCAAGACGGTCGGCAAGCGTGTGGACGACATGACGCTCATCCGCGAGAACGCCATGAAGTGCGCCTTCGGCGAGAACCCCAAGCGCTGCTATCGGAATTCCGGCGACTCCACCCGCATGTCCACGGCCGGCAAGCTCCGCGAGATGCTCTTCAAGGCCAAAGAGTACGACGCGAAGATCCGGGCGGCCGGAGACGATCCTTCCAAGAAGCCTCCCTTCGACATGAAGCTCAATTCCCTGCTGCCCGTGATCCGCGGCGAGATGCCCCTGAAAGCGCATGCGCATCAGGCGGACGACATCTTCACAGCCATCCGCATCGCAAAGGAATTCGGGGTCAAGCTGACGCTCGAACACGTGACGGAAGGCCATCTGATCGCGGATGAGCTCGCCAAAGAGAACTATCCCCTCGCGGTCGGTCCCACGCTCACCCATCCCAGCAAGTTCGAACTCCGCAACAAGTCATGGACCACGCCCGGCGTCCTTCAGAAGGCCGGATGCCAGGTGTCCATCATCACGGACTCCCCCGTCATCCCGCAGGCTTACCTGCCCCTCTGTGCAGGCCTCGCGGTCAAAGCCGGAATGGATCCCTTCGGCGCGCTTCAGGCGATCACGATCAATCCTGCCCGCCATATCGGCGCTCAGGAACGCGTCGGTTCCCTTGAAGCCGGCAAGGATGCTGACATCGTCCTGACCGACGGATGCCCCTTCGAAGTGTCCACGAAGATCCATAAGGTGCTGATCGACGGCAACGTCGTTTTCGAAGGCTGACCTACAGAATAAGTAAGATGCCGGAACATCCGATGTTCCGGCATCTCTTTTTTCTTTCTGCTTTCAGTCGCAGGCCTTCAGCACGAGGCATGTCCTCGCAGGAAGATAGAGACGGACGCAGCTGCCTTTTTCTCCCGGGATGAAGGAACTGACCCTGCTGTGGTCGATCCTGTCCCAGCCGCAGTAGGCTCCGTCATCGCTCGTGAACAGGACTTCGTAATCACAGGCTTTCCCCACGGGGATCCTGTAGTCGGTCCGGCTCCCTGTCGGAGAGAAATTGAATACGAACAGGAGACCGCCGCGCTCGAAGGCGATGATCTTGTCGTCTTCGTGGATCCAGCGAAGATCGGGGTATTCCTCATCATAGATCCTGTACTCTTCCGCGGTATGGATCATGTCGCGGTCGAAACGGTAGAGGGCGGGATACTTGAGGTCTTCGTTCCTGAGAAGGCTCCATTGCCTGCGGCAGTACTTGAAACTGTTACCGTTCCCCGGTCTCGGGAAATCGATCCATTCGGGATGACCGAATTCATTGCCCATGAAGGCGAGATATCCTGTGCCGCCGGCTGCCATCGTCAAAAGACGGATCATCTTGTGGAGTGCCATCGCTCTGTCGATCACGTCCGTATGGCAGTCTTTCTGCATCTGATCATACATAGCTGCGTCTGCCAGACGGAACATGATCGTCTTGTCTCCTACGAGCGCCTGATCATGACTCTCGGCATAGGCTACGGTCGGAGCGTTGCGGAACGTGAGCTCATGCCAGATGTTCCCGAGGTTCCAGTCTTCGTCCTTCTGTTCCTTGATGAGACGGATCCAAAGGTCGGGGATTCCCATTCCGAGACGGTAGTCAAAACCGATCCCGCCGTCGGAGATGGGTTCGCACATGCCGGGCATGCCGCTCATGTCTTCGGCGATCGTCAGACTGTGAGGGTTGATCTCCTTGATCAGTTCATTCGCGAGCTGCAGGTAGGTCACGGCTTCCGTATCCGTATCCATGGTGAAATACATGGACAGATTGGAGAACGCGGTCCCCAGCCCGTGACTGTGATAAAGCATGGAAGTCACACCGTCGAAACGGAATCCGTCGAAATGGTATTCCTCCATCCAGAACTTCAGGTTGCTGAGAAGGAAATGGAGGACTTCGGGCTTGTCATAGTCGAAGAGCTTCGTCCCCCACGCGGGATGGTCCCCTTCGGGTCCGGCGTGGAAGAACTGATAGTCCGTGCCGTCGAAACGGTTGATCCCTTCCAGCGTGTTGCCCACGGAATGGGAATGCACGACGTCCAGCAGCACGCGAATGCCCATCGAATGGGCTTTGTTCACGAGGTATTTGAGATCGTTGGGATACCCGAAACGGCTGGAAGCCGCAAAGAAGCTGCTGACCTGGTATCCGAAGGATCCGTAGAAGGGATGCTCCATCACGGCCATGAGCTGGATCGTGTTGTAGCCTCCGTCCTTGACGTGCGGCAGGACGTTGTCCGCGAAATCACGATAGGTCGCGATCCTGTCTTCCTCGCTGCTCATGCCGACGTGGGCTTCGTAGATGAACGGCTTCTCTTCGCTCACAAAGCCTTCGTCCGTCCATTCGAAGGAGTTCGGATCGTCCCATACTTCGCAGCACCAGCTCTGGGTGACCCAGTCCTGCGTGACCCTCTTCGCGTACAGGGGGATGTGCTGCGTCAGGGCGTCGCCGTTCCTGACGATTGTCATGACACGGCTCCCGGTGTGCAGGACGTCTGCGGGCAGCCTTAGCTCCCAGTTCCCGTTCTCCAGACGGGTCAGAGGCGTCACCGTCCATCTCCATTCGTTGAAATCGCCCGTAAGATAGACGCAGTCGGCGGCGGGAGCCCATTCGCGGTATACCCAGCCGTCCTCGGTCCTGTGGAATCCGTACCACTGATGGGCGTTGGCGAAACCGGAAAGAGCGGAGCCGTCGGGCACGAGCTGCGTGCGTTTCTCCTCATATCTTTCCATTCGGAGCGCGATATCCTTCGCAAAAGGCTCGAGTTCCGGATGGGTCTTCAGGATCCTGTACATGGCATATCCTCCGTTC